>JAHEAW010000014.1:9441-23981 GCA_024642545.1 Erythrobacteraceae bacterium
GCAGGAAGAAGAGCGTCTGCTCGCCAGCGCTGTCCTGCAGCCAAATGACAAGACGACGTCCTTTGTGACCGGCGGCGATGTGTCGCGCTTCCAGCGCACCACAATGCCCAAGGAAAACAATACAGCCCCATCGATGGGCGTATCGGACGCAGGCTCAAGCCAGCCTACCGGACCGGTTGTTCGGGTGACCCGCGGCAAAACGACAGTGGTCGTTCCAGTGGGGAAGAACTGACATGATTAGCAAGAACTCACCGTCCGCCCGCCACCTTCGTGGCACCCAATCGAGGGGCAAAACCATGAACCGCCGCCTGACAGCTACCTTGTTGCTTTCCACTCTGGCAATCGTCCCGATGACGGGCCTGCAGACCGGAATTGCCAACGCCCAGTCCGTCAACAGCCCGAAGCAGAACATCGTTCTGTCGATCGGCCGGGGCGAATTGGTGACCGTTCCAGGGTCCATGGCGGACGTGTTTGTCGCCAACGATGCAATTGCCGACGTGCAGGTCAAATCGAAACAGCAGCTGTATGTCTTCGGCAAGTCTGGCGGCGAAACGACGCTTTATGCCAGCAATGCTGCAGGCCAGATTGTGTGGTCGGCCAACATTCGGGTCGGATCAAACCTCGACAGCGTCGATCAGATGCTGACGCTGGCGATGCCCGAAGCGAAGATCACTGTATCGACTATGGGAACCAATACGATCCTGTTGACGGGCACGGTTGCCGCGCCGGAAGATGCTGCTGAAGCTGAACGTCTGGTGCAGGCCTTCGTCGGCAAGGACAGCAATGTTATCAGCCGCCTCAAGATGGCAACCCCGCTGCAAGTCAACTTGCAGGTTCGGTTTGCGGAAGTCAGCCGCTCACTAGTACGCGCCATTGGCGCCAATCTGGTCAGCAACGATTCGTCCAATGGCTTCCAGTTCGGGGTTGGGATTGGTCGCGGTGCGACCACTCAGTTCACGCCCGGCGGCCCGCTCCAAGTGGGTGCAGCCAAAGGCCCAACCGGCGCTTCTGTCGTTGCTTCGGCAGGGACCGGCGGCACGCTGGCAGCGTTTGGCAAATTCCTTGGCCTCGATCTCGGCGGCGCGCTTGACCTTGCAGAACGTGAAGGTTTGGTGACCACGCTGTCGCAGCCCAATTTGACCGCACTTTCGGGTGAAACCGCCGACTTCCTGGCCGGCGGCGAATTCCCGATCCCGGTCAGCCAGGGTCTGGGCGCAACGTCGGTGCAATATCGCAAATACGGGGTCAGCCTGGCTTATACGCCGACCGTCCTGGCCAATGGCCGGATTTCGCTCCGCGTGCGCCCTGAAGTGTCGGAACTTTCAAGCCAGGGGGCAGTGACGCTTAACGGCTTCCAGATCCCGGCACTGACCACTCGGCGGGCAGAAACGACGGTTGAACTCGGCTCCGGCCAGAGCTTCATGATCGCTGGTCTGATGTCCAACAATGCACAGAACACTATCGACAAGGCCCCAGGTCTCGGCGATGTGCCGATCCTCGGCAATCTGTTCCGCTCGAAGGATTTCCGCCGCGGTGAAACCGAACTTGTGATTGTGGTGACACCATATCTGGTGAAACCGGTCAACGCGAGCGACATCAAACTGCCAACCGACGGTTTCCGCGCCTCGACCGAGCTGCAGAGCCTGCTTGGCTATCAGGAAAATGACGGCGTCAGCGGGGCACAGCGCCCCGGCCCGACCGTCAAGCAAGGCGACGCACCGCCGCCGTCCGTTTCGCGGATCGATCCTGAATCCTTGCTGCCCGGCACTTCCCCTGAAGACCGCATGGCCAGCAGCAACCAAACCAAAGGGAAGAAGAAGGAACGGCGCGCCGAAGCAGACGTCAATCCTGGCTTCAACCTCAAGTGAGAAAGGTGAAAACAATGCCTATTGCATCACATCGCAAATTAGCTGGCGTTCTCGCCCTTTCGCTCGGGGTCACCCTCAGCGCTTGCGGCGGCATGCCCGCCAACCGCTCGCTCAACAGCGTGCGCCAGCCGGTGGTTGAACGCACCAATTACACCTTCGACGTTGAATCGGGATCGGGCGGCATTTCTGCCACCGAGCAGAAGCGCCTGACATCGTGGTTCGAATCGATGGATTTGCGCTACGGCGACCGGGTTTCGATCGAAGATCCGATGATGAGCGGTGCAACCCGCAATGCCATCGCCGCTGTGGCCGCACATTACGGCATTTTGGTCAGCGAAGGCGCACCAGTTACCGCAGGTTATGTCCAGCCGGGCAGTGCCCGCGTGGTCATCACCCGGTCAACCGCTTCGGTACCGGGCTGCCCCGACTGGTCGGAAACCTCCGACATGAATTTCAACAATGGCACACGCGCCAATTACGGCTGCGCGACCAATGCCAATCTGGCGGCAATGGTTGCCAATCCAGAAGATTTGATCGTGGGACAGGCAGGAACGGGTGAAACCGTTGTCTCGACCTCGACCAAGGCAATTAACAGCTTCCGCAACCAGGCGCCTTCTGGCGAAGGTGGGCTGAAATCGTCGTCGACAGGCGGCGGTTCCAGCGGCGGCAGTGGACAGTAAGGGGGAAAGACCATGAACGCACCTTGGAAATCTGGAGCCTCAGGCAATCGTGACCCCTTTGCCGCATTCATTTGCGACGAAGCTGCACTCGATGTTCTGCGCCCGATCGTAATTGAAATGGGCTGGCAGTCGGAAAAATGCGCCAAGGGCGGGCTGCGCAATGCGGTCCAGTCCCTATCGGTAGCAGCAAGCCCCAACATCCTGATGGTCGACCTGTCGGAAAGCGGTGACCCGCTGAATGACATCAACGCCCTGGCTGAGGTTTGCGAACCGGGCACAGTGGTGATTGCCGTCGGCCAGGTGAACGATGTACGCTTGTACCGCGACCTGCTGTCGAGCGGCATCCATGACTATTTGCTCAAGCCGCTATCTGCTGGCCAGTTGCGCGATTCGCTGACGCAGGCGCAGGCGGTCTTCTCTGCCCCCAAGATGAGCGATCCTGATGCTGCCCGGCGCCATATCTCGACCGCAATCGTGGGGACCCGCGGCGGGGTTGGTGCATCTACGCTGGCAACATCGCTGGCGTGGCTGTTCAGCAGCGATCACAAGCTCCCAACGGCGCTGCTCGATCTCGATATCCATTTCGGAACCGGCGCACTGGCGCTGGATCTGGAACCGGGCCGCGGTCTGACCGATGCGATCGACAATCCGAGCCGGATCGACGGGCTGTTCATCGAACGGGCCATGATCCGCGCGAATGACAATCTTGCCATTCTTTCGGCGGAAGCTCCGATCAACTCGCCGCTGATGACCGATGGATCGGCGTTTGTGCAGCTGGAGGAAGAATTCCGCCAGTCGTTCGAAATGACGATGATCGATCTTCCGCGCAACATGCTGATCAACTTCCCGCATCTGCTGGCAGATGTGAATGTGGTTGTGCTGGCAACGGAAATGACGCTGGCTTCGGCGCGCGATACAATCCGCATTCTGTCATGGCTCAAGACCAACGCAGCCCACGCGACACCTCTGATCGTGGCCAATAAGGTTCAAGCGGGGATGTCCGAAATCAGCAAGGCTGATTTTGAGGCTTCGATCGAGCGCAAGATTGATTTCTCGATTCCTTATGATGTGAAAGCGGCGGTCAATGCCGCCAAGCTTGGCCAGACCTTTGCCGAAGCCAACCGCTCGAACAAATCGAGCGGGGTTGTTCGTCAGATTGCTGACCGGATCATGGGTGCCAGCGATGAAGTAGCCGATAGCGACAAGCCGGAGAAGAAGAGCCTGTTGGGCAATTTCGATCTCAAGTCGCTGCTGGCGAAGAAAGAAAAGCCAGCGCGGGCATCGGTCCCGGCTGAATGATCGGGGGGCGGGCTCATCCTGTCCAATTGGCAGGGTGAGCTCCCCGACCGGCGCGAAGTGGGTTTAGGAAAGGCTGGATTAGATCATGGGCATTCTGCAGCTTCTGCTGGTAATTTGCGGGCTGATGGGTTTGATGGGGATTGGCTATATGCTGCTCTCCAGCCCGTCGGTTGGCAAAGCCAGCCAGCGTCGGCTCGAAGCGGTGCGTTATCGCCATTCCGAAAGCACTGACACCAAGGTTGAATCGCAGCTCAAGAAGGCAATCGCTTCCCGCAAACCCAAGACCTTCAAGGTCAAAGGCTCGGGCTCGCGTGCTGAAGCGCTGGCGGCCAGGCTCGATCGGACTGGCAAAAGCTGGACCCTATCGCAGTATATCTACACCTCGCTTGGCCTTGCGCTGGTGATTGCCATCATCATGTTCTTGCGTACCGGGTCCTTCATATTGTCGCTGGGGGTCGGCCTGCTGGTTGGCATTGGCCTGCCGCATATGGTGGTCAATTCTTTCATCAAGAAGCGGACCAACAATTTCAACGTCAAGTTCCCCGACGCCATCGACCTTCTGGTGCGCGGCTTGCGGTCGGGCCTGCCCGTCACTGAAACGCTGGGCGTGGTCGCTACGGAAGTGCCCGGCCCTGTGGGTGAAGAGTTCAAGGGCGTGGTCGAGCGGATCAAGATTGGCCGCACGATGGAGGAATCGCTTCAGGAAACCGCTGACCGGCTGGCAATTTCCGAATTCAACTTCTTCTGTATCACGCTGGCAATTCAGCGCGAAACAGGGGGTAACCTTGCAGAAACATTGTCCAACCTGGGCGATGTGTTGCGCAAGCGTTCGCAGATGAAGCTGAAAATCCGGGCGATGAGCTCTGAATCGAAAGCTTCGGCCTATATCGTGGGCGCCCTGCCATTCATCGTGTTCTTCATGATCTGGTGGATCAACCCAAGCTATATCGGAAAGTTCTTCATTGACGAACGCCTGATTGTGATCGGCCTGGGCGGCGCGGTGTGGATGGGCCTTGGCGCCTTCATCATGGCCAAAATGGTCAGCTTTGAGATCTGAGCGAGGATATAGACAATGATCAACACCCCGCCAGGACCAACACTGCTTGGTTTCAACGTCATACTGGTCGCTTCGATCCTTGCCGGGATTGCAGCCTTCGCTGTAATCATGGCGGTTTACGCTGCGGTCACGGTCAAGGATCCGATGGCTAGCCGCGTCAAGGCGCTCAATGCGCGCCGCGATGAACTCAAGGCTGGCATCGTCAAATCGAATGCCAAGAAGCGCACCAGCCTGGTGCGCAAATCGGAAGGCACCGAAAGGGTCAAGGAAACACTGCAGGGCATGAAGGTCCTGCAGAAGAGCCAGATCGAAGCTATCCAGCAGAAACTTGCCCATGCCGGCTTCCGAAACAAGGAAATGGCCGTGGTGGTCATCTTTGCGCGGCTGGTTCTGCCAATCGTACTGGGCCTGGTTGGAGCGGGCATCTTTTACTGGTCGAACTTCTTCCCCGAATGGGGTAGCTTCAAGCGTTTCGCTGGCTTCGCGGTAATGGTGCTGATCGGGTACAAGGGACCCGAAGTCTATCTGGGCAATATCGCCAAAAAGCGGACCGATCTGATCCGCAAGGGTCTGCCAGACGCGCTCGACCTATTGGTGATTTGCGCCGAAGCTGGTCTTACGGTGGACGCTGCCTTCAACCGCGTCGCGAAGGAACTTGGACGCGCTTATCCGGAACTGGGGGATGAATTCGCCCTGACCGCAATTGAACTGTCATTCCTGACGGAGCGGAGAATGGCCTTCAACAATCTGGCTTACCGGGTAAACCTGGAATCGGTGAAGGGCGTGGTGACAACCATGGTCCAGACCGAACGGTACGGTACGCCGCTGGCGTCTGCTTTGCGTGTTCTGTCCGCAGAATTCCGTAACGAGCGCATGATGCGCGCGGAAGAAAAGGCCGCGCGTCTGCCAGCGATTATGACTATTCCGCTGATTCTGTTCATTCTGCCGGTGCTGTTTATCGTGATCCTTGGCCCTGCCGCCTGTTCGATCAGCGATGCCTTCGCCACCAAACCGGGGCAGTAATAATCCAAGGTCAGGGGCTGGTAATAACCCCAGCTCCTGACCACACGAACTAACCGGTCCCGTTCCTGCCGCAGGTGGTAGCGGGGCCAAACTTTTCCGACTGATCACGCAGCCGCTGCAACAGGCTTTCCAGCGCCCGCTTGTCAGTTTCGTTCAGCGGTTCCAGCAGCCGACGTTCCATTTCGCGCGCGAGCGGGACGATCTGATCATGCATCGCCCACCCTTCCTTGGTCAGGGCCAGCAAATGTGACCGCCCATCATGTGCATTGGGTTTGCGGGAGGCAAGGCCGCGCTCTTCCAGCACCTTGCACGCACGATTGACCGCGACCTTGTCCATCACCGTGATTTCGGTCAACTGCCGCTGTGTCATCGCGCCGGCATCCCCCAGCACCGCCATCACCCGCCATTCAGTGACCTTGAGGTCAAATTGCCGCCGATAGACTTCTGCAATCCGGTTACTGATCGCATTCGAAGTGATCGATAGTTGATACGGCAGGAACTGGTTAAGGTGCAGCGCAGGCTGGTTCACATGAGTCATACAGAAAGTTTCTAAGGAAACTGATCCGTAAAACAAGTAATGTTTCTAAAAAAGGTTCATTTTTGAACAGAAATTACTCGTAATCTGGTTCATCCCACCAAGGATAAAAGTCCGGCATGTCGCGTGACACTTTGCCCGGGAACTCTGGTGGGCGCTTTTCGAGAAAGCTCTGGATCCCTTCCTTGGCATCGGCCCCTTTGGACAGGCGGAAGATCGACCGGCTATCAATCCGGTGTGCCAGCATGGGATGCTGGGTTGGCGAAAGCCGCCACAACATCGCCCGGGTCATGGCGACCGAGACAGCCGACGTGTTCTCGGCAATTTCGAGCGCCAGTGCGCGGGCTGCAGGTATCAGGTCTGCGGGCGCATGAACCGACCGCACCAGCCCGCCGTTGAGTGCTTCTGCGGCATCGAACACTCGCCCGGTCATGCACCATTCGAGCGCTTGACTGATCCCGACGATCTTGGGCAGGAACCAGCTCGAACAGGCTTCCGGCACAATGCCGCGCCGGGCAAACACAAACCCGTAGCGTGCCGTTTCTGACGCGAGACGAAAGTCCATCGCCAGCTGCATGGTTGCGCCCACGCCCACGGCAACACCGTTGCAGGCAGAAATGAGCGGCTTCTTGCACTGGAACAGCCGCAAGGTCAGCCGCCCGCCACCGTCCCGAACACTGTCGTCCGACAGATCATCAACCGGGGCGTCGCTTGAAAACGGCCCGCCCCCGCCTTCCGGCGTCAGGTCAGCGCCTGCGCAAAAGGCACGTTCCCCTGCGCCTGTGAAGATGATCGCGCGCACAGCATCGTCGGCATCGGCAAGATCAAGCGCATCGGCAATTTCACGCGCCATGTGTCGTGTATAAGCATTCAGCTTGTCGGGCCGGTTGAGCGTTATGGTGGCAATCGGCCCCTCTATCTCATAGCGGATCTGGCTATAGTCACGCATTAGGCTCTCCCGTCCCTTCCCCGCCTTAACGCGGCGCCATCCTGATTGCCCCATCAAGGCGAACATCTTCACCGTTGAAATAGCCGTTTTCGATCATGCACATGGCCAGCATCGCATATTCTTCCGGGTTGCCGAGCCGCTTGGGGAAAGGAACCGATGCGGCAAGCGCTTCCTTGACCTGAGGCGGCGCTGCATTCATCAGCGGCGTGTTGAAAATGCCGGGCAAAATTGTATTCACCCGAATGCCTTCACTCATCAGATCGCGCGCGATTGGCAGCGTCATGCCAACCACTCCGCCCTTGGATGCAGAATAAGCCGCCTGACCCATCTGCCCGTCTTCAGCCGCGACACTGGCCGTATTGACAATTGCTCCGCGCGCGCCGTCTTCCAGCGCGTCCAACGTCAGCATTCCGGCCGCCGATTTGGCGATGCAGCGGAACGTACCGACCAGATTGATCTGGATGATGAAGTTGAACGCGTCGAGCGGGAAATGCTTGATCGAACCATCAGTCTTGGAACGGCTGGCGGTTTTCATCGCATTGCCAACCCCGGCGCAGTTGACCAGCACCCGCTCCTGCCCGTGGGCTGCGCGCGCTTTGGCAAAACCGGCATCGACCGACGTATCATCGGTCACATTTACTTCGCAGAAAATGCCGCCAATATCCGCCGCAACCTTCTGGCCCTTTTCCTCTTGCAGGTCGAAAATGGCGACCTTGGCGCCCTTGGCAGCCAAGGCGCGCGCCGTGGCTTCGCCCAAACCTGACGCGCCGCCAGTGACCACTGCGGCAACACTGCTATCAATCTTCATCTGTAAAAATCCTCTCGTGTTCAAAAAATCGCTGTTCGAATGGTCTCAAAGTGCCTCAACGATAGTGACATTGGCAACACCGCCGCCTTCACACATCGTCTGCAGGCCATATTTCTTGCCGCGGGCCTTCAGCGCGTGCAGCAAGGTCGCCATCAGCTTGGTGCCCGATGCGCCCAGCGGGTGGCCCAGCGCTATCGCCCCGCCATTGACGTTGAGGCAATCAGGGTCGGCCCCGGTATGCTTGAGCCAGGCCAGCGGTACCGGAGCAAACGCCTCGTTCACTTCATACAGGTCAATGTCGCTGATCTTCATGCCTGCACGCTGCAACGCCCGATCGGTCGCGAACAGCGGCTCTTCCAGCATGATGATCGGATCGCCGGCGGTCACCGTCAAATTGTGAATTCGCGCCATGGGGGTAAGCCCGTGATCCTTCAGCACCTGCTCAGACACAATCAGCGCCGCGCTTGATCCGTCGCATATCTGGCTGGCGGACGCCGCGGTAATCCGCCCCTTTTCACTCAGCAGCTTGACCGAGGCGATGCTTTCCAGCGTGGCATCAAAACGGATGCCCTCGTCCACCACATGCTGTTCTTCGCCATCGGCGGTGTGGATCGTGATCGGCACCATTTCAGCGTCAAAGGCCCCTGCCTTGGTCGCAGCGATTGCCAGTTGGTGACTCCGAAACGCGAAGCGGTCCAGATCATCCTTCGAAAAACCATGCTTCTGGGCGATCATTTCTGCGCCCATGAACTGCGACCACATGACCCCGGGATATTTCTCCTCCAGGCCGGGCGACTTATAATTGCCCATTCCTTCCTTCATGTGGAAGGTGGCGGTCGAACCCATCGGAACGCGGCTCATGCTTTCGATACCCGCCGCGATGACCACATCCTGCGTGCCTGACATCACCGCCTGTGCGGCAAACTGTATGGCCTGCTGCGATGATCCGCACTGCCGATCGATGGTCACCGCCGGGGTGGATTCGGGGAGCGTCTTGGATGCCAGCACAGCGTTACGGCCGACCTGCATTGACTGCTCGCCCGCCTGGCTGACGCAGCCCATGATCACATCTTCCACTGCCGATGGATCGATTCCGGTACGGCGAACCAGCGCATCAAGCGAGGCGGCGGCAAGATCAACCGGATGGACCCCCGCCAAACGGCCGCCGCGGCGCCCACCTGCGGTTCTGACAGCATCAACGATATAGGCGGTTGGCATAGATATCCTCTCTGATTTCCAATCTTGATTTGCAACCTAGGTTTGGCGCCTGAGCCGGTCAAGCGGCACTCTTGGTCCAGACTCGTAGACCGCACACCCAAATACCGGGGGATCAAGGACTTTTCTCCTGCCACAAGAGACAGCGCGGATGAACTTGCCGAGCTGGCGTTCCGATCGACTCGAAGAATTGCGCAGAAGGCCCTTGCCTCGGCTCAACCGGGCATGTTGCAAACAAGTTACAGACGAACTTAAAAACCCCAGTCTACCGTGCTTTTCAATTGCGATAGCGACCAGCATCCCCCATCCGCTCGCCATTGATCGGAGAATTATCTCCGGTTGAAGCACTATCAGTAATCAGACCAAACAGGTCGCACCTTCCAAAAGGGGACTGAGATCCAAATGAAACATTCATCCATTCTAAAGGTCAGTGCCGCTCCGGTAGCGCTCGGCTTGGCGCTTTGCAGCGCTCCTGCTTTCGCGCAGGATGCGTCGCCCAGCACCACCGCGCAAACCAGCAATGCACCGATCATCGTCACCGGCACGCGTATTCGCCAGCCCAACCTTGAATCGGCTAGCCCGGTTACCGTGGTCGGCAGCGAAGACATCGCAAACACTGGCACGACCCGCGTCGAAGACCTGGTCAACTCGCTGCCACAGGTATTCGCTGGTCAGGGCGGCAACATCTCGAACGGTTCTTCGGGTACTGCCACTCTCAACCTGCGCAACCTCGGTTCCGAGCGTACTCTGGTTCTCGTCAACAACCGTCGCCTGGTCCCAGGTGACCCGAACTCTTCGGCTGCTGACATCAACATGATTCCAGCAGCTTTGATCAAGCGTGTTGACGTGCTAACTGGTGGTGCCTCGTCGGTTTACGGTTCGGACGCTGTTGCTGGCGTTGTCAACTTCGTGATGGATACGGATTTCGAAGGCATCCGCCTCGACAGCCAGTATTCGTTTTACATGCACAACAACCGCGCTGATTCCAGCGTCACCGGTCCGCTCGACTCGCGTAACTTCGGTTATCCGACTGGCACTTCGACGGATGGCGGGGCGGTCGACGCTACGCTGACAATCGGCACGAGTTTTGATGATGGCCGCGGCCACATCACAGCTTATGTCGGCTATCGCAAGATCAACGCTGTCCTGCAGGGCAACCGCGATTACAGCTCGTGCGCCCTTGCCGGGACGCAGGCTGGCGGTTTTTCTTGTGGCGGGTCGTCGACTTCGCCGAGCGGCCGCTTCCTGCTGACGGACAACTTCTCCAGCTATCAGCCTAACCCTGATGGTTCGCAGACATTCGTTCCCGGCTTTGCGATCTTCAACTACAACCCGTTGAACTATTATCAGCGCCCTGATGAGCGTTATACCGCTGGTTTCTTTGCAAACTACGAAATCAACGACTCGATCAAGCCCTATGCCGAGTTCATGTTCATGGACGACCGCACTGTAGCACAGATCGCTCCGTCGGGTGACTTCGGCAACACCAGCACGCTCAATTGCGATAACCCGCTGATGTCTGCGCAGCAGCTATCGATCATCTGCCGTCCGTCGAATATCATCGCCACGCGCGTCGATCCGACCACGGGTAACAGCTATGACGTAGCCGGAGTTTACCTCCTGCGTCGTAACATCGAAGGTGGTCCGCGTCAGGACGACCTGCAGCATACGTCGTACCGCACCGTCATTGGTACGCAGGGTGATCTCGGCAAGACCTGGTCATACGATATGTACTATCAGTATGGCCGGACCAACTTTGCTGAAACATACCTGAACGATCTGTCCGCAACGCGCGTTGCACGCGCTCTGGACGTCGTGACAGGGCCGAACGGGACGCCAGTGTGTCGCTCGACCCTTGATGGTACTGACCCGAATTGCGTGCCGTGGAATGTATTCACTTTGAACTCGGTTGATCCGGCAGCTGTGAACTATCTGTCAACTCCGGGCTTCCAGCGCGGCCTGACCACCGAGCAGGTGTTCAACGCTTCGCTGTCCGGCTCTCTGGGTGACTACGGTCTCCAGACTCCTTGGTCAGATGAAGGCGTTGGCTTCGTTGCCGGCTTCGAATACCGCAAGGAATCGCTGGAACTGAACACCGATCAGGCGTTCCAGACCGGCGATCTTACCGGTCAGGGTGCAGCTACACTTCCGGTCAAGGGTTCTTTCAATGTGAAGGAATTCTTCACTGAAGCACGTCTGCCGATCGTGACCGACAGCTTCCTCAAGGAATTCTCGATCACTGCCGGTTACCGCTATTCCAAGTACAAGAATGCGGGCAACAGCTTCAGCACTGACACTTACAAGATCGAAGCAATCCTTGCGCCGACCTCGGATATCATGCTCCGCGGTGGTTATAACCGCGCGGTTCGTGCACCGAACGTGCAGGATCTCTTCGCTCCCAACCGTGTCGCTCTGGATGGTCAAACCGACGGTTGCGCAAGTGCTACGCCGGCATATACCTTGGCACAATGTCAGCTTCAGGGTGTGACTGCCGCTCAATATGGCAACATTCCGGAAAACCCGGCTCAGCAATACAACGGCTTCATTGGCGGTAACGCTAATCTGCAGCCAGAAGTTGCTGATACTTGGACCGCAGGCATCGTGCTTACACCTGGCTTCGCGCCAGGGCTGGCATTGTCGGTCGACTACTTCGACATCAAGTTGAAGAAGGCAATTGCGGGTATTGGTGCAGACACCATTCTCGACACTTGCGCATCAACCGGCGATCCGTTTCTGTGTAGCCTGATCAAACGTGACTCTGCTGGTTCGCTGTGGCTGTCGCCTAACGCCTACGTCATTGATACGACGCAGAACATTGGCGGTATTTCGACCAAGGGTATCGACGTGAACGGTTCTTACAGCCGTTCGATCGGTGACGCTGGCAAGCTGAACCTTTCGTTTGTCGGCACCTACCTCGACAAGCTGGACGTGGATTCAGGCGTTGGCCCAATCAGCCAGTGCGCTGGCCAGTTCGGTCCGATCTGCGGCACGCCTAGCCCGAAATGGCGCCATCAGGCCCGTCTTGGCTTTGACGGCAAGAACGGTGTCGGTGCGTCGGTTCGCTGGCGGTATTTCTCGGCCACCAATTTTGGTACGGCTGACACTATCCCCGCGCAGAGCTACTTCGACGTGGTGATGACTGCCCAGATTGGCGATCACTACCAGTTCCGTCTTGGTGCCAACAACGTTCTCGACAAGGCTCCGCCGCTTTCGGGTAACGTTGGCGCCGGCTTCGGTAACGGTAATACCTACCCGCAGGTCTATGACGCTCTGGGTCGTTACGTCTACGCTGGCATCCAGTTCAATTTCTAATTGAACGAATACCAGTACTGAAAAATCAGGGTGGCGGGCCGAAAGGTCCGTCACCCTTTTTTGTCTTGGTAGCGCGTTTGCGCCTGGGCTAGATAAGATTTCAACCATCCATTCCAAACCGGCAGAGTGTGAGCGACAGACCAATGGAGCGCCAAAAGCCTCCCCCAATATCGGGTCTTTCGACCGACAACGTTCTGCGGCAGGCAATCGCGGCCCAGTCCACTTGGACGGAGCGGGACGCAAAAGTCCTCGTCGCCAGTGCAATTCGGGCCAATCCCGAGGATGCGCGGCTCCATCAGATGATGGGCGCGCTTGAGCGCGCGCTCGATGAGACCGAGAAGGCGCTTGGCCATTTCGAACAGGCAGCAGCCCTCGCCCCGGAAAATTCCCACATTGCCTATGCCGTCGCCCAGACCCGGCTCGACGGCGGGCGTGAAGCAGTGGAGGATTTTCAGCGAGCGCTGTCGCTTGAGCCTGGGAATCAGCAGTCCAGACTGGGCCTCGTCTCTGCCCTACTGGCGTGTGGGTCTTCTGCAGAGGCAGACAAATATCTGGACCACTGGCTGATAGCGAACCCTGCTTGGGCTGAAGGACACGCCGCACAGATACGGCTTCGCTGGCAAGCCGGAGAAGGGAAATCTTCCTGGCGAACGCTAACCCCTGCCGCAATGAACCGTCCAAAGGACCTCGCACTGTGGCGCGAGCTGATCCTGGGCTTGATGCATGCAAAGCAGTTCGAAACCGCGCTGTCAGTAATAGCAAGGGGTCGCGCTGCATATGGCCAGGACTTGCTGTTTGATTCGAGCGAGGCAGGGTGCCTTGACGAGTTAGGAGATCTGGCGGCAGCAGAGGCACGCTTCATGTCAATCGGCAGGGCTGCGGATGCGGGCCTGGCGCTGCGATTTACCCGCCATCTGCTCCGCGCAAACCGGCCGCAGGACGCCGCCGCAGTTGCGCAAGCGTGGGTTGACCAGCCCGGCGCAACACATTTCTGGCCCTATATCGCAACCGCCTGGAGGATTAGCGGTGACCCGAGGTGGAACTGGCTGGAGGGAGACGAGCGGCTGGTCGGCGAATATGATATCAGCGACCAGATCGGGCCAATTGGAGAGTTGGCCGCGCATTTGCGAAGCCTTCATACGAGTGTTCACCAACCGCTTGAACAGTCACTTCGCGGTGGGACGCAAACAAATGGGCGGCTGTTTTCGCGGATTGACCCCATTTTGCGTAAATTGCGTGATGGCATCGCCAGCGCCGTTGCCCGCCATGCCGCACAATTGCCGCCATTTGACCCCGCGCACCCGACATTGCGCACCCGGCCGCAGGAAATCCGCTTTTCGGGTTCATGGTCAGTGCGGCTAACCGGCCAAGGGTACCATGCCGCCCATATGCATCCAATGGGATGGTACAGCTCGGCACTGTATATTGCCTTGCCTGGGGATATGAATAGGAACGACCCGCATGCAGGTTGGCTTAGCCTTGGCGATCAACCCGAATTTTCGGAATGTCCGCCAGCTTTCCGTCTGATCAAGCCGAAACCAGGCACGTTGGCCCTGTTTCCTTCAACCATGTGGCACGGAACGCGGCCGATTGGCGGTGGCGAACGAATGACGGTGGCTTTTGATGTTGCGGTGCCGCCGGATGCCTAACCTATGTGCAGCCGAGGACTCCATTTATATCCGTCAGATGATCGCTATAGTTACGCCAGCGCCCTGACGCGTGCCGATACAGCGGCTGCCTGACCTGCCAGACACTTGCAGTTCTGACAGCCGCGCCTGAGCCTTCAGGGGCAAG
>JAHEAW010000014.1:23991-33550 GCA_024642545.1 Erythrobacteraceae bacterium
CCAGGAAGGTCAGCAAGGCCTGGACCTCTTGCCTTGGCTGACTCACGAGGCGATCATAATCGACATCATGGAAATCTCTCGGATAGAGTTTGCGCCAGTGTCCTGCGAGTCGCTGATATTGCCGATACCAATGGGCGATATCCTCCAGCCGGGTCGCATAGGCAAATTCCGGCCCGAGCAGCTGGAAATAGATCGACAAGGCATTATCGCACGGATTGCGAGTGGTGTTGATGATCCGCGCGCCAGGAAAGAGGCGCTTGATCAGCCCCACAAACACGAAGTTGTCGGGCCGCTTATCTGTGATCAATGCGCCTGAATCGAAGCGATCCATCAGGTCGGCGATGTAATTTTCCCGCATGCGGCCAAGAAAGGCATCGTCATCGGCCTCGCCGCCTGCCGGAAAGTCGGGCCACTCACGAGCCATCAGGGTCGGCAGGATATCGAGCTCCCCGCCAGGAGTTACCTCTGCATGCCGCCCAAGCATCTGCTCAGTCAATGTCGAGCCTGAGCGGAACATGCCGCAAATGAAGACTGGAGCAGGAAATGCCTCTGCCCGATTGCCTGGGAGTGGTTTCAACGGAGTTGCAAAGGCTTCTATTACTGCAGAAATGGCCTTTTCAGCAGCGCGCTTGTCATAGGGCCGAAAGGCGGAGCCAAATGCGTCCACACAGGCTTTGTTGGCCGCGCTATATACTTGAAATGCCTCGTCATAGGCGCCGCATCCGTCGAGTATCCGGCCCAGAGCAAAGCCAAGGTCGCTGCGTCCGGAAGGCGAAAGCGTTGGGAGTGCTAACGCAGCACGAAGCGTTTCAATAAGCGGATCATTCAAATCGCCAGCCACGCTGACTCCCGCGAGCCGCGCCAAAGTAAGCGCGTTGCCGGGGTCCACTTGCAGGGCCCTGTCATAGGCAGCCTGCGCATTCTCGCGTTCACCCATATCTTCATGCAGATTACCAAGATTGAGCAATGCCGGGAGATAGTCAGGCTGCTTCTCAAGCGCAGCGTTCAGTTCAATCAGGGCTTCATCCGTTTTACCCAAATCGGCAGAGAGGATCGCCGCCTTGTTGACATGCGCTTCCTCGGGACCGGACACACCCCACAAAATGGCTTCGGTATAGGACAACAACGCATCGCCAAACTCGCGGTTCTGCCGCTGCAACCACGCAAGGTTGAACCAGCTTTCCGCAAGATCCGGAGCCTCTGCCAGCAACGCCTTATAGGCAGCAATCGCATCCGGAATCTGGCCCCTGCGCATAAGCTGGGACGCGCGCTGCTGTGATTTTACGATCGCGCCTGGCCGGTCCATAGGCCCAACTGACCGATTATCACGCCACCTGCAAGTCTATGAACACAATTCAAACGAGGCTGACACGCATCAGACCTGGTAGGCGCCGGTAATTAGGAGACCAGCTCGTCTTTGCGTCCCTTTGCCAGTCTAATGCGTTTAGTTCGACTTCCACCGCGCTGACTGAATCTTGTCAACTTGCTGCCGTGCATCCACCTTGGCCTGCGCCCATTGCGCCGCAGTCATGCAAGTTTTGGCTGTTCGCACACGCGAACCAGTGACCTTTTCACGCACGCAAACCATGCGGTTAGGATCATTCTTCTCGTCCTTCTTGGCCAGGTCAATCTCGGCCTCATTTGTAGCAGAATTGCCCGTGGCAGCAGCGGTTGTGGCTGCGGCAGTCTTGCTTGTCGATGCCTGCGGCTCAGCTGCAAAAGTCGCCCCGGCCAGCGCCAGCGTTGCCGCACCAAAAATCACGCACTTCATAAGAAATCTCATTCTAACTGGAATAATGAATTCTTGTGCCATCTTGGCCAAAAGCCGTCAACCAGCCATGCTGCACTGCAAGATGTTTATGACGCGCCAACCCAAGTTCAATCCCTCTGCGGATTGCGAGGTTCCTACACCAAAACTGTTCACACATTGCCTTGCCGCCTACGCTTGCCATTCGCAGCCAGGCGATTACACCTTACGCTATTTGTGCAGACGTGTATCCCTACTGTAACGAATGTATGAAACCTGAGGAGGCAATGGGGCGAAATGAACATTTGCACTTTCCAAAACATTCGTCCGGCCGTTCGGTCTCTGTCCGCCGGGCTGGCCCTGAGTGCATTGGCCGCACCTGCGGCGGCCAAGGACGAGCCGTCGAACCAATATCTTGAAGCACTGAAAGTGTGCCAGTCAGAGCAAGTCGATGCACAACGTCTGCTCTGTTACGACAAGGCAGTCCAAACCATGGTAGCAGCCACAGAGGATGGTGATCTGCGTGTGGTTGACCGCGGCGAGGTGCGCGAAACACGGCGCAAACTGTTTGGCTTTACCTTGCCGGAAATCGGCATCTTCAAGAAGGGCGACAAGACCGATGATGAGCTCGATAGCCTGCAAACCACGATCGCCAGCGTCCAGCGCGCACCGCGTGGCGGGTGGTTCATAACCACTCAGGAAGGGGCAAAGTGGATGCTGACGGACGTACCTCGGCGCCTGCTTGATCCGCGCGCAGGCCAACCCGTCGAATTCAAGAAAGCCGCGCTCGGCAGCTTCTTCATCAGCATCAATCACCAGCTGGGCGTCAAGGGCCGCCGGGTGCAGTGAAGGCTTCTGCCATTTCGGACATCTACTGACCCGGCACCATCGGGATATGATAAAGATCAGATAACGCCCGCGAATCATGGCCCGACTGTTGCCGTCTCGACACAACAGTCGGTGAAACATGCTTTGATAAAATAATTTCAATTGCGACCATCGGGTTGCTCCATCATTAAATCTGGTAACTCTACGCTACCCGGGGGAATCGAGGTAGCGGACGGTTGCCAAGCATTCACGTATCGTCGTGGGGCTAAATCGATACTCCAAGGGGACTGGACTCGAGATGACAAACTCAATGAACACCACAAATGTGGGTCGCGCTCGCTTGTTTGCAGGCGCAGGACTTGCGGCACTTTCGCTCGCTGCATTCGCTTCACCCGTCTATGCGCAGGACACGAAGGAAACCAGTGCGCCATGCGTAGACAATAGCCAGGATGGCAATTGCGCGACGACTATCTTGGACACCAATGCTGATGGAACGACGGCGAATGACAACTCCATCGTTGTCGTTGGTTCGCGCATTCGCCGTACTGAATTCAACAGCCCGGACCCCGTCCAGTTCATTGATCCTGAACTGGAGCAGAAGAAGGGCGCAGTTACAGTTGCCGAAATTCTCCAGTCTTCGCCACTGGCTTCTGGTTCAACCCAGATTACCTCCGCGCTTTCATCAAATTATGTCACTGACGGCGGCTCGGGAACAGAAACAATCAACCTGCGCGGCCTGGGCGCAGCTCGCACCCTGACCCTACTAAACGGTCGCCGCGCTGGACCAGCTGGTACGCGCGGTGCGGTAAACTCCTTTGACCTTAACGTGGTCCCGACCGGGATTGTCCAATCGGTCGAAATCCTCAAGACCGGCGCATCTTCGATTTATGGTTCAGATGCCATTGCTGGCGTCGTCAACCTGATCACCAAGACCAAAACCGATGGCCTGGAATTCACGGGTCTCGTCAGCGTTCCTGGCGCAGGCGCTGCCGAAACATATTCCGCGAGCGCCACTTGGGGCACGGAATTCTCGGGTGGCGGGCATTTCATCATTTCGGGTAACTATTACCGCCGGAATGAGCTGGCACTGAAGGATCGCAGCTATCTCTCCTGTCAGGAAGACTATCTATTCCGTCCTGATGGCACGACCCGCGCCGACATCATCGACCCCCGCACCGGGAGCCCGCGATGCAGCGGGACGCTGGGGCCAATCATCCGGGTCTATGACTATGCACGGTTCTTTACCGCCACGCCCTCCAATCTGCCGCGTTCTACGACAGATATCCAGTATGGCAATTTCGGCGCATATTTGCCGCCGCTTGCCCCAGCGACAGACCCGTCCTTGCTTACGACACCGGCTGGGTTCTATCCAGTCGCCTACAACGCAGCCACGCAGGGCGTTTACAATCTGCAACCAGCCCTGGCCAACAACGATTCAGTCTATCCGTCGGTTGAGCGCTACACAATCTATGCGGACGGCGCGATCAACCTGTCTTCGGATATCGAATTTTACGTCGAAGGCCTCTACAACCGGCGCGAAAATTACGTGAACAGCTCGCGTCAGATATTCTTCGGGCAATACACTTCGGATACTTACCTTGCGCAAGCATTTGGCGACTGCGCATCCTGCTTCGGCGACCCGATCAATGTAGGCTTCACCGGTGATCAGCTTTTGCTGCCAGTGGTGGTAACTGACCATTTCGATTCGCACACCGAGGTTGACTACTATCGCGGCGTTGCGGGCATTCGTGGCAAACTTGGCTTCCTGCCAAGCTGGACCTTTGATATTTATGGCCAGTACAGCCGTTCTGACGGTTCATATACCAGCGACATCATCTACCAGGACGCCGTTGATGCAGCCGAATACCGGACCCAGTCATGTGCGGGAACGGTGACCTCGATCCGGGGCGTGCCCTGTATCGATATCAACTACACTGACCCGCGTGTGCTTGCCAATAACTTCACCGCAGCAGAACAGGCATTCCTGTTTGGAACTGACACCGGCAACACCCGCTATCAGCAGACGACTATCGAAGCGAACACCACGGGCAACCTCTTCGCGCTGCCATTTGGGATGGTACAGGCTGCGTTTGGCGTGCAATATCGGCGCGATCAGATCAATGATGTGCCCGGGCCGGCAACGCAAGCAGGCAACAGCTGGGGCCTCACCTCTGCTGGTATCACAGCAGGCTTCAGCCGTACGACAGAAGCCTATGGCGAACTCGAAGTTCCGCTGCTGCGTGATCTTCCGTTCGTTCGGGATCTTTCCCTTTCGGGCGCAGGTCGTGTAACCAATGTTCATGCCGAGCGCGCGTCTGATGGCTTCAGCGCCGACAGCAATGGCAACTGGACCTACAAGATTGGTGCGAACTGGGCAGTCAACAACTGGCTTAGTTTCCGGGGCAGCTACGGCACTTCCTACCGGTCGCCCGCCCTGTTTGAACTCTTCCTGGCAAACCAGACGGCGTTCCAGGGCCAGCTTAACATCGATCCATGCCTCAATCTGAATACACGTCTCGCGGATGGATCGGTCAGCCAAAGGGTATATGACAATTGCACCGCCGACGGCGTACCAGGCACTTACACTGGAGGCGGCGGTTCCTCTGCGCTGATCGTTTCAGGCGGCGGTATTGGCTTCCTGAAGCCAGAAACCTCAACTGCAAAGTCGGCCAGCGTGATTATCACGCCTCGGTTCAAGCTTTGGGGAGGGTTGAGCGCCAGCATCGCCATCGATTATTTCGACATCAAGGTTGATGGCGAAATTACCAAGCTTGGCGCCGGCAACATCATAGCTGGTTGTTACAATTCGGATTTCTTCCCGAACGAACCACTGTGCAGCAACTTTACCCGTATCAACGACCCCAACAGCCCGCGTGACCACCAGATCAGTACGGTTGCCGATAGCTATCTCAACATCAACAGCCAGATCAACAAAGGCTTCGACGTCACCGCGCGGGTAGTACAAGAAACCAAGGCCTTGGGTACCTTCTCCCTAAGCGCTCAGATGACATGGCAGTCTGTTGACCGCTTCACGCTGTTCGAAGGTACGCCGAACGACTATAACGGTGAGGCTGGCGATCCTATCTGGACAGGTAACTTCACTGCCGTCTGGTCGTTGGGGAAAACTTCGCTACTTTACGGCCTCAATGTGATCGGCGGGACGGATAACACTCAGCGTGTCATCGATGCCTATGGCGCTACCTGCTTCAACAGCTCCATTCGCGGTGGTTTGATCTGTCCGGTCGCCCGGCTGGAGCCAACCTATTATCACAGCATCTCGATCACCCAGTCGGTCAACGACCAGTTCGACATGACGCTCGGCGTGAGCAACCTGTTCGATACGGCTCCGCCGCGGGCCTCAACAGTGGGCAGCGGCATCGGCAGCTTTGGCCAGGCTCCGGTAGCATCACAATATGACTATATTGGACGTCGCTTCTTCATCTCGGTGAAGGGCAAGATCTAAGCTAGCCAAAAAAAGGTAAAAATGAGCGCGGGCGTCCGAAGGGCACCCGCGCTCATTTCATAATAGGTCTAGCGGCACAAATCAGCTGCGCGCTACACCGCGCCTCAACCAACCACCATCTTCAACTCGCCGTCGCCTTCATCGATCGCCACTGTGGTGCCATCAGGGATGGCGCCGCGCAGCAGCATGTCTGCCAGCGGGTCCTGTAGATAGCGCTGCACCGCTCGTTTGAGCGGACGCGCGCCATAGACAGGATCATAGCCGACGCGGCCCAGCCAGCGCCGTGCGGCGTCAGTCAGGTCGAGCGTGATCTTGCGGTCCTTGAGCAGCTTCTGCACCCGGCCCACCTGGATATCGACGATCGGGGCCATGTGCTCCTGGCCCAGGCGGTGGAACAGGATAATTTCGTCCAGCCGGTTGAGAAATTCTGGGCGGAAATGCCCGCGCACCACATCCATAACTTGCGGCTCGACATCAGTCACCGACTGATCGTCGGTCATCTGGCTGAGATACTGGCTGCCCAGGTTGGAGGTCAGGATGATCAGCGTGTTGGAAAAATCCACCACCCGGCCCTGCCCGTCGGTCAACCGCCCATCATCGAGCACTTGCAGCAGCACGTTGAACACGTCGCTATGCGCTTTTTCGACCTCGTCAAACAGTACCACCTGATAGGGGCGGCGGCGGACCGCTTCGGTCAGCACCCCGCCTTCTTCATAGCCGACATAGCCCGGAGGCGCGCCGATAAGCCGTGCGACCGCGTGTTTTTCCATGAATTCGCTCATGTCGATCCGCACCATCGCGCTGTCATCATCGAACAGGAATTCAGCAAGCGCCTTGGTAAGTTCGGTCTTGCCCACTCCGGTCGGGCCAAGAAACAGGAAGGAGCCGAGCGGCCGCGCCGGGTCCTGCAAACCCGCGCGGGCGCGCCGCACAGCCTTGGACACAGCTTTTACCGCCTGATCCTGCCCGATCACGCGCTTGCCGATCACCTCTTCCATCTTGAGCAGCTTGTCCCGCTCGCCTTCCATCATCCGGTCGACCGGCACACCGGTCCAGCGGCTGACGACCGAGGCAATATCATCTTCGGTCACTTCTTCGCGCAGCAGCGCATTTTCATTCGACCCTTCTGCTTCCAGCAGTGCCTTTTCGAGCTGCGGGATTTTGCCGTAGGAAAGCTCCCCCGCCCTCGCCAGGTCACCTTCACGCTGCGCCTGTTCCAGCTCCAGCCGCGCCTGATCAAGCTGCTCCTTGATCTTGCCTTCAGCGGCGATCTTGTCGCGCTCGTTCTGCCAGCGGGTAGTGAGTTCGTCCGACCGTTCCTCCAGATTGGCCAGTTCCTCGCGCAACGCGTGGAGCCGGTCCTTGGAAGCCTGATCGCTTTCCTTGGTCAGCGCCGATTCTTCGATCTTGAGCTGGATTATCCGCCGGTCGAGCCCTTCTATTTCTTCGGGCTTGCTCTCCACTTCCATCCGGATCCGGCTGGCAGCCTCATCCATCAGGTCGATCGCCTTGTCAGGCAGGAAGCGGTTGGAGATATAACGATGAGACAGCTGCGCGGCTGCGACCAGCGCCGCATCGGTGATCCGTACGCCGTGGTGCAATTCATACTTGTCCTTGATCCCGCGCAGGATCGAAATCGTGTCTTCCACGCTCGGCTCGTCGATAAACACCGGCTGGAACCGCCGCTGCAACGCCGGGTCCTTCTCGACATATTTCTGATACTCATCAAGCGTGGTTGCGCCAATACAATGCAACTCGCCGCGTGACAGGGCCGGCTTGAGCAGGTTGGAAGCATCCATCGAACCTTCCGAAGCGCCTGCACCGATCAACGTGTGCATTTCATCAATAAACAGAATGATTTGGCCGCCGGAGGACTTCACCTCGTCAAGCACGGCCTTCAGCCGTTCTTCGAACTCGCCACGATATTTTGCACCTGCAATCAGCGCGCCCATGTCGAGTGACATCAATGTGCGGCCCTTCAGGCTATCGGGCACATCGCCATTGGCAATCCGCAGCGCAAGCCCTTCGGCAATCGCGGTCTTGCCAGTACCTGGCTCGCCGATCAGGGCGGGATTGTTCTTGGTCCGGCGCGCAAGAATCTGGATTGTGCGGCGAATTTCTTCATCCCTGCCAATCACCGGGTCCAGCTTGCCGTCGCGTGCTGCCTGCGTCAAATCGCGGGCATATTTCTTCATCGCGTCATAAGCATTTTCGGCGCTGGCCGTATCGGCAGAGCGCCCACCGCGCAGTTCGTTGATGGCTTTGTTGAGCGCGGCTGCATCAACATTGGCGGCGTTCAAGATCTCGCCCGCCCTGGTTGATTTCGCCAGCACCAGCGCGACCAGCAGCCGTTCGACCGTAACGTAGGAATCGCCTGCCTTCTCGGCAATCTGTTCGGCCTGGTCGAGCACCCGGACAGTATCATTATCCAGCCCCGGCGTCTGCTGGGCACCGCCGCCGGACACAGCCGGTATCTTCGCCAATTCGCCGTCAACTGCACTGACTGCCGCCCTGGCATCACCGCCTGCGCGCTGGATCAAACCAGAAGCCATGCCTTCTTCATCTTCCAGCAAAGCCTTGAGCAGATGCACCGGGCTGATGCGCTGGTGATTGTTGCGGATCGCAACCGTCTGGGCAGATTGCAGAAATCCCTTTGCCCGGTCCGTAAATTTCTCGACGTTCATTGGCTATCCCTCTTCACAAGTCCGCCAGATATGGTGTGGCAAATCCGCAACACAAGGCCCGCCACGCCGATAGGTGTGTTACCTCTATATAGGGGTTGTCGCGGCGCGGTTACAGTGCTTGGTTACAATCAATTGATTTGGACCGTGAAGTTGCATCGGAAAACCCTTTCCGCACAGTCTGTTTGTCGCTACCTGATGCGCGCGAGAGGATTGTTTGCATGAAGAAATGGTTCGTCCGCGCGGGTTGGTCCGCGCTTGTCATGGTTTTGGCCGTACTGATCGGCCTGATGACGTGGGAGCCATTTTACGCAGTGCGCGGCGCCGCTCCACCAGAGCATGCTTATTCTGCGCAAATTATCCGAGATGAATTCGGCGTGCCGCATATTTACGGCAAGACCGATCCCGACGTCGCTTACGGCGTTGCAATCGCGCATTCCGAAGATGACTTTTCGACCCTGCAAGACGTGATCGCGATGAGCAAAGGCCGCTACGGCGCAATCGCCGGGAAGGATGGCGCCGCGGTCGATTACGCCTATTATCTGCTGGATGCGCGAGGAACGGCGCAGCGGCACTTCCCGCGACTACCAGCAGACACTCAGGCACTTTTCAACGCATATGCGGCAGGGCTCAATCACTACGCAGCCCGCCATAAGAGCGAGTTGAAGCTCGCCAATCTGTTCCCGGTCAATGGTGAAGATGTTGCGGCCATCTTTGCTCTGCGCCAGCCATTCTTCTTCGGTCTCGACAATGTCATCGGCCCGCTGGTCAAGGGCGACCCGCTGAAGGAAGAATTCGGGCCGAAGATCGTTCCCGGGGCGGCTTACAAAAGCCCGCTCG
>JAHEAW010000098.1 GCA_024642545.1 Erythrobacteraceae bacterium
GGGATTGGCGGCGGCCATGGGATGGACGAATTGTCAGATCGGCACCTTGGCCATGCGCCGCTGGCGTTCAAGGATGTTTGCGGGACCGGCAAGAAGGCGATTTCCTTTGGTGAGGTTCCGCTCGGCCGCGCGACCGAATATGCCGCCGAAGACGCCGATGTTACGTGGCGGCTGTATCAGCACCTCAGACCCCGCTTGGCACAGGAAAGCGGCATGTCCATCTATGAACGGGTTGATCGCCCACTGATCCCCGTTGTCGCGCAAATGGAGCGTCAAGGCGTCAAGGTCGACCGGTCCAGCCTTTCCCGTCTGTCGGAAGAATTCGCGGTCCAGATCGGAACGCTGGAGGGCGAGGTCCACGCGCTTGCCGGGACCGAGTTCACCATCGGCAGTCCAAAGCAGCTGGGCGATGTGTTGTTCGATACACTGGGATATAAGGGCGGACGCAAAGGCAAGAGCGGCCAATATTCAACCGATCAAGCGATCCTGGAACGGCTGGCTGGTGAAGGCGCACCTATCGCCAATAAAGTCCTCGAATGGCGCCAATTATCAAAGCTCAAATCAACCTATACCGACGCGCTGCAAACAGCGATCAATCCAGCCACAGGACGCGTGCACACCAGCTATTCGCTGGTCGGGGCGCAGACCGGACGTTTGTCGTCTACCGATCCCAATTTGCAGAATATCCCGATCCGCACCGCTATTGGCCGCCAGATCCGCGAAAGCTTCGTCGCCGAGCCGGGTAATGTCCTGCTGTCGGCTGACTATAGCCAAATCGAATTGCGGCTGGCCGCACATATGGCGGATGTCCCCAGCTTGAAGGAAGCGTTTGCCAACGGGGAAGATATTCACGCCCGCACCGCGCAGGAAATGTTCGGTACAGTCGACCGCGATACCCGCGCGCAGGCAAAAACGATCAATTTCGCGATCCTTTACGGCATATCCCGCTGGGGGCTGGCGGGCCGTCTCGGCGTCGAGCCTGACGAAGCGCAAACCATGATCGATACCTATTTCCAGCGTTTTCCCGGCATACAGCGGTACATTGTCGCCACGCTCGAAACGGTGCGTGAGCGCGGATATTCTGAAACGCTGTTTGGCCGCAAGACATGGTTCCCGCGGATTAACTCCAAGAACCCCAACGAACGGCAGGGGAGCGAACGGGCCGCGATCAATGCCCCCATTCAGGGGACTAGCGCTGATATTATAAAGCGCGCAATGGTGCGGATGCTGCCGGCCCTGGCCGAGGCAGGATTACCAAAGGTTCGCATGCTGCTGCAGGTGCACGACGAATTGGTGTTTGAAATGCCCGAAAGCGATGTCGAAGCCGCAAGGCCGGTGATCGATCAGGTCATGGCGAGCGCTGCCCAGCCAGCGGTCACGCTCGATGTGCCGCTCAGCGTCGAAATTGGCAGCGGCGCGAATTGGGGGGCGGCGCACTGACCATGCCTGGGATGCGCATCCCCTCGCGATGGGTCAATCTCGGCGTCCTGGCCGTGATTGCGTTTGCCTTGCTGGCGGCCATGTTTCTGGTGTTCCGCACGATCGAGGTCGAGCGGGCAGAACGCGCGCAAGTCCGCAAGACTACCGAAGTGCTGGTTGAATTGCGCAATCTGAGCGGTGCCACGCTCAACGCCGAAACTGCGCAGCGCGGTTATCTGATCACGCTCGACCCACGCTATCTTGAACCTTACGAGGCAGGGCGGCTGCAATATCGGCCGGCCATCGGCCACTTGCGACAATTGTTGAATCACGGTGAAACCGAACGGCAAAGGGACTTGCTGGACGAAATTCAGACTCTGGCCGATGCCAAGTTCGCCGAGATCGGCGAGACTGTGGCAATGCTTCAACGGGGCGATCTACTTGACGCCCGGCGCCAAGTTCTAACCGATGAAGGGCAGGAATTGATGGTACGCCTGCGCCGCGCGGTGCGGGAAATGGAGCAGATTGAAGGCGGTTTGCTGGTCGATGCGGCCAGCGATTCGGCGCAGGCAGAAGGGCAAGTCCTGCCGCTGCTATCGATGGTTGCCGGCCTGTTGATTGTCGCGCTGCTGTTCGGTTACCGGCTGGTCGGCAGGGCCGCGCAGGCAGAGGCTGAGGCGGCCCAGGCCTCTGCGCTTGCCGAAGCTCGCGACCGAGCTGATCTGCTCGCCCGCGAACTCAACCACCGGGTCAAGAACATGTTCGCGGTGATTCTGGCCATCGTACGGATGAGCGCACGCGATGCACCCGAAGCCAAGCCAGTTGTCGAGCGCATTGCCGAGCGCATTCACGCCCTGCTGATCGCGCATGACGTGACGCAAGGAACTGCCGATAGTTCGGCAGGATCGCTGCAAGCGCTGGTTGAAACAACGCTGGCCCCCTATCGGTCAGAAAGGATGCGCGCCTTGATAAGTGGACCAGATATTGCGCTTCCTGCAAAGCAGATCACTCCGCTTGGGCTGGTCCTGCATGAATTGACGACCAACGCGGTCAAATATGGTGCATGGGCGAGCGATGGTCTGCTGACGGTAGAATGGGGCATCAATGGACCAGCCCTTGAGCTCAGGTGGGGCGAAGAGTGCCCGATGGCTGGTGGCGAACCGGAGACCAAAGGGTTTGGCAGCATGTTGATGCAAAGCGCAGCCCGGCAATTGGGCGGGACAATCGAACGCAATTTCACCAGCGGCGGATTGCAGGTCCAGATTCATTTTCCAATCAACAGCAACACGCCATAGATCGACAGAGCGGCCTTGTAAGTGGGCCCGGCAGACCATAGGTCGCGGGCCATGTTTGATAAATACTTCCCCACTGCTTCGGCGATATCGTGGCAACATCTGGGCGGATCTGTTGTCGCGCTGGTCGTTGTCATAATTGCAGCCCTGCTGCTGCACCGGATTCTGTTTTCTGCGCTGGCCCGAATAGCCGAAATGTCTGCCACTCCGGTCGACGGGATGGTTTTCGGGCGCCTGCGCCGCCCAGCCCGCGGGGCCTTTGTGGCCATCGCTGTGTCTGTACTGGCATCGCGTGACCCTGATATCGGCCCGGCATGGGATATCGTTTCCAGCTTTGTCGTCCCCGCAATCTTGGGCTGGGTCACCTTATCGTTTGTTCGGGCTTTCGCCGAAGCGCTCGAATATCGAACCGAAATTACCAGCGATCCGGTGGATGCGCGCAGTCGCAAGACCCGGATCACTATCCTGGCCCGGACAGCCAATTTTACGATAATCCTGATCACCGTTGGCTTGATGCTATCATCCATTCCGGCCGTCCGTCAGGTTGGAGTTACCCTGATGGCATCGGCAGGCCTGGCGGCGCTGGCGGTGGGGGCAGCAGCGCAGCCAGCCCTCAAATCCTTGATTGCGGGGCTGCAAATGGCAATTACCGAACCGCTTCGGTTGGGCGACCTGGTGGTGGTTGAAGGCCATACCGGGCGAGTCGAGGAAATCCGCATGAGCTTTGTCATTGTGCGCACGTGGGACGAGCGCGCAATCGTGGTGCCGACGTCGAGCTTCCTAGATCGCAGTTTTGAAAACTGGTCGCGCAAGAGCGAAATGCTGACTGGTCCGGTCTTCCTGCACCTTGACCCTGCCACCGAAATCGAGCCGATCCGGGCCGAGTTCGAGCGCTTCGTCAAAGCGCACGACTTATGGGATCAGCGCACGGCATCGCTGTTTGTGACCAATGCGTTCCCCGAAAGCATCGAATTGCGGCTTGCGGTCAGTTCAAAGACAATTGGCGACCTGTTTGCGCTGCGCTGTGCATTGCGTGAACACATGCTCGGCTGGCTGCGCAAGGAAATGCCCAACGCCTTGATCCGCCACCGGCTGGAGGTCGAGGCAGCCAATCAGCGCGTGGTCAAATAAGCCTGCGCAAGCCAGTCAGCTGTGCTTCTTGTCGCGCGTTGACTCGACCATCCCATCATAGACAAAGCCGATCGGACTTACCTCGGCGGCGCGCTTCTTCAGCTCGCCGCGCATCTTGAGATATTCGCTCTCCATCTGCTCAGTGACAGTGGCGCGCGAATCTGTAAGCGCCTCGGTAAAGTCAGCAGCGGTCACTTCCTTGACCCCGCCGCCCGCGCGGCGCAGCGCACTAAGGCCCGCGCGGCGCACCACATCTTCCAGATCAGCGCCTGTAAAACGGTCTGTCTTGGCCGCGATATCCGTCAGTTTCACGTTTTTTGCCAAAGGCATATTACGTGTATGAATTTTCAGAATATGCTCTCGACCGGCAAGGTCTGGGGTGCCCACATAGACCAGTTCATCGAACCGGCCGGGCCGCAGAAGCGCCGGATCAACCAGCGTCGGACGGTTGGTGGCACCTATCACCACCACTGACTGCAGTTCTTCCAGACCGTCCATTTCGGCCAGGATCGTATTGACCACGCGTCCGGTAACTTGCGGTTCCCCCTGCCCGCTGCCGCGCGCTGGAACCAGACTGTCGATCTCGTCAATGAAGATCACGCATGGGGCCACGGCGCGAGCGCGAGCGAACATGCGTGCGATCTGCTGTTCGCTTTCGCCGTACCATTTGCTCAAGAGGTCAGAGCTCTTCATTGAAATGAAGTTGGCTTCCGCTTCCTTGGCGACCGCTTTGGCGAGCAAGGTCTTGCCCGTGCCTGGCGGCCCATAAAGCAGGAATCCCTTGGCCGGACGAATGCCCAGGCGGCGGAACGCAGCTTCGTTCTTGAGCGGCAGTTCGATCCCTTCACGCAATTTCGCTACCGAATCGTCGATTCCGCCAATATCGCTCCAGCTTACATTGGGCATCTGCACCATGACTTCGCGCATCGCCGAAGGCTGAATCCGTTTGAGAGCCGAGAGGAAGTCCTCACGCGTGACGCAGAGGTCTTCCAGTACTTCAGGCGGTATAGTCCGTTCATCGAGGTCAATCTTGGGCATGATCCCGCGCACTGCATCAATCGCGGCTTCACGCGCCAGAGCGGCAATATCAGCCCCCACAAAGCCATGTGTCATCCGGGCTAGTTCGGCCAGATCAACCTTGTCCCCGAGCGGCATCCCGCGTGTATGAATTGCGAGGATTTCACGGCGGCCCTTTTCGTCAGGAACGCCGATCACGATTTCGCGGTCAAATCGACCCGGTCGGCGCAGGGCCTCATCTATCGCATCAGGGCGATTGGTCGCAGCAATCACCACCAGATTGGACCGCGCTGACAGCCCATCCATCAGGGTCAGCAGCTGCGCGACCAGCCGCTTTTCAGCTTCACCCGCGACTTGCGTGCGCTTGGGCGCTATCGAATCGATTTCGTCAATGAAGATGATGGCCGGGGCAACACGGGTTGCTTCCTCAAAAATCTCGCGCAGTTTTTTCTCGCTCTCACCATAGCCGGACCCCATGATTTCGGGGCCGTTGATAGTGAAGAATTCAGCATCACTTTCATTCGCAACAGCCTGCGCAAGCCGGGTCTTGCCCGTGCCTGGCGGCCCATGCAGCAACACGCCCTTGGGCGGATCCACGCCCAAGCGAGTAAACAGTTCAGGATAACGCAGCGGCAGTTCCACCATCTCACGCAATTGCTGGATAGTATCGCCCATTCCGCCGACATCGTCATAATTGACCACCGCCCGGCCATCGCGCGGTTCTTCAAATTCGGCGCGCAATTCAACTTCGGTGTTCTCGTCAATATGGACGATACCCTTGGGCGCAGTTGACACCACGCTCAGCCGAATCTGGGTCAGTGCATAAGCTGGTGTGTTAAACATCCGGCGCACTTCAGGCGGCATATTCTGAACGGGCTGCTGGCCGGTCGTCGCGACCAGATCGCCCGCGACCAGCGGCTTGCGGAAGAAATTGCGCTTGAGTGCCTGGCTCGGTCCCTGGAGCCGCATTTCGCGCTGCGCCGGAGCAAATACCACACGCGTGGCTGGGCGCGATTGGACAACCGTGATCGACACATGCTCGCCCGAACCGACTTCGGCATTACCGCGCTGCAAACCATCGAGCCGGACAATTTCGAGCGCCTGATCTTCCTCATAAGCTGCCATCGCAATGGCCGGAGTACTTCGCTTGCCAGCGATTTCGACAACGTCACCTTCGGTAATTCCGAGCGTCTGAAATGCCGATCGCGGCAAACGGGCGATACCCTGACCGCTTTCTTCCTGCCGTGCTGCTGCCACCTGAAGCCGGACGGCCTTGTCCGCAACTGCCGTTTCGGCCTTGGCCATAATGCACCTTCCTGGGTTGTTTGATCTGTGTTTGGCCTTCTTAGCTAGGAAGCCTGACCCGCAGATGCAAACGGAACTGGCCGCACCAATGGTCAAAGCCCCCTTAAGATCACGGCAGATGAGAGCGGGACAGAAAAAAGGCCCGGTCGTTGCCGACCGGGCCATGAAAGTCTTGGGAGAGGATGCCTAAAAGGCACCCTCTGTATGGTTGAGTGGAGATTTTTGTGCAAGTGCGAAAAGATCATGGTATGTTGCATGTTTTGCAACAAGGGCTCTAATTGGCTATGGGCGCCTGAATTTCAACATGAATTTGCTGGTTTTGCCTCTGATGGTGGGGTCAAAAACATTGATTTCCAGACTATCTTCGCTGCGTTGCAACACATCGCTTTGCGATTCGAGGACAAATCCGGCCCCTTGCATGTCGGCGATAACCACTTTGGGGTCGATCCGGTGCAAGCGATTAACCACGTCGCGAGTATCGCCTGACGGACCAAAGTGATCCACAATCACGACATGGCCGCCCGGCCTGATCGCCTTGAACCAATTGGCAGTCACTTTCGCAGGATCAACGTAGGGCATCTTATACTTCTCGGACTGGAAGTAGAGGTCATGATACGCCATATTCGCCAGCAGCAAATCAGCGCTATCAGGGGCCAGCATCAGCGTATCGGCCGGGGCGGTAAGCAATAGCAGGTTCTTGTGACGCTTGAGGTTTTCGTCCCACACTGCCTGTTTCATGAATGATGGCGGATCGAGCGCATAAACACGCCCCTGCGGCCCCACGAGCCGGGCCATCAGATTGCTGAAGTACCCGCCGCCGGCATAGTAATCCACCACCACATCGCCGCGGCGAAGCCCGGCAAAGGTCAGTACCTCTTCCGGATGACGCGATTCGTCGAGCGCGCGGTCAGCCTCGGTGCGCGCCGGATTAGCGATTGCAGCGTCAATTTGCGTCGCCGTCACAGCGGCCATCTTGAGCGTTGCTGGCGCCTTTGCTGCAATCGGTCCCGATATTGTCAATAGTGCGAAGGCCGCTGCTAGAACCATCCTCGATCGCATTGTGACTTCCCCTCTTTTTGAACGTAGGCGTTACCGGTCAGCACAGGCTTGCCAGACATTACGCCTGCGCCATAACCGCACAAACGTCCTGATATCACAATGCGCGGATTATTTGGCATGGTACTTGTGGCCAAATCTGCATTTGATGTGTCGCAGCGGGGTGACAGCCAAGCCACACGGCCCTAGAAAAAGCTTTCTACGCCGGAGGTTCCATGGACAAGCTTTTCCCCGATGCCGCAGCCGCTCTCGACGGGGTGCTGCATAATAACATGCTGATCGCTTCGGGCGGATTTGGTCTGTGCGGTATTCCCGAACGTTTGCTCGATGCCATTCGCGATAGCGGAGTGACCGGGCTGACCTTTGCCAGCAACAATGCCGGGATCGACAATGAAGGCATCGGCAAGCTGCTGCGCACCAGGCAGGTGAAAAAGATGATTGCCTCTTACGTTGGCGAAAACAAGGAGTTCGAACGCCAGTTTCTGGCTGGCGAACTGGAGGTTGAATTTTGTCCGCAAGGCACACTGGCTGAACGGATGCGTGCCGGGGGAGCGGGCATTCCCGGCTTCTATACCAAGACCGGCGTTGGCACGCAGGTGGCTGAGGGCAAGGAAGTGAAGGCCTTTGGCGGGCAGGACTACATCCTCGAGCAGGGCATCTTTGCCGATCTTGCCATCGTCAAGGCGTGGAAGGCCGACGAAACCGGCAATCTGGTGTTCCGCAAGACTGCACGCAACTTCAACTTGCCTGCCGCGACCTGCGGCAAGGTCTGCGTGGTGGAAGTAGAGGAAATAGTCCCGGCCGGTAGCCTCAACCCGGACTGCATTCATCTGCCGGGGGTCTATGTGCAGCGGATGATCGTGGGCGCGCCTTATGACAAGCAGATCGAGTTTCGCACTGTGCGCGAGCGGGAAACCGTCTGATGCGCGCGCTTCCTGCCAGCCTGAGCCTGCTCGCCCTGAACTCGCTCGCATTATCACTCGGCGGCTGCGCCGGTGCGGCTACCGCGCCGGTTACCGCTGTTCCGCCAGCCGCATCGGCAGCCAGTAGCCACAGCCAGGATGCTGCCGCACCCGATACAATGCGCTGGCTCTATGGCTCAGGCGAAGCGGCCGGGGTTTCCATCCAAGCTTACCGAATGCTGGCCGATTACGCGATTGCCTCGGCCGGGGCGGACCCGGCCCAATCGGTGCCTTTGGGCCTGCCTGATGCAGAAGGCGGAACAGGAACGGTCAGCTGCACTTCAGACAAGGGCAGGCCAAAGCAGCCCGCCGTCATCTTTGATGCAGATGAAACCGCCATTCTCAATCGCGGTTATGAATATTG
>JAHEAW010000183.1 GCA_024642545.1 Erythrobacteraceae bacterium
GCCAGCACAAATCGCGCGGCTTGAAAAGCAAGGTATCCGCTTTCTGGGCTATGTTAATCCTTATCTCGCCATCGAAGGCGGGCAGTTTTCTGAAGCTGCAGGGCACGGATTTCTTGCCCTTAAACAATCCGTTGATGAACCGTATCTGGTCGATTTTGGCGAATTTGACTGTGGCATAGTGGACTTTACCAACCCCGCTGCCGCGGACTGGTTCGCAGACCGGGTCATTGGACGTGAATTGCTTGATTTTGGTCTGTCCGGGTGGATGGCCGATTTTGGCGAATATTTGCCAACAGATGTGCGGTTGTACGATGGAAGCGATCCAATGGTGTCGCACAACCGGTGGCCGGTTTTGTGGGCAGAGGTAAATGCACAGGCGATTGCAAGGCGCGGCAAGAGCGGTGCTGCGACATTTTTCATGCGTGCAGGTTTTTCAGGCGTTCAGGCCCACTGCCCGCTGTTGTGGGCAGGAGATCAATGTGTCGACTTTTCCCGGCACGATGGCATCGGAACAACGATCACCGCCGCGTTGTCGGCCGGCTTGGTCGGAAATGCTTGCAGTCATTCTGATATCGGTGGTTACACATCACTGCATGGCAATGTTCGAAGCGCTGAACTGCTTATTCGCTGGGCTGAGTTGGCCGCATTTACCCCGGTGATGCGCAGTCACGAAGGCAACCGGCCTGATGAAAACTTGCAGATCGATTCAACACCAGAAATTCTCTCCAATTTTGCCGCGATGAGCAGGGTGCATGCCGCACTGGCACCGTATTTGAAGCACCTCGCAGATGAAGCTGAACGTACAGGGCTACCCTTGCAACGACCGATCTTTTTGCATTACCCCGATCAGATGAAATTTGCCGATTGTCAGGACCAGTATTTGCTCGGCCGTGACTGCTTGGTTGCCCCGGTCATTGCTGCTGGCGCATTGGAACGTGTCGTCATGATACCGCAGGACAATGGTTGGCGTCATGTCTGGTCTGGTGATCTTTATGACGGCGGTCGTCATCTTATAGCTGCTCCGTTTGGAGCCCCACCGGTATTCTTTCGCGAAGGAAGTGAATTTGCACAGATTGCTGCCAGTCTGATTCAGGCGAGGGGAGAAATTTCCATATGAGTGGGGTAGCAAATCAGCGAAGCAATATTCGGGATGTTTCAGCATTGGCTGGTGTATCGGTCAAAACCGTAAGCCGGGTATTAAATGAGCACCCCTACGTGAGCGATGCAACGCGCGAGAAAGTCCAGCTGGCGATGAAGCAGCTCGATTTCCGCCCGAGTGTTGCCGCTCGTATTCTGGCGGGAACAAAGTCTGCGCAAATCGCGCTAATCTATGACAATCACAGCCCCTATTACATTGACCAGATCCAGTCAGGTTGCTGGCAGCGATGCCATGAATCCGGTGTCAGGCTCTTGGGTCAGCCAGTTGATGTCGCCGACCCCGAAGTGGGGGACCAAGTACGGGGACTAGTAAGCGAAACCCATGTTGACGGAATTGTGCTGTCATCACCGGTAACAGATTGCGATCCGGTCCTGCGCGCGCTTGAGGCGATGGCCATTCCCTTTGTGCGAATTTCGCCAGGTACCAACCACGCCATGACATCATCTGTATTTATGGATGATGCGCAGGCTGCTGATGATATGACCACCCATCTTATCAACCTTGGCCATCGCCGGATCGGTTTTGTCAGGGGCCACCCAAATCACATGGCATCTGATGAACGGCTCTTCGGCTATCGCCGTGCACTTGACCGCGCAGGTTTGCCATTTGATCCGCGCTGGATTGCTGATGGTGAATTTGATTTTGACAGCGGTTTTGCTGCTTGCCAGCGCTTCCTGGCGTTAACCCACCAACCAACCGCAATCTTTGCAAGTAATGATGATATGGCGGCAGGAGTTCAGGCAGCAGCGCACCAAGCCGGACTGGATCTTCCCCGCGACCTGTCGGTTGCCGGCTTTGATGATACCACTTTGGCCCGCATGGTGTGGCCGCCTTTGACCACGATCCGTCAGCCGACTTTTGAGTTGGCTCGCGCTGCAACCGATCTGCTTCTTACAGGGCAAACCCTGGTTCATCGGCGCTTGCAACATGAATTAGTCGAACGCGATTCCGTTGTCGCCGTTTCCAGCCCCAAGTTTTCCGGACAAAATTGATTATGAGTGATCTTACGCTTCCACCTCGTACTCGGCTAATGGGCAAAAGCGGCATTGAGATATCGTCCCTCGCCTGGGGGATGTGGCGTTTTGCAGGCGACCCGCAAAACGCCTTAGGGTTGATTGAGACCGCTTTAGACAGTGGGATCACATTATTCGACACTGCAGACATC
>JAHEAW010000099.1 GCA_024642545.1 Erythrobacteraceae bacterium
CAGAAGAGCCAGCAAAATTGCTGATGCATGTCCGATGTCGGCATATCCTGGAAGAAACGCCATTGCCGCGGTCGAGCTACCCAGTAGAAACAAGGCCACGGTCAATTTTGCTGCTCGGCCATACAACCGGTCAATGGTGATAAACATCACCGAACCAACCGGACGAGCAACAAAGGCCAGCGCGAAAATAGCAAAGGAGTATAATGTGCCGGTCAGCCGGTCGACATAAGGAAACACCAAGGCTGGAAACACCAGCACAGATGCAATCGAATAGACAAAGAAGTCGAAAAATTCAGAGGTGCGGCCGATCACGACGCCGATCGCGATTTCACCTGGCGCAACTTTGTGAGCGGTGTGACTGCGGCTGTTTACGCGCTGAGCATCCTGTTCGATGCCCGATCCCAATGATGCGGATTTCGACATGAAAGAGAAGCTCCTAAACGGGTTTGTATGGCTGCTGCGATTGGACAAAAAAATACAATAACATATTTCCCAATCATCAAATAGGTGAGCGAGGGGCGTGGGGGGATTGGACAAATTGTCCAATGTCGCAGTGCAGCATAACTCCCTATCTCGCAGTTCATGGTATATGCTCTCGCTATGATAACGCGACTCCTATCGCGCTCCCGATCGCGCATTCGCACGGGTTTGCTATTGTTTCCGCTGGTTTTGGTCAGTGGATGTCATGCAGTTGTACTTTCGCCGGAGGGCGATGTGGCGGCACAGCAGCGCGATCTGATCGTGATCGCGACCGTATTGATGCTGCTGATCATCATCCCGGTCATGGTGCTGACGGTCATGTTCGCGCGTCGTTATCGTGAGCAGAACGAGGCAGTAGACTATGATCCCGACTGGGACCACTCGACTGCGCTTGAATTTGTGGTCTGGGCAGCGCCGCTGTTGATTATCATTTGTCTTGGCGCAGTTACCTGGACAGGCACTCACAGGCTCGACCCCTATCGGCCGGTCGAACGGATTACGGCGCACAAGGCGCTAGCCAAGGACGTCAAGCCGCTCGATATCGAAGTGGTTTCGCTCGATTGGAAATGGCTGTTCATTTATCCCGAATACGGAATTGCCACTGTCAATGAAGTGGCTGCCCCGGTCGATCGGCCGATTGCATTTCACTTGACGTCGTCCTCAGTCATGAATGCTTTCTACATCCCCACGCTCGCAGGGATGATTTATACGATGCCGGGGATGGAGACAAAGCTTCACGCGGTAATCAATAAGCCGGGTGATTATGAAGGCTTTAGCTCCAATTTCAGCGGCGACGGCTTTTCCAAGATGCGCTTTCGCTTCAACGGAATGTCCGAAGCTGATTTCAGCGACTGGGTCAAAACAGTGCACAGCGCCGACAAGACGCTCGACCGGCCACGGTATCTGACGCTTGAACAGCCAAGCAGCGCGGTTCCAGTAATGCACTTCGGCACGGTCACGCCCGATTTATTCGAAGCCATTCTCAATCAATGTGTCAAGCCAGGCACGCGCTGCATGTCTGATATGATGAAGGCTGATAAGCAAACCGCAGCCGGAGAAGGCCGAGCGCCGACCTTACAAGATATGGGCGAAATGAAGGGCCATATCGCAGAAGATGTTCGTTTGCATGGGGCCGGACTGACGCCGCCTGACCGAAAACTCCGGGCTGAGCGGACCGCGATGAATGATCCGTCCGTCCAGTCTTCCAGCCCTTCGACCGTCCTTTGAGCCGAGTAGAAATGATGATGTCCCCCCAAACAGCCCCCTTCAGCCCCATCTTTGGCCGGTTGACGCTGGATTCTCTGCCGCTGCATGAACCCATCGTGGTGGTCACCTTTATCATGGTAATCATCGGCGGCATCGGTGTCGTGGGCGCGATCACCTATTTCAAGGCCTGGGGCATGCTATGGCGCGACTGGTTTACCAGTGTCGACCACAAGAAAATCGGCGTCATGTATATTGTGCTGGGGCTGATCATGTTCTTGCGCGGCTTTACCGATGCGATGATGATGCGTGCCCAGCAAGCGATATCCTTTGGCAGCAACGAGGGATATCTTCCGCCTGACCACTATAATCAGATATTCACCGCGCACGGGGTGATAATGATCTTCTTTGTGGCCATGCCACTGGTTGCAGGATTGATGAATTATGTCGTCCCGCTGCAGATTGGTGCGCGCGATGTGTCATTCCCGATGCTCAACAATTTCAGTTTCTGGATGACGGCCGCAGGCGCTGTAATCACCATGATCTCGTTGTTTGTGGGCAATTATGCGCGCACTGGCTGGCTGGCGATGCCTCCCCTTTCGGGGATCGGGGCGAGTCCCGATGTCGGTGTCGATTACTACATCTGGGGCCTGCAGGTGGCAGGCGTCGGGACACTGCTTGCAGGGGTCAATCTGGTCGCGACAATCCTCAAGATGCGCGCACCCGGTATGACCCTGATGAAGATGCCCATCTTCACCTGGAGCGCGCTGTGTACCAACATTCTGATTGTGGCTGCGTTTCCTGTGTTGACTGCTGTTCTGGCACTGCTCAGCCTTGACCGTTATGCCGATACACATTTCTTCACCAGTACATTGGGCGGAAACCCGATGATGTATGTGAACCTGATCTGGATATGGGGACACCCGGAAGTCTACATTCTGATTTTGCCCGCATTCGGGGTGTTTTCGGAAGTTGTGGCGACTTTTTCGCGCAAGCGGCTGTTTGGCTATTCTTCAATGGTTTATGCGCTCGTGGTTATCACCATCCTGGCTTATCTGGTGTGGCTGCATCACTTCTTTACGATGGGATCGGGCGCCAATGTGAACGCTTTCTTTGGCATTACCACGATGATAATCTCAATCCCAACCGGGGCGAAGATCTTCAACTGGCTGTTCACCATGTACCGTGGGCGGATTAATTTCGAACTACCGATGATGTGGACCGTCGCCTTCATGCTGACCTTTGTAATTGGCGGGATGACGGGGGTTTTGCTCGCAGTGCCGCCAGCTGACTTCGTGTTGCACAATTCGCTGTTTCTGGTCGCTCACTTCCATAATGTGATTATTGGCGGGGTGCTCTTCGGCATGTTTGCCGGGATAAATTACTGGTGGCCCAAGGCCTTCGGCTTCAAGCTTGATACCAAGTGGGGCAAGCGGTCATTCTGGCTGTGGGTTTCCGGCTTCTATTTTGCCTTCATGCCGCTTTACGCTTTGGGCCTGATGGGCGTGACCCGCCGGTTGCAGCATTTCGATGACCCGAGCTTGCAGCCGTTCTTCATCGTCGCAGCATTTGGGGCAATGCTGATTGCCCTTGGGATCGCAGCCATGGGTATGCAGTTTTATGTCAGCATCCGCAACCGGGAGCAACTGCGTGATCTGACCGGCGATCCGTGGGGTGCACGCACGCTAGAATGGTCAACCAGTTCGCCGCCGCCCGACTATAACTTTGCCATGACTCCGGTTGTTCATGACAATGATGCATGGTGGGATATGAAGCAAAACGGTTACCAGCGCCCCGATAGCGGCTTCCAACCGATCCACATGCCGAAGAACACCGGGATCGGGGTCATTCTCGCCGGATTTAGTGTCGCCTTCGGGTTTGCCATGGTCTGGCACATCTGGTGGCTCGCAGCGATCAGTCTGGCATCGATCATCGGCGGCGCAATCTTCCACACCTTCAATTACGACCGCGATTTCTTCATTCCAGAGGAAGAGGTGATCCGTGTCGAAGGCCAGCGGAATGCCGCGCTGGTAGAGCAGGGCTGAACACAATGAACGCTGAAACTTACGAACCCTATATGCGCGGCGGCCGACCAATTTACCATTTGCCGGAAGAACCGCACCATCCCGATGGCCACAGCACGATGCTGGGCTTCTGGATCTATCTAATGAGCGACTGCCTCATCTTTGCGGTACTGTTTGCAACCTATGCGGTGTCAAGCCACAGCTTTGCTGGCGGCCCCGGACCGCACGAGTTGTTCGAATTGCCACTTGTGGCGCTTAACACGGCAATGCTGCTGTTTTCATCGATAACTTATGGTTTTGCGATGCTGGTGATGGACCAGGGCAAGAAGGGCGCCACATTGGCCTGGCTTGGCGTGACTGCGCTGTTTGGTCTCAGTTTTCTGGGGATCGAGCTGTATGAATTTCATACGCTTATTACCGAAGGGGCAACACCAGAATCAAGCGCATTTCTGTCTGCCTTTTTCACTTTGGTTGGCACGCATGGGTTGCACGTCACCTTTGGCCTGATCTGGATGGCGACGCTGATGGTCCAGGTATCATCGCGGGGCCTAATCGCGGCCAACAAGCGGCGCCTGATGTGCCTCAGTATGTTTTGGCATTTCCTCGATGTTGTGTGGATCGGGGTGTTTACATTTGTCTATCTGATGGGGTCGATCCAATGAACTCGGCACAGTCCCACTCCGCTGCTGAAAGCAGTCATGGCCATGATCACCATGAGGAAACTCCTCATGGCAGTTTAAAGGGGTATCTGATCGGGTTTGTCCTTTCAGTGGTCCTGACTGCCATTCCCTTCTCACTGGTGATGACCGGAGCAATCAGCGATGCGTCTGCCACTGCTGTAATCATTCTCGGGATCGCGGTGGTCCAGATTTTGGTTCACATGATTTATTTTCTGCACATGAATGTGAAATTGGAAAACGGCTGGTCAATGATGGCGCTGATTTTCACCGTTATTTTCGTATTCATCACGCTCGCCGGATCAATCTGGGTGATGCATAACATGAACGCAAACATGATGCCGCAGATGACACAGCAGGCCATGGCGAATATGTCAGGATGATGCGCAGTGAGCGCAGCTTTGGCCTGCTATTTGGGTTGATCGTAATTGCCTTTGCCGGGCTGGTCGCGCTTGGGGTATGGCAGGTCCACCGGCTCGCGTGGAAGGAAGCGCTGATCGCGCGGGTCGATGCGCGGGTTGCAGCGCCCGTCCGGCCAGCTCCCGGACCATCGCAATGGCACTCGATATCGGCAAAGAACAGCGAATATCTCCATGTGTTATTGAACGGACATTATCGGCTTGATCGTAGCGTTCTAACCAAGGCAGTGACTGATCTGGGTTCGGGTTATTGGGTCCTCAGCCCGTTCGAAACGCAGCGCGGATTTACGGTCTTGGTCAATCGCGGCTTTATACCGGATTCGGCAGGTAAAAACGCCTCAATGGCGCCTGCCGGGCCTATGATTATAACTGGCCTGCTGCGGATGAGCGAGCCGGGCGGCGGCTTTTTGCGGTATAATGATCCGGCGGCGAATAGATGGTATTCACGCGATGTCACGGCAATTGCCAATGCGCTGCACCTTGGCCCGGTAGCACCTTACTTTGTCGATGCTGCCGCCACTAAGCCGCCGGTTGGATATTCTTCGGGCGAGCCTGTGGCCGGGCTGACCAGAATCAGTTTCCCCAACAATCATCTGGTTTATGCGATAACCTGGTTTGTGCTGGCGGCGATGGCGGCTTTTGCTGCCTGCAGGTTGATTTTGGAACGGATTAGGCCGCAAAGGGGCTGATGGACGGCTCATCCCCTCTCCGTGCGATCAGCTCGGTTCAAACAAGTCTTGCGCGGCCTGATCGCACGGCTACGGACAATATGCGTCAGTTGATCAATCTACGCTGGCTTGCGGTGATGGGTCAGTTTGTCACCATCATGATTGTGCATTTCGTGATGGAAGTGCGTTTGCCGGTGCTGGCGATGCTGGCGATCATCGGCGGTCTTGTGGCGCTCAATCTGATCAGTGCAGCTGGGCTAAGGCGCGGGCTGGAGACGGGCAACCGGCAGTTACTGGCAGCGTTGCTGCTTGATGTCGCCGCCCTTACCGGGCTGCTTTATCTCAGCGGCGGGGCGACCAATCCGTTCATCTCTCTCTATCTGCTGCAAGTGGTGCTGGGCGCAGTGTTGCTGCGGACCTGGTCGAGCTGGGTGATTGTCGGGGTAACGTCGGCCTGCTTCGTTTTTCTGGTGGCTTTTCACCGGGAGCTGGTTCTACCGCCGCGCTTCACATTGGGTCTGTTTGACCTCTACATCTTCGGCGCGTTGGCCTGTTTCGGGCTGATTGCAGTGCTGCTGGTGCTGTTTGTAAGCCGGATCAACGCCAATTTGCGCGCCCGCGATGCGCGGCTTGCGGCTATGCGCCAGAACGCAGCTGAAGAAGATCATATCGTCCGCATGGGCCTGCTCGCATCGGGTGCGGCGCACGAACTGGGTACACCGCTGGCGTCGCTGGCCGTAATCATCAACGATTGGAGCCACACGCCGGGCCTGTCCGACAAGCCTGAATTTGCTGAAGAGATCGAGGATATGCGCGTGGCGGTGGAGCGCTGCAAGACGATCGTCACTGGCATTTTGCTGGCAGCGGGCGAGGCACGCGGCGAAAATCCGGCGATTTCTAGTGTTGATGCTTTCCTCAGCGATGTCGCGAACGACTGGCGTGCCAGCAAAGGTGACTATGCGCTGGTCGTCGAAAGTCAAATCGGTGATGACGTGCCGATCATTGCAGACAGCGCGTTCAAACAGGTAATCTCCAATGTGCTTGATAATGCCCATGAGGCGTCGAATGCCCCGGTGCACCTCAATGCAGCTCGCGATGCCGACAATCTGGTATTGTTAATCCGCGATAGCGGGCCGGGATTTCCGGATGACGTGCTGCGCAATTTTGGTAAACCCTATCAGTCCACCAAGGGCAAACTGGGCGGCGGACTGGGCCTGTTTCTGGTGGTCAATGTCATGCGCAAACTGGGCGGCAGTGTCGCAGCACAGAACGATTCGTCCGGTGGTGCGTTAGTGACATTGACCCTGCCGCTGGCCGCAGTTTCCCCGCCCGGACCCAAAGTATGACCAAACGCACTTTGCTGATTGTCGAGGACGACGCCGATTTCGCGCGAGCCTTGAAGCGTTCGTTCGAGCGGCGCGGTTATCTTGTTGCTCATGCGGCCAGTCCTGCTGACGTGGATGCGCATTTGGCGCAGGCCACGCCTGATTTCGCTGTGGTTGATCTTAAGTTAGGCACTGAAAGCGGCTTGACCTGCGTCAAGGCTCTGGCAGAAAACAATCCCGCAACCGTGATCGTGGTGCTGACCGGCTTCGCCAGTATCGCCACAGCGGTTGAAGCGGTGAAACTGGGGGCATCCAATTATCTGCCCAAGCCTTCCAACAGCGATGATATCGAAGCGGCCTTTGGCAAGGTTGCAGGCGATGTCGAGGTCGAGATAGCGCGCCGAACGACCAGGTCGGTTAAAACGCTGGAGTGGGAACATATTCACGAGACATTGGCCGAAACCGGCTTCAATATCTCTGAAACTGCTCGCAGGCTGGGCATGCACCGCCGCACGTTGGCCCGCAAACTCGAAAAGCAGCGGATTAGATAGAGCATAAACAGGGCAGGCCGCACCTTGCCCTGCGATCACTTCTTCGCAAGTGTGTAACCAAGCGCATCCATAATGATGTTGAAGATCCGGTTTTGCTCAATCACGCCATGCGCGCGTTCAGCACCTGGGCCTGTAGCGTAGAGAGGCACATCTTCCCCGGCATGTGTTTCGGACAAGTTGTGGGTCCCGTTAAACGTGTCGCCAGTGGGAACCAGTGCCTGCTGCGGATCCTTGGGATCGGGTGAAGGGACTGGGCGCGCTCCCTCCACCGCGCCGGGGCCGTTTTGATAACCCAATGTGGTGTAGGGCTTGCCATCTGCGGCCAGATCGGGTTTTCCGGTAGGATCACCGCGGCTGTCATTGCCCATGACATAGCCCAGGATAGGATTGCCGCGGGTGGGATAGCCTGCAATGGTCATCACATGACTGTGATCGGCCGTGACCAGAATAAGGGTGTTCGACAGGTCGACATTGGCCAGAGCCGCCTTGACTGCGCGTGCAAATTCCTGAGTTTCTGACAGGGCATAGGCCGCTCTGCCTGCATGATGGCCGTGATCAATCCGGCCGCCTTCGACCATCAGATAAAAGCCCTTGGGATTGTGCTTGAGCCGCTCAATCGCAGCCACCGTCATCTGCGACAGCGTGGGCTGCGTGGTATCGGGCTTGCGATCGAGCATGAAGCTCAGGTGGCTTTTCGAAAACAGGCCCAGCAGTGGTTTACCGTCTTCGGGCTGCGCCATCATCGCGGCATTGCTGGTGACATAATGCCCGCCAGTTCGCGCTGCCCAGGCACGAGGCAAATCAGCAGCGGGGTCAATCCGCTTACCGCCACTTTCCTTTCCGAAGAACTCCTCGGTTCCGCCGCCCAGCGCGACGGTGAAAGGGAAATTAGCCAGCTGTGCAGCCAGATCGTGGCATCCTGCCGCGCGTTCGGCTGCCGGAATATCGCTATCGGCTTCCCAGTCGCGTTCAGGTGTGTGGCCATAGACCGCTGCGGGTGTCGCATGAGTAATGCGAGTGGTGGTGACAATGCCAATTGCTTTCCCGGCTCTGGCAAGGTCTTCAGCGGCATTGGGCACTACATTGGCCAATGCCTCTTTGCAATCGCCGC
>JAHEAW010000015.1 GCA_024642545.1 Erythrobacteraceae bacterium
GCTAGCAAGCCGCGCTGGTCCTTGTCGAGCGAGACGAAGCCCGCAGTGCCAGCCACCAGCACCAACGCTGCAATACCCAGGATCCACTTTTTCATACTACTGCCCTCCCCGAGCGTTCAACCGGGCTGCTTGACCAAGGTCACCTGATGCACATTGATCCCGCCTCCGCGAAAACCACCTTCACAGTACATCAGATAATACCGCCAGAGCCGCACAAACCGATCATCAAAATCATCCGGTAAACGCCCGGTGGCCGCTGCACAGTCAAAATTCGCGCGCCAAAGTTTCAGCGTCTTGGCATAATCGAGCCCGAAATCCTGCTGATCTTCCCATACCAAACCGCGTTCTGCTGCCAACCGTTGGAATTCGCTGGTCCGGATCAGCAATCCGCCGGGGAAAATATACGCCTGAATGAAATCGGCGCTGGCGGCATAATCTTCAAACATCCAGTCTTCTAGCGAGATGAACTGGATGGCGGCCGTTCCGCCAGGCTTCAGATTATTGGCCAGGCAGTCAAAATAACTGGGCCAGTATTCGCGCCCGACCGCTTCGACCATTTCGACGCTGACGATTGCATCAAATTGCTCGGCAACGTCGCGATAATCCTGCTTGCGAAAGTCAATAGCCGGATTGTGCCGCTCGCGTGCCCATGCCAGTTGCTCGTCCGACAGGCTGATGGCGGTGACCTTGGCACCGCGCAGGCTGAGGTAATCAGCCAGTCCGCCCCAGCCGCAGCCAACTTCGAGCACCGTCTGAGGATTGCCCAGCCGCTCTCCCAGCCGCGCCCATTTGCGCCGCTGCGCCGCTTCGAGGTCGTCCTCTTGTTCAAACAGGGCAGAGGAATAGCTCATCGTCGGGTCGAGCCACTGCGCGTAAAAGTCATTTCCCAGATCGTAATGCGCCTGAATGTTACGCTGCGCGCCAATCTGGGTGTTGCGATTGAGCCAATGGGCAAAGCGGGCCAACCAGCGGAACGGCCCTTTGGCGCGGCCGGTACTCCCCAGAAAGCGCGCGTTGATGTTGAACAGGGCAAAGGCCGGGACCGGGTCAGGGCTGGTCCACTCCCCTGCTTCCCATGCCTGGTACCAGCCGATTGATCCATTGGTGGCCAGCCGCATCAACCCGCGCCAGTCGTGCAGGTGAATATGCGCTTCGGGTCCGGGATTCCTGCCACCGAGCTGACGGGTCCTGCCATCGGGGAGGATGCCGTGGATCGAACCATATTCGAGGCCCCGGTCAACTGTATCAAGGATTTTGTGGAACTGCGGCGCGATCACACGCGCAATCAGCCCCGGCTTGCGTTCAAACCGCGCGGCCCCTGCCAGAAGGGCGCTTCCCCTGCCGAATGGCTCACTCCCCATAGCCGACGCTATGGCGAAAGGGTCCGGGCGGGGCAAGTGTCCACACCTCTGATTTGCGCGTTTAGTACCGCTTCATCGCCTGATAGGCGGCCAGCGCCCGCTCGCGTGCTTCACGGTGGCCGATGCGCTTGGCGGGATAAGCTTCCGGGCGGCAGCCATGCGCATCCGGATCGTGGATATAGGGTTCATCAAGGCCGGCCAGTTCAGGCACGTAAGTACGAATATAGGCCGCCGCATCGAACTTTTCAGACTGACTGAGCGGCGCCATGATCCGCACGAACATATTGGAATCGACCCCGGTCCCGGCGCTCCATTGCCAATTGACCCCATTGCTGGCGTAATCGGCATCGACCAGCGTATCCCAGAACCAGCGTTCACCGTGCCGCCAATCGATCAGCAAATGTTTGATCAGAAAGCTGGCGGCGATCATCCGCACGCGGTTGTGCATCCAGCCGGTGCGCCACAATTGCCGCATCCCGGCATCGACGATGGGATAGCCGGTCCGGCCCTGCTGCCATGCCGTCAGATCAGCGGCGGCCCGTTCATCCAAATCCGGATCGCGCCACAGGTCTGCCCCGTAGCCATCGCGGTAATTCTTCACCGGATAATCGGGCGTCTTGCAAATCACATTTGCCGCATAATCACGCCAGATCAGTTCCTTCTCAAACGTCGTCCAGCCCTTGCTCCGGCTCCCTTTCAGCGCATGCCATACTTGCACCGGGCTAATTTCCCCAAAATGGAGGTGCGGTGAGAGGCGGCTGGACCCATCTTTGGACGGCAAATTGCGCGCATGGTCATAGCCGGCGAGGTGATTTTCCCATTCTGCAAGTCGGCGGTGCGCCGCAGCTTCGCCCACTTGCCAGAAATCCTGCAAGCCGCCTGCCCAATCAGGGTGCTTCGGTAGCAACTTCCAATCCGCCAAAACGTCACTCGCGGGCCAAGAAGCAGGCGCGGCAATGATTTCGGGAGCTGGCAGCACATCGCGCGGCGGCAACTGATCCAACGTGGCTTTCGAAAACGGAGTATAGATCTTGTACGCGGTGCCCGAGCCGGTTGTCACCGCGCCCGGCGGCAGTAGATAATTACCGTCATATAGGTGCAAATCTACCTGCCTGGCCAGCGCGCCTTGCGCCTTGCGCCACCACGGCTCGTAGTGACGGATCGCATGGACGGGCGCGCCGCCCAGTTCTTCGGAAATCGCCATCAACTGCGCCACAACATCACCGCGCCGCAGGACAATCCGGGAATTATGCCTGGCCAATACTATGTCTAGCGATTGCAATGAATGATGCAGCCACCAACGCGACGCACCGCCATAGGCATGATGGCCAGGTGCGGCGTCGTCGAGCAGGAAAACCGGTACAACAGGCCCTGCCTTGGCAGCAGCGTAAAACGCAGACTGGTCAGCCAGTCGCAAGTCGCGCCTGAGCCAGACGATTTGTGGTTGCGGCATGATGATCCCCGTTTCGCCGCTTAACGCACCTGAGGGAGACTCGGTTCCTGACGCATCCCATGCCTGATCAGTCGGTCGGGTGGCCTTCGTTTGCTTCGACCGTCCAGGTCTGCCCCTTGGCCAGCAATTTGGCGAGGTTGGCCTCCTTGCCCGCAGAGGATTTTGCCCGCTCTTCGATTACAGCGGCTTCATAAGTCGGGCTTGGATCGTCATAGAGCACCCCCAACGCCATCGGGAATGGGCCGAACGGCAGTTCCACAAGCATATGCGCAATACTGCGGTTGGTGACATCATGAACCAGTACGCCCGCCGCCTGCCAGTTATCACCGGTCACATCGACCACTTTGAGCGCGAGTGCCTGCACATCAAGCGCAATCCCTTTGGCGCCGCCGGCAAACAGCATCGGTTCACCATCAGCGAGCCACAACTGCCGGTCCTCCGCACCCTTGGGCGCAGCAAAATCGTTGAACACATCCTTGTTGTAAACAATGCAGTTCTGAAAAATTTCGATGAAAGCCGCGCCCTGATGGGCATGGGCCGCCTTGAGTACCTCAGGCAAATTCTTCGATACATCGAAACCGCGCCCGACAAAGCGCGCGCCGCTACCCAGCGCAAATGCAGCTGGGCGTGCCGGATGATCGAAGCTGCCAATCGGGGTTGACGGACTCTTCGTTCCTTCGCGGCTGGTTGGCGATGCCTGCCCCTTGGTAAGGCCGTAAATCTCGTTGTTGAACAGCATGATCTGCATGTTCACATTGCGCCGCAGCACATGCATTAAATGATTGCCGCCAATTGACAGGCCATCACCATCACCAGTCACCAGCCAGATATCGAGATCAGGATTGGCCAGCTTGACGCCCGTCGCCACCGCCGGAGCGCGCCCGTGGATCGTGTGGAAACCGTATGTTTCCATATAATAAGGGAACCGGCTGGAGCAGCCGATGCCAGAAATGAACACCGTGTTCGCCGGGTCTGATCCCAATTGCGGCAATGTGCGCTGCACCGCTTTCAAGATCGCATAATCCCCGCAGCCGGGGCACCAGCGCACCTCTTGGTCGGTTTCCCAATCCTTGAGCGTGGTCTCGAACTTTACAGGTGCGTTCATGCCAGCGCTCCTTCAATCGCGGTTTGCAATTCGGCAATGGTGAATGGTTGGCCGCTGGTCTTGGTCAGCGGCTGAGCGTCGACCAGATATTGATCGCGCAGCACGGTCTTGAACTGGCCGGTGTTCATTTCCGGCACCAGCACCTTGTCATAGGATTTGAGCAATTCGCCCAGATTGCCCGGCAGCGGCCAAATATGGCGGACGTGTATATGCGCCACATCAAGACCTTTGGCCCGGCTGCGATTGACCGCCTGATGGATGGGGCCGTAGGTTGACCCCCAGCCGACCACCGCCAGTTTGCCGCCAGCATGCCCGGCGGCAATATCCTGATCGGGCACGGCAACGCCATGCACCTTGTTCTTGCGTGCATCAGTCATTGCCTGATGGTTGTCCGGCGCGTAATCGATGTGGCCAGTATCGACTGCCTTTTCAATCCCGCCGATGCGGTGCATCAGCCCCGGCGTACCCGGCTTGATCCACGGCCGCGCGCCCTTGCCGTCGCGCTTGTACGGCAGCAATGCGTCGCCATCATTCTTGGAGCCCAGGAATTTGGCCGGGAACGGCGCGTAATTTGCGGGATCGGGCACTTTCCACGGTTCCGCGGCATTGGCGATATAGCCGTCGGTCAGCAGCATCACCGGGGTCATATATTCCACCGCAATGCGGCAGGCCTCAATCGCGCATTCAAACGCATCACCGGGGCTGCGCGCAGCAATCACAGGCATAGGCGCATCGCCATTGCGGCCATAGACTGCCTGATACAGGTCGCTCTGCTCAGTCTTGGTCGGAAGGCCGGTCGACGGCCCGCCGCGCTGGCTATTGACGATAACCAGCGGCAGTTCGGTCATGATAGCAAGGCCCATCGCCTCACCCTTGAGCGCAATGCCCGGTCCCGAGGAACTGGTTACGCCCAGCTGCCCGGCATAGCTTGCCCCGATCGCGGCACAAATCGCCGCAATCTCGTCTTCTGCCTGAAAAGTGGTGACGCCAAATTCCTTGAGCCGCGCAAGGTGGTGTAGAATGGCCGAGGCAGGCGTAATCGGGTAGCCGCCAAAAAACATCGGCAATTCGGCCAGTTGCGCGCCCGCCACCAGACCAAGCGAGACGGCTTCCGCGCCGGTAATGGTACGATAGAGGCCCGGTGCACTTTCGACCGGATCCAGGTGAAGCTGCTTCAGTGGGCCCGACAGCTCAGCCGTTTCGCCGTATGCGTGACCTGCATTGAGAGCAGCGATATTGGCATCGGCAATGTCAGGCTTGGTCCTGAATTTGGCTTTCAGCCAGTCTTCGATCGGCCCGCGATCCCGGTCAAACATCCACAGCGCAAGGCCCAGCGTCCACATGTTCTTGGACCGCAGCGCATCCTTGTTACCAAGACCGAACGGCTTGACCGCTTCAATCGTCAGCGCGGAAATATCGAAGGCCAGCACATCCCATTTCGCCAGACTGCCATCCTCCAGCGGATTGGTATCATATTTGGCCTTGTCGAGGTTGCGTTTGGAGAACTCGCCCGTGTCCGCAATGATCAACCCGCCCGGCTTGAGCGCGGCCAGGTTCATCTTCAGAGCCGCAGGGTTCATCGCCACCAGCACATCAGGCGCATCGCCAGCGGTGTTGATCTGGCGGCTACCAAAATTGATCTGGAACGCCGACACGCCAAACAAGGTGCCTTGCGGCGCGCGGATTTCAGCCGGGAAGTCCGGGAAAGTCGCCAGATCATTGCCGGCCAGCGCAGTGGACAGGGTAAACTGTCCGCCGGTAAGCTGCATTCCGTCACCACTGTCACCCGCAAAACGGACAACGACAGCTTCGGGGGTTTCGGAGTATGCCGCAGCCTGCGGCGTCGTTACGGCTGAAGTAGCCATGTAAATTCCTTATCACGCGCCATTTTGCTGGCGCTTCTTGCGCAGGTGGGCACCTATGCACCCTGCCTGCCTCCCGCAATAAAGTTTTTCTCCTGCCCGGAACAAAATGTCGAGTGAAAAAGCGTTTCCTTGCCGCTAGGACTAGTCAAAATGACTGGATTGGAGCCTGATTTGACCGATAGTACGCCCTATTTACGCCCTGATGTAAAAGCCTTCCTTGATGCGATGTCCGCAATGGGCAGCCCATCAATTGCCGACATGACATTGGAAGAAGCGCGGGGCAGTTATATCGCCATGCATCAAATGGGTGACCGGCCGCCGCGTGATCTGGCCGTAATTCGTGACCTGTCCTGCTCCGGCCCGGCAGGCGATATTGCGCTGCGCCTTTATGATGCGCGCGAAAGCCGCGGCGAAGGGCCGGTGATCGTCTTCTTCCACGGCGGCGGATATGTCATCGGAGATCTTGATACGCATCAGAGCCTGTGCACTGAAATCGCGGCCCAAATGGACCTGCCGGTGGTGGCGGTTGATTATCGGCGCGCTCCGGAACACCCGTTTCCAGCGGCAGTGGATGATTGCGAAGCAGCGGCCCGCTGGGTTGCCGGAAGCCCTGCAGAGCTTGGCCGGGCTGCTTCAGGGTTGGTGCTGATGGGCGATAGTGCGGGCGGCAATGCCACTATCGTCACAGCGCAGGCAATGGCGGCGAAGCCCGGCGCAAGCCCGGTGTTGCTCCAAGTGCCGCTGTTCCCGCAAGCATCGGACGAAACCAAATGTCAGAGCTTTTCCGATTTTGCTGAAGGTTACCTGCTGACCCGTGTAGCAATTGAATTTTTCCGAAGTTCCTATGCTGGTCAGCCTGACAATCCGCGCACTTTCCCCATTCTGGGTGATCTTGCCGCGACACCGCCAACAATCCTGGCCACAGCCAGCCTTGATCCGATCCGCGATTCGGGCCGTGAATATGCTGCCGCGCTGGTCAAGGCAGGCGCCGATGTAACTTACATGGAAATGCAGGGAATTACCCACAGTTTCAGCAATATGCGTCAAGTAATGCCGAGCGCGCAGCAAGATATCGAGCGGGTATTCGCCGCCATGAAACTGGCGCTGAGGACAGGCGCTTGAGCATTGGAGCCTATCGTCCCTGTGTCGGGATCATGCTGGTCAATGGGGCGGGCAAGGTTTTTGTCGGCAAACGGATCGACAGCAAGGGAATGACCGGGCCTGACACGATTTTCTGGCAAATGCCGCAAGGCGGCATCGACAAAGGTGAAGCGCTTGAACGGGCCATGTGGCGAGAGCTCTATGAAGAAACCGGCGTTACGCAGGAAAATGCCGTGATGCTCAAGAAAATGGATGATGATATTGCTTATGATTTGCCGGCCGATCTGGTCGGCAAATTATGGGGCGGCAAATATCGCGGGCAGACGCAGAGCTGGTTCCTGCTGCGCTTTACCGGAAACGATGACGAGATTGATCTGGCAACACATGATCCGGCCGAATTTTCCGAATGGAAATGGGCCGAGCCGCAAGAACTTCCGGCGATGATAGTCCCGTTCAAGAAGCGCGTCTACCGCACCGTGTTGGATGCATTTCAAGCGCTGATCTAGTAAATCGTGCTCAGTTTTGCGTAACCACCGGCTTAGGCATTACAGCTTCGGCAGTCAGCACGGCTTCACGTGGACCTTTTGAAATGACCGCCGCAAGCTGCTGGGCATCTGCGCAATTTGCTCCGCAAAGCGATTGCAGCTTGCTGAGATTGAGCCGCGCTTTAGCGATCGCGCCTTTCTCGGCCATGGCCTGACCTTCGCCCGAAAGTGCGGCCAGATTATTCGGGTCACGCGCCAGAGCTTCCCGGTAATAGTGGATCGCTTTGCCCTGCAGCCCTTCGCGCCGCACCGCATCACCCAGATCGATCAGGGTCTGGCTATAGGCAGGATCGACTACCAGTGCAGCTTCGAATGCGTCAATTGCGGCTTCTGGCTGGCCCGCACTGAGCGATGCGCGGCCTTGCGCCAGCAGCACTGCGGCCCGTGGATCGGGCGCTGGCTCGGCAGAATTGCCGACGCTGGCGGACACTGCAAACAGCAGTGAAAGAGCGGCGGCGGCAGGGGCAAATCGCATCAGGAACTCCATCGGGTTCGGTTCAAAAGGGCTTTCAAAGACCTCCATAGACCATCGGCTAGCACGGAGAAATCAGCTGCGCGATGAAAAATCCGTCCGTACCATCATGAAACGGTGTCAGCCGCATTCCGTGCCCGCGAATTCTTCCCAGTGGCAGATCTGGCGCAGGCGCTTTCCAATCTGCATGTGTTGCCAGAAAGGACTGGATCCGCCCGCGCCCTTCTTCATCAAGCAGCGAACAAGTCACGTAAATGATCCGCCCGCCTGGCTTCACCAGCCTTGCTGCCAGATCAAGCAGGTAGGACTGCTGGTCTGCAAATCGCGTCAATTGCCTGGGGTCGAGCCGCCAGCGCGCTTCAGGATTGCGCCGCCACGTGCCCGTGCCCGAACACGGCGCATCGACCAGCACGGCGTCTGCGCCGCCACCTGTCTCATGCAAAGCGGGCCAGCTGCGCACCATATCAAACTCTTTGCCCGGGTCGAGCAGCAAGCTTTCAATTAACCCGGCACCCGCACTTTCGGCGCGCGGACGCAGCCGCGACAAGCGCCCGCGGTCGGTATCTGCGGCGAGAAGTTTACCGCTGTTTTCCATCGCAGCTGCCAGCGCAAGTGTCTTGCCCCCGGCACCCGCGCACAGATCAATGATCGTCTCCCCCGGCTTTGCCGCCACGGCCAGAGCGGCCCATTGGCTGCCATGGTCCTGCACTTCGATTTGACCGGACTTGAAGGCATCCCATTGTTCGACCTGCGTTCCCGCTGCAAAGCGCAATGCCTGCGGCGCGGCAAGATGTTCGCCCGCTTGGGGCAGGTTCAAAACCGCGCGGTCCGCCTTCAGCGCATTGACCCTGATATCGAGCGGCGCGCGGCCCAGCAGCGCCTGCGCTTCGTCCCCCCAGATGTCTGATTTACTGAGCCGTTCGGCCAGCCATTCGGGCGCAAAGCCCCCGTCTGCTGGCACTTCGCCTTGCTCAATTGGAGCGGGCGCGTGCCCCTCGCCGGTAAACAAATCTGACAATTGCAAGTCACTTTGCGCCGCTCGCAAGATGGCGGCGCGGCCACTTTGCGGCACCGGTCCGCAGGCCCTGATCGCAGAATAGACCAGTTCACGCACGGCCCGCCGGTCTTTGCTGCCAGCATAACGGCGGGTGCGAAAATAATCTGCAATCAAGCGGTCAGCTGGTGCACTATTGCTGCGCGCTGCATCGATGATGGAATCCAGCAGTTCGATTGCGGCTTGAACGCGTGCTCCGGGGGCCATGCCTTATCGAGTCGGGTAATTCGGCGCTTCGCGAGTGATCGAAACGTCGTGGACATGGCTTTCCTGCAAGCCGGCATTGGTTATGCGAACAAATCTGGCATTGGTCCGCAAATCTTCGATCGTGGCTGATCCGGTATATCCCATTGCCGCCTTGACCCCGCCGACAAGCTGATGAACCACATCTCTGGCTGGACCCTTATAGGGCACTTGACCTTCGATGCCTTCGGGTACCAGTTTCATCGAATCCTTGATGTCCTGCTGAAAATACCGATCAGCGCTGCCGCGCGCCATGGCGCCCACGCTCCCCATCCCGCGATAGCTCTTATAGCTGCGCCCCTGATACAGGAACGTCTCGCCCGGCGCCTCTTCCGTACCCGCGAGCAGAGAACCGATCATCACGGTTGATGCGCCTGCTGCCAACGCTTTGGCCGCATCGCCCGATGTGCGCAGCCCGCCATCAGCGATCACCGGTACGCCCGACTTGGCTGCTTCGGTTGCGCTTTCCATCACTGCGGTCAATTGCGGCACGCCAACACCGGCAACAATCCGGGTGGTGCAAATGGAACCCGGTCCGATGCCAACCTTGACTGCATCGGCCCCGGCGTCAATCAAGGCTCTGGTCGCTTCGGCCGTCGCGACATTGCCGGCCACAATCTGCACCGAATTGCTGAGCTTCTTGGCACGTTCTACCGCCCGCGCCACATCACGGTTATGGCCATGCGCTGTATCGATGATCACCACATCAACTTCGGCATCGATCAAGGCTTCGGTCCGTTCAAACCCCTTATCGCCCACTGTGGTCGCTGCTGCCACCCGCAAGCGGCCGGTCGCATCTTTGGTAGCATCAGGATAATTCACTGCCTTTTCAATATCCTTGACCGTGATGAGGCCAATGCAATGATAGTTTTCATCGACCACGATGAGCTTTTCGATTCGCCGCTGATGCAGCAGGCGGCGGGCTTCTTCCTGGCCGACGCCCAGCCCGACTGTTGCGAGATTTTCAGTGGTCATCAATTCACGCACGGGCTGCAAAGGATTTTCTGCAAAACGTACGTCGCGATTGGTCAATATGCCGCACAGCTTGCCGTCCCTGTCGGCAACCGGGATCCCGCTGATCCGGTGCTGCGTCATCAGGGTCTGCGCATCACCCAGCGTCGCGCCTGGTGCGATAGTGATGGGATTGACGACCATCCCGCTTTCATACCGCTTGACCGCGCGCACTGCCGCGCATTGTTCAGCAATGTCGAGATTACGGTGCAACACGCCAATCCCGCCAAGTTGCGCCATGACAATCGCCATATCTGCTTCGGTCACAGTATCCATTGCGGCGGAAATAACCGGGATGTTGAGCCGAATATCCCGCGTCAACTGAGTGCTGGTATTGGCCATGCTAGGCACGATATCGCTTTCGGCCGGACGCAGCAGAACGTCATCATAAGTAAGGCCGAGGGGGATTTCCATTGCTGCCACTTTCGCATTGAGCGGAGATACCGCCGGGAAGATTCGTGGCAGCCCATGTAACGCCGGTTCGTTACACCCGCTAGGGGGGAGGCAAGAATTATCCGCTTCCGCCAGATTCTACCGACGTTTCCCCTGCCGGATAGGTGGAAATATCACCAAAATAGCGGACCAGCCCAATCTGCAGCGAGATATCTTCCGCTGCCCCGCCCAATTCAACCGTGGCCGCTTCATCCGATGGCTGGTGATAATGCGCCTTGGTATAACGGTCGAGCGGTCCGCGCGCACCAAACGCGCTCGACACCATCAAGGTCGGCACATCGCGCTGAAGCAGCACCCAGCCATCTTGCCGTTTGACAAAGCCTTCAGCAAATGGCTCATCGCCAATCACGCGCCCGTGCTGCTTGATGATCGCTTCGACCATCGGATCGAGCCGGGTCAGGCCTTCCCCCACAATCGCGACTGGCGCGCCGCGCTTTGCAACGGCAACCGAATCGAAATTGAACCCCGCCACAATACTGGTCAACGGCAGCGGCGGATCGGCGGTAAAGGCCCGTGCGCCCAGCAGGCCCCATTCTTCCCCGGTAGTCGCCAGAAAATAGACATCGCGGTCCAGCTTTGGCCCAGCCGCCAGCCGCCGGGCAATTTCGGTTAACACCGCAAGGCCGCTGGCATTGTCGACCGCGCCATTGCAAATGCGGTCTGCTGCGCCGGGCGGTGCGCAAATCCCGAAGTGGTCCCAATGGGCCAGCAGCAATACCGCGCCTGAGCCGGGCGATTTGCCTGGCAAGCGGCTAATCACATTATGCGACTTGATTGCGTCTGCGGTAGATGTTGCCTCAATAGACACATCGATCCGCACCTGCACTGGCTTGAAATCAGGTTCATCTGCCCAAGTACGCAGACGCTTCAGCCGTTCGGCGCCAATGATGGCGTCAGCCGCAGCCGGAGAGAGAAACCCATCTAGCAAGCTGCCATCGACATCGCTGGCAAGATGATAGGTCCCGCGATCACGCCTGACGACAATTTCAGCCCATTCCTTTTCCGTATTGACCAGCACCAGCACCGCGCTTGCGCCCTTGTCCAGCAAGGCTTCGCGCTGATCGATTTGCCCCGGATGGTCCCACAGCATAACCGCCACGCGCCCGCTCAATTCAGCGCTGTCGAGTTCCGGCCCTTGTTTGCCGACGAACAGCAGCGGAGCGCGTTCGAGCAAGGCCCGTTGGCCAGAGGCAAAGGCGACGGCCGAATTATCCGGCAACGGCACTAACTTGCGATTGCGAAAGAATCGTAGTTTGCTGGTGGCTGGCTTGCTGAGCACAATATCAACCGGGGCCAACCACGGGTTGGCGGGGTTATTGGTGCCGCCATCCAGCCCAAGCGCCTGCCATTGGCGAGTCAGATAATCGAGCGTCTTGGTCTCGCCAATCGTGCCGGGCTTGCGTCCTTCAAAGTCATTGCTTGCCAGTACGGCAATATGTCTCGCTAACTCTGCCTCGATCACAGCTGGCTTGTCTGACACCATGCGCGCGGGCGATGGCACGGTTGCACAGCCTGCCAGCAAGATTGCGCCAAGCGCCGCGACCAGCACACGGCCACGGCCCATACACTTCAGATTGCAGCAGATGCCAGTTTGGCCCAATTCGAAAACGTCCCTGTTTCCTGATTCTGAAAGCACCAAGGTGGCACTGGCGCATGCCATTACCCCTTCGCCCGCATCATCTTGTCTATTTTCGCTGGCCAGTGCGCCACTGTCCAGCAATAACCGCGTCAAGTGCTGATCGCCTGGAGGGAGGCTTATGAAGCTCAAGCGTTTTAACCCAGCCAATATTCGTGTCAGCCGCGATGGGGGCGGCCGCTTTCCGGGCGGCGGTGGCGGCAAAATTGGCTTTGGCACGATCATCATCGCAATCATCGCCTATTTTGTGTTTGGCGCAGATCCGATGCAGACCGTCAGCACGTTGGACGGAATTCAGCAGCAAACCGCAGCCAACCGGGTTGTAGGGCAAAGCAGCGCACAGGGGCCGCAAGTGTGCGATGACAGCGCCTATGCTTTGGAAGCGTGCAATGTGCTAAGCTCGCTCAACGAAACCTGGCAACCACTGTTTCAGCGCGCCAAGGTCCCGTTTGAACAGCCCGAACTCAAACTTTATTCGGGGCAAGTCAGTTCCGGCTGCGGGGCGGCCTCCAGCGCAGCTGGCCCGTTTTACTGTCCTGCTGATCAGAAGATTTACATCGACACCAGCTTTTATGACACGATGAAACGCCAGCTTGGCGCAGGCGGTGATTTTGCGCGTTATTATGTGATGGCGCATGAATATGGGCATCATATCCAGAAACTGACCGGGCTGGCAGATCAGGTGCGGAGGGCTCAGCAGGAAAGCCCTCAAGCTGCAAACAGATTGCAAGTTGCGATGGAATTACAGGCCGATTGCTATGCCGGGGTGTGGGCTGCCAAGAACCGCAATCAGATCGAGCCTGGCGATATGGAGGAAGGCATGACCGCCGCCGCTGCAATCGGAGACGATACGCTGCAGCGCAATGCTGGTGGGCGGGTCAATCCGGAAAGCTTTACTCACGGCACCAGCGCCCAGCGGATGCAATGGCTGAAGCGCGGGATCGAAACGGGCAACGAAGATCGGTGCGATACGTTTGCCGGGCTGTAAGATGCAGCCTGGACGCTCATACAAACGGGGCGGCGCACCCAATCCGGTTAAGCCGCCCCCTTTTTCTTGCGACCTGAGCGCCAGCGTCAGCCGCCGTCTTTGTTCCATCCTGCAATTGCTTCATCCAGGGCCTTGAGCACTTCGGCGCGGATGTCCCCGGCCATGTCCTTGCTGTTCGCCACCTCAGCGCGCGCTTTCTTGATACCGTCAAGCGCGCTGGCCATGATATCGGTGGTGCAAAGTTCAATCGCCTTTCCGCTCTTGTCCGCCCATGACCCATTTTTGCCCTTGCCCTTGCCCTCGCAGTCGACATTGACCTTCGTAACTTTGCCATCCTTGTCCTTGAACATCAGCATTTCCTTGCGCGCTTCGGCAAGGTCCTGCTTCATTTCGGCCATATCCCGCTTGATCTCTGCGCGCATCTCCGCACGTTCTTCGGCTGTCATCTTGTGATCCTCGTCCTTTGAGATGAAGACCATCCGATGTTTGCCGCCATCAGCGGTGTCACCATCTGGACCGGTTATGATCTTGCGCTCGACAACGACGTTCCTGGAATCTGTTTCCGGTGCCTCGTAAACTGCCATCAGCTTTGCTGGTGCAGCCGGAGGTGCGTCAGGTGCAGGCGGCGCAATCGGCGCAGCCGGAGCCACAGGAACTGAGGGGACCAAAGGCGCTGCCGCGGCTAATGGCACAGCCGGAGGTGCTGGCGGGGCAATACCTTCGGCATAGGATATTGATGCGGTCAGCGGCAGCGATAGCAAGGCTGCACCAATCAGCATGCGTCCGGCAATCCTGCGGCGCGGGGAAATGTCATTCATGGTCAGGCTCCTCAAACGGTGAATTATGCTTTTGTCACCCAGCACCGGGCAGGCCATCGGCGCTGCCAGTGGCTTCCATGCCAGCGGCTTTGCGGCCGAAAACTTCGGTCCTGCGGCAAACCGGGCAATAACTTCTGCGTAAGTGGCGCGCTCCTCAGCGCTTCGCCGGGCGACCACCCGGGCATCACAAGCCGCTTCCTGGTCGCGGCGCAGCGCACGCCAGCCAATCCATGCCAGCGGGTTGAACCAGTGCAGCGCGAACAGCGGCTGGACCAGCATATTGGCCAGCAAATCATGCGCGCGGTGGTGCGCAAGCTCATGCGCCAGCGCAAGGTCACGCTGCTGGCGGTTATACATTGCCATAAAACCTGGCGGCAAAGCGATGACCTTGTCGATCACGCCAAAGGCGATCGGAGCGGTAGCCATCGGCGTTTCGACCAGACGGACAGGCCCGTCTTCGCCAACTGGGTGCGCATCTGCGAGCATGCCTCTACGCATCACAAAATAACCCCGGAACCGAACTATGAGAAACGCCGCAGCGCCTGTCAGCCACAAGCACAGCAGCGCAAGGAACCAGTCCATTGACGCTGCCGGCGCAGCGGCGCTGCTTGCCGCGCCGCTCGCTGCCTGACCGACTACTGCCCCTGTGAACGAAGTAACAGTGTCAGACACAGCAGACGGGGACGCAGATACTGACCTGGTAGCCGGGGCCAGCCACGCCGGCAGAACCAGTGGCGGCAGAGCCAATCTGATCAGGGGCATCAGCCACAAGGCATAGGCCGCTTGCGGGCCAAAATACCGTGCCATGGGCCGGCGCAGCGCCAGCACAGCAATAATCAGCAGACCAGTCCAGACGAGTGTTTCAATGATCCACTGGGTCATTGACGTAGCTCCTTGAGCAGAGCTTCCATCTCGGCCAGATCATCTTCGGTCAGTATTTCGGATTCAGCCAACTGCGCAAACAGCGGTGCAGCGCGGCCGCCAAACAGCCGGTCAACCAGCCGCCGCGATTCAGCGCCGGTGTAATCGGTGCGATCCAACAGCGGCGAATAAAGAAACCGGCGCCCGTCCGGCTGCGTTGTAACCGCCTGCTTGGAAACCAGACGGGAAAGCAAGGTTTTGACCGTGGGCATGCTCCAGTCGCGCCGCTGGCACACTTTCTCGCACACTTCAGCTGCGGTCAGCGGGCTGCGTTCCCACAGCGCCTCCATCACGGCATGTTCAGCCTCGCTGATACGTTCGGACTTGTCTGGCTCGGCCACTACAGAAGCACCTTCCTTATTCGTGATTACATCTGTAGTCGACTTGACTACAGATGTAAACTGAAATCTGGATGAACTAAAATTGGCCGGGCCAGATCAGGGAATGAAATGCGGTGTGCCGACCGGGCGTTCTTCGTCGATCCGGTGGATCGTAATGGCGACCGTAAAGGCAACTGCCAGCATGATTGCGGCAAACGTCGCCAACCCCAGAGCAAGGCGGCTGTTCGCATCGGCAGCTTTCGCCGGTGCCGGGCGCGAATCGCGCTGGCGCACTGCATCTGTCCGCTCTTCCTCCCGGCCGAATCGATACAGGATTATGCCGGCAGACAGCGCAAACATCATCGTGCCCGGGATCCACATGATCGCCCCGCCCGTCTGTTCGTCACGCAGCATAGAGACATGCCAGAAATGCCCCATCGTGTCATAGGCTGAATAGAGAGCACGGTCCTTGAATGTAAGGAATGCTCCCAGCACAATATTACCCAGCGCCGCAGCGACAAACATCGCCAGCCTGGTGCCCAGTGCTGGCCCGTGCGGCGGATGGCGGCGGTCAAAAATCACCGAAAACCAGATCAGTCCTGCGGTCAGCAGCGAGACATGCCACATGTAATGAATTGGCAGATTGAGGATCGCAAGGTCATGATAATAGGGCAGCATCCAGAAATAGCTTGCGGCCAGAAAAAGTGCAGTCGCAACCGCTGGCTGGCGCAAGAAGCCCAGGAAGCGGCGCAACGGGCCATTGGTCATCACTGGCCCGGCCAGCCCGCGCCGGATACCGCTGGGCAGGCCGCGCATCAACACTGGTTGGGGCTGCGAAAGGAAGATCAGCATCGGCCCCAGCGTGCGCAGCAACATATGCTCGACCTGATGGACCGCGAATATATGATCTGCCAATTCTTCAATCGGGCTGATCAACGCTGCAAACAGCGCCAGCAGCCCTGCCACAAAAGATGCTGTGCGGGTCAGCGAAGGTCGCGTTCCACGCAAGGCCCCCCTGATGTAAATCGTCAGCGCGAGCCCCAATCCAATCCAGATCTCGGGCGAGAAATGCCACAAGAGCCAATAGGATGTCCCCTCATGGATTTCGTCTCCATGAGCGAAAGCCGCAGCAGGAATGGCGGCTAAACCCAAGCTGGCAAATGCAGCGACGAATTTTCGAATGAGCATGGGCGGCACTTAGCTGAACCGCCAACGCAAGTCAGCCCCATAGTAGAGGGACACCGCCTGAAATTCTGCCTGAAATTCTGACCTTCGAGCGCTCAGGAATTGGTTGTCTGTCCCACACAAAAGGGCCGAGGCGTTCCCGCCCCGGCCCTTTGGAAATTACTTCAAAACAAATGTTAGTACACCCGCTTCTTCGGCTGGATATATTCCGCATCGTCGGTGAGCGTGTAGTCGTGGACCGGGCGATAGTCGATCTTGACCTTGCCGCCATTTCCACCCCAACCTTCGAACCACACGGCGGTGTGTTTCATCCAGTTGGCGTCATCGCGATCGGGGAAATCCTCATGCGCATGGGCGCCCCGGCTTTCCTTGCGGTTTTCTGCCGAATTGATCGTCACGCTGGCCTGTGCCATCAAATTATCCAGTTCCAGAGTTTCAATCAGATCGCTGTTCCAAATCAATGACCGGTCCGACACGTTTATGTCCTGCATGGTCTGGTTGATTGCAGCAAGTTGGTCAACGCCCTCCTTCAGCAGCTTGCTATCGCGGAAGACTGCGGCATGCTTCTGCATGGTCTTTTGCATTTCCGCGCGGATTGACGCAGTGGACTTGCTGCCCTTGGCGTTGCGGAAATGGTCAAGCCGGGTCAGCGCCAGATCGGCACTGTCCTTGGGAAGTTCATCATGGCTGGTGCCGGGCTTGATCAGTTCCTGAAGCCGGTGACCGGTCGCACGGCCAAAGACGACCAAATCAATCAGTGAATTGGAGCCGAGGCGGTTCGCGCCGTGGACAGACACACAGGCTGCTTCGCCCACAGCGAACAGGCCAGGAACCACGGTTTCCGGGTCACCGTCAGCGCCGATGGTGACAACTTCTCCGTGATAATTACACGGTATTCCACCCATATTATAATGCACTGTCGGCGTGACCGGCAGCGGCTGACGGGTCAGATCGACCCCGGCAAAAATCTTGCCGCTTTCGGTGATGCCTGGCAACCGTTCGGCCAACACCTTGGGATCGATATGATCAAGATGAAGATAGATATGGTCCTTCTCTGGCCCGACCCCGCGCCCTTCGCGCATTTCCAGCGCCATGGAGCGTGAAACAACATCGCGGCTGGCAAGATCCTTGGCCGAAGGTGCGTAGCGTTCCATGAACCGCTCGCCTTCGGAATTGGTGAGATAGCCGCCCTCGCCGCGCGCGCCTTCGGTGATAAGCACGCCCGCACCGTAAATTCCGGTCGGGTGGAACTGGACAAACTCCATATCCTGCAGCGGAAGGCCAGCGCGCAGCACCATCCCGCCGCCGTCACCTGTGCAAGTATGTGCACTGGTGGCGGTGTAATAGCAGCGGCCATAACCGCCCGTCGCCAGCACTACTGAATGGCTGCGGAAGCGATGAATGCTCCCATCATCCAGACACAGCGCGATCACGCCGACGCATCGCCCCTTGTCCATGATCAGATCGATCGCGAAATATTCGATGAAGAAGTCTGCATCATACTTCAGGCTCTGCTGATAGAGCGCGTGCAGCATGGCATGGCCGGTGCGATCCGCCGCCGCACAGGTTCGCTGCACTGGCGGGCCTTCCCCCATATTCTGCATGTGGCCGCCAAAGGGGCGCTGATAGATCGTGCCGTCATCGTTGCGCGAAAAAGGGACGCCGGCATGTTCCAGCTCATACACCGCCTGCGGTGCTTCGCGGACCATATATTCAATCGCGTCCTGATCGCCGAGCCAATCAGACCCTTTGACAGTATCATACATATGCCATGACCAGTGATCTGGCGTGTTATTGCCGAGCGAAGCGGCAATGCCGCCCTGCGCTGCCACTGTATGGCTGCGGGTCGGGAAAACCTTGGAGATATTGGCCGTGCGCAGACCAGCTTCGGCAGCGCCCATCGTGGCGCGCAGGCCAGAACCGCCTGCTCCCACCACGACAACGTCATACGTATGGTCAATAATCTTGTAAGCGGAAGTATCAGCGGCCATCAGGCGGCTCCCAAAGCAAGGCGGACAATACAGAAAACACCGAACGCGCCGCCGCCAATTGCAGCAAGGTTCAGCAGCAGCAGCACGGCAAACTTGTTACCCGGCGTGTGCACATAATCTTCGGCCAGAACCTGCAAACCAAGGCGGGCGTGCCAGAACGTACTGATAATCAGCAGCACCATCGCAATGGCCGGAACGGGCTGAGACAGCCAGCTACGCACGGCACCATAGCCCAGGTCAGGCAGCAACAGCAGCGAGACGACAAACCACAGCACCAACAGCAGATTGCCGACCGCCGTAAAGCGTTGCAGCAGCCAGTGATGTGCGCCCTCATGCGCAGGGCCGAGGCCGCGTACCCGGCCGATGGAGGTTCCGTTACCCATGGTCTATTTCCTTAACGGTAAATCAGCAGCGCCCAGAATCCGGCGGTCAGCAAGATGGCAATGATCGGGCTGGCAATTGACCACACCCGGTTGAGATCAAGCTCATACCCGGCCCCGATATCGAGCACAAAATGGCGCAGGCCAGAGCACATATGGGTAAAGAACGACCAGCTGAGGCCGATGATCACCAATTTGAGCACAATCTTGATCAGCGAAACGATAATGGCTGCTCCGCCCCAGCTGAGCGTGCCGAGATCGGCCCACACCCAGCCAGAGAAGCTGGCATAGGCTTCCGGCCCGCTGACCAAAGCACCCAGCCACCACAACAAAATTCCCAAACCCGCCAGCGCCAGCCCATCACCGGTTATGCGGTGGAGGATCGAGACCAGCATATGCGGTCCCCATTTCCAGATTTGCAGATGCGGGGAGAGGGGACGTTCAGCCATGGTGATTTTCCGGTTGCATAAATCTTCGCGCTCTCCTTACCGAAACGCTCCGCTTAGGCAAGCTGTGTGGTGCGGCCCATGACGGCAAAGCCACATAACCAAAATCACAGACAAGCCCTCGACATTACCATCGTGTTTGGAGATAGCATTCATATGACGAACATCCTCCTGACTGGTTCCAGCCGCGGCATTGGCGCGGCCATTTTTTCACAGCTGGCGGCGCGCGGCGCACAAATTGTCGGTCACGGTTCGGTGCCGCATGATGCAATTACGGTCGGGGCCGACCTTGCGGATGCATCCGCACCCAAAAAACTATGGGACGAAGCGCTGCGGCGGAGCGGTGGATCAATCGATGTGCTGATCAACAATGCCGGTCTCTTCGAAGCCAGCGCGCTCGACCAAGCCGACAATGCCTGGCTCGCAGACTGGGACAAGACCCTGCAAATCAATCTCACTGCATCAGCGCAGCTATCGCGTCTTGCAGTGCGGCATTGGCAGGAACGGGGCTGTGCGGGCCGGATCGTCCATATTGCCAGCCGGGCAGGCCACCGCGGCGACTCTCCTGCACATTGGCATTATGCTGCGGCAAAGGGCGGGATGTTGGCGATGCACAAGACGATTGCCCGCGCTTATGCCAAGGACAATATCCTCAGCTTCGCGATTACGCCGGGCTTTACTGATACGGCAATGGCGGGCGACTATCTCTCCAGCCGCGGTGGTCCGGGATTGCTGGCGGATATACCGCTGGGCCGCGTGGCGACACCCGATGAAATCGCCACAATCGCTACGTTCTGCGCACTCGACGCCCCGCCTAGCCTGACAGGTGCAACGCTGGATGCGAACGGAGCCAGCTATGTTCGCTAGATTCCTTGCTCCGTTGCTTGGCTTGCCCTTGCTGGCGTGCGCGGGAGATGGACCGGCAGACAAAATTTCCGCCAATCTGTCTCCAGCAGCCACCGGCTACACCGCCGCCGCGCTGGCCAATGCGTGCAGTGGCCGCAGTGGATGGAGTGATCCGGCCCCGCCAGCCCATCTGTTCGGTAACAGCTGGCTGGTCGGCACCTGCGGCATAACCGTGGTTCTGATTACCTCGGATCAGGGGCATGTCCTGATCGATGGCGGGCCGGCGGATGCTGCGCCGCTGGTTGCAGCGAATATCTCCAGATTGGGCTTCAAGATCAATGACGTAAAACTGATCCTGTCCAGCCACGAACATTTCGACCATGCAGGCGCTCTGGCAGAATTGCAGCGGCTGAGCGGGGCCAAGGTGGCTGCTCTTGAAGCATCTGCTCCGGTCCTGACCAGCGGGAATGCGGCAATTGATGATCCGCAGCATGACAGTTTGCCCGCAATGGCTCCGGTAAAAATCGCCCAGACCGTGCGTGACGGAGAAATCGTGACCCTCGGACCGATTAGCCTGACGGCCTTTGCCACCCCAGCACATTCGCCCGGCTCTACCAGTTGGGCATGGACAAGCTGTGACGGCGCAGATTGCCGGACAATCACATATGCTGACAGCATCTCGACCATTTCCGCAGACGGTTACAGATTTACGGATCACGCGGACCGAATTGCAGCTGTGCGCGCGGGACTCGACCAGGTGGAGCACTTGCCTTGCGGCATCCTGATTACTCCGCACCCTTCCGTCAGCGGCATGTTTGAACGCTTTGCCAGCAGCCGGGCGCTGAACGATGCGGCAGCTTGCAAAGCCTATGCTGATGGTGGCCGGGCCCGCTTTGCATCGCGGCTGAACAGTGAAACCGCTAAATGACCTGGAAACTTTCGGCCTTCGCATCCAAGAAAACCATTCAGGCGGCGCTGCTGGCCCATGAGAATATTGAGGATTGGGAGCCGGAACTGGTCATCTCTGGCAGCGAAGTCAGCGAACAACTGCCCGACGAATGGGTGCTGGAAGCGTGGTATCCGCGCAAGCCGAGGCGCGTGCAGACAGATGCTCTCGCCGGCCTGTTTGCGCGCAGTCCGCCGCCACTCGTGCTGGAAAAACTGCCCGATACTGACTGGCTAACCCACAGTCAGCGCGGGATGGAGCCGATCCGGGCGGGTGCGTTTTATATTCATGCGCCGGATTATCCCCCCACCACCGAAAATGGCGTGATAAGTTTCGTCATTCCCGCCAGTCAGGCATTCGGCACGGGCCACCATGAAACAACGGCGGGCTGTCTGGCGGTGCTCACTGAAATGAAGCGAAGCGGATTGATCGCACGCAACATCGCAGACATTGGCAGCGGCACGGGATTGCTGGCTTTTGGAGCGATGGCGCTGTGGCCCCGCGCTCATGCGCTGGCGACCGATATTGATCCGGTTTGCTTACCAGTGGTGGAGGAAAACTGTCGCGCCAATGCCATTGCCATGGGCGGCCACGCGGGGGAGTTGACCATGGTAGTGGCTGACGGGATGGACCACCCGCTGATTCGGGCGCGTGCGCCCTATGATCTGCTGATCGCCAATATACTCGCCGGGCCGCTGGTGGAACTCGCCCCGGATTTTGCAGCCAGCGTTCCCCCGGGCGGAAGTCTGCTGCTCGCCGGCTTACTCGAAACGCAGGAAAATGCGGTTCGGGCCGCCTATCTCCGCGCGGGATTTCGCCTTGCGGCACGGATGGTCAATGGCGACTGGTCAATTTTGTGGTTGCGGCGGCGGTAACGCTTTTTGTGCCGCTCAACTGCCGCATTCGCATTGGCATAACCGTCAGCTGGCGCTCTACGCCTTAGCCTGCGGCGGCCACAATTTCCGCCCAGGCAGCTTCGTCGATCACTTCGATGCCCAGATCGGCGGCCTTTTTCAGCTTTGAACCCGCACCCGGCCCAGCCACGACCAGATCGGTTTTGGCGCTCACCGTACCGGCCGCCTTTGCACCCAGCCTTTCCGCCTGCGCCTTGGCTTCATCGCGGCTCATGGTTTCCAGCTTGCCGGTGAAGACCACCGTCTTGCCAGTCACCGGGCTTTGCTGCGTTTCGACCACATAGGGCGGCGGGCGGACTTCGGTGAGCAGATCGTCCCACACAGCGATATTGTGCGTTTCGTGGAAAAAATCGCCCAGAGCCGCCACCACGGCAGGGCCGATACCGTCGATCGCGCTAAGCTCTGCCGCTGCTTCTTCATCGCCAGACTTTGCCTTGAGAGCGAGATCTCGCAGCGCAGGCAAATCCTCGAACCGCTTCATCAAATCGCGCGCGGTAACCGCGCCGACATGCCGGATACCCAGACCAAACAGCAGTCGCGCGGCATCAGGCGCACGTTTGCTTTCCACTGCTTCCAACAGCTTGTCCACAGACTTGTCCTGCCACCCCTCAAGCGCCAGAATTGCCTCGCGCCGATCCTTCAGCCGGTAAATATCCGCCGGACTTTCAAGCCAGCCCAGCGCGAAGAACTGGTCAATCGTCTTTTCACCCAGCCCTTCGATATCGAGCGCACCGCGGCTGACAAAATGCTTGAGCCGTTCGGTCCGCTGCGCCGGGCAGACCAGCCCGCCAGTGCAGCGCACATCCACTTCGCCATCTTCCGCCACGGCTTCGCTGCCGCACTCAGGGCAAATGTCTGGAAAAATATAAGCATTGCGCTGCATCTCGCGGGTCAGGTTTTCGACCACTTGCGGAATGACGTCGCCTGCGCGCTGGACCACCACCCGGTCACCAGGTCTTACGCCCAGTCGGGCAATCTCATCGCGGTTATGCAAAGTGACATTGGTCACTGTCACGCCGCCGACCAGCACGGGCGCAAGTCGGCCAACTGGTGTCAGCTTGCCAGTCCGGCCCACCTGAATGTCGATCTGTTCGAGCGTGGTTTCAGCCCGTTCAGCGGGAAACTTGCGGGCAATAGCCCAGCGCGGAGCCTTGGCAACAAAGCCGAGCCGCGCCTGATAATCCAGCCGGTTAACCTTGAACACCACCCCGTCAATCTCATACGCCAGGCTGTCCCGGGCTGCGCCGATTGTCTCATAGTGGGCGAACATGTCCGTCAGTGTATCGCAGCACCGGAACAAAGGTGAAACGGGAATGCCCCACTCCCGAAACCGGTCCACGATTTCTGCTTGCGTCTGCCCGGGCATGGCAGAGGTCGCACCCCAGCCATGCGCCCAGAATTTGAGCGGGCGCTGCGCTGTCACCGCGGCGTCCTTTTGCCGCAAGGAACCAGCGGCAGCGTTGCGCGGATTGGCAAACAGCTTGCCCCCCGTTGCCTCCTGCGCTGCATTGAGCGCGGCAAAATCGGCCCGCGCCATATAAACCTCACCGCGGATTTCGAACAGGTCAGGCGGCGAGCCTGCAAGCTGCTGCGGAATGTCGGATATGGAGGCCACGTTAGGAGTCACATCCTCGCCCACCTGCCCATCCCCACGGGTCGATGCGCGCACCAGCCTGCCGTGTTCATAGCGAAGCGAGCACGATAATCCGTCAATCTTGTCCTCTGCGGTAAAGGCCAGCGGTGCGTCATCGGGCAAGGCCAGGAACCGCCGGACCCGGGCTACAAATTCAGCAACTTCCTCGTCCGAAAAAGCGTTGTCGAGGCTCATCATGCGAACCTCATGCTGCACTTTGCTCAGCGGTGAGGAAGCAACATCATGGCCTACGGCTGCTGACGGGCTATCGGGGCGCACCAGTTCAGGATAAGCAGCTTCCAGTTCGGCATTGCGGCGCACCAGCGCGTCAAATTCCTGATCGCTGATCTCGGGCGCGTCATCGGCATGATACAGCCGGTTATGATACGCAATCTGGTTGGCCAGCCGCATCAGTTCTTTGGCAGCGTCTGCTGATGACGGGGGCATGAATTTGTCGTTCTCCACGCGATACGTTATGGCGTACAGCAAGCTCCGGATAAAGGGCTAACGGGTCGGCGGCCAATGTAATTGGGGGGATCACTATGACCGACCGCTATCTGAAAATTCTGCTGTGTCTGATTGTCGGCGCGATGGCACTGACTTATGTCGCGCATAACATCGCCAATGTCGGCGCGGCCTATAATTTCTTCGTCTACACCACCAGCCATCAGGGGCAGGAAGCCTATCCGGTGACCTTGTTGCCGGTACCGCCATCATGGCTGATCGTTGTGGCGATGGTTGTGGTCTTCGCGCTCGAAATCGCTGCGGGCCTGCTCCTGCTGGCCGGGGCGCTGAAGATGTGGGGTGCGCGCGCTGACAGTGCAGCGCAATTCAGTGGCACCAAGCTGCTGGCCAAGATCGGCCTTGGCTGCGCGCTTGCCAATTGGTGGGGCCTGTTTCAGGTAGTCGCGGTGGCCGGGTATCAATTATGGCAGATGCCCAACGGCCAAGGGCCGGACCACGGATCATGGGTGTTTGGCGCAATGGCCATGCTCACGTTGATTTATCTGAGCCAGCGCGAACCAGATGCGTCAAGCTAAGCCCTGCCGAGCACCGTCACCGTGAGGCTCCGGCTGGCGCGAAAGCCAAGGCGTTCGTAGAGCGCAATTGCACCTGCATTGCCGGCGTAACTGTGCAGAAACGGCGTGTCGCCGCGCGCGACCAGCCCCGCCATGACCCGCCGAATCAGCCTTGCAGCGCGGCCTTGCCCACGAAATTCAGGCCATGTGCAGACCCCGCTGACTTCAGCGAGCCCGGGTGCAGGACGCATCCGCTCGCCCGCCATCGCTGCCAAGCGGCCACGGTCGCGCAGGCCAAAGAAATCACCATAGCGATGGGTCAGCGGCCCCCACGGACCTGGTTCGGTCGCCAGCGCGAGTTCGGTCATCCCGGCAACATCGCCTGCGCCAAGCAATTCGGCGAGCTCGTCGCCCGGCTCCATTGCAGCGGGTTCGAGCGCGGCCATCTGCAGCAGCGGCGCGGTGCGCAGCACGCATAGGCCTTCTGGCGCAGGCCATGGCTCACGCTCGACCAGCCACAACCGGTCGTTGTCATGCATGACCAGCGCCGCGAGTGCAGCCTGCGCTCGCGGCGAGTCATCAACGGCCGCAGCAAATGGTCCATAGCGCGGGTCGATCCGCCATGCCTGCTCCGCTCCTTGTGCAAGCTCCGCCATTGGCCCACACAGCATGTTCCACACCGGTCGTTCGAGCGCCGCATTCATTCCCCGCGCAGCAGTTTGAGCATCGCCGGCTCGTTCGCGGCATAAACCGGGCCGCCGGGGGTGATGATGGCAAAATGGCTCGCGCCTGCATTGCTGCGGATATCCATCTGTGTGCCGGCCTTACGCATCGCCGTTTGCATAGCTTCGGCGGGCGGCGGGAGGACTGCTTGCACAAACAGCACATGCGCGAGGTGCGGCGGGTGCGACACCGCCGAAATCGCCGCATAGCGCACAGGCTGCGCGTCAGGCGCACCGCCCATGAAGGGATCGACCGCAGGAAAGCCGCAGAGCCCGTCGAAAGGCTCACGGTCGAGCGCGACATCGCCCTGCCCGTCAAATATAATCGCACCATAGACCGCCAGCGGCGGGCGCGCACCGACCGGGCCATCATCGCCCTGCTCAGCTGCCAGCCACTGCGCCGGGGCTGCGCCGGCGGAATGGCCCACAAGGGTCACTCGCGTGCGGTCGATCGGATATTCTGCCGCTACTTCGTCAATCAGTCCGGATGACGCCTGCCAATCCTCGAAACTGCCGGGCCAACCGCCGCCATCGCCAACTTCGCGGTAATCGACATTCAGCGTAGCAATACCCATTTGCTGCCAGTGCGTGGCCAGCGGCGCCATATAGGCCTGTGTCGCCACCCCGACTTTCCAACAGCCACCATGATAGATAACCGCCAGCGGAAAAGGTCCCTTGCCCTGCGGCAAGCGCAATTCGGCAAAGGCTCGCTTGCCACTGCCATAGCGCAAGATGGCATCGGGCTTGCTGGGCGTGAGATATGCGTCAGTGCCCCACAGGTTTTCACCCGCATAAAGGGCAGGATCAGCAACCGAACTGGTCACTCTTGACCCACTTGCGATGCATCCGGAGAGCGCGAGAAAAGCCAATAACGCAAACGCATACCTCACACGCCCTCCAGCAGCCGGTCAGCCTGTGCGCGCGCTTCGCTGGTGATTTCCGTACCAGACAGCATCCGGGCAATTTCTTCTTGCCGCCCTGCTCCATCAAGCAAAGCCACCGATGTCCTGGTCACTGTCCCAACCGACGATTTGGCAATCCGGTAATGTTGACCGCCGCGCGCAGCCACTTGCGGGCTGTGTGTAACAGCGAGCAATTGCCCGCCATCGGCAAGCCGCGCCAACCGTTCACCAATGGCGGAAGCCACAGCACCGCCAACGCCGCGGTCAATCTCGTCAAAAATGACGGTCGCAGCGCCGCCTTTTTCCGCGAGCGCCACTTTGAGCGCGAGGATAAAGCGCGACAGTTCGCCGCCGCTCGCGATCTTGCCCAGCGACGCGAAGTCCGCACCAGGATTAGTGGCGATAAGAAATTCGACCGAATCCATGCCAACTGCCCCCCAGCGCTCCTCCGGCAAATCAGCAATCGCTGTCTTGAACCGCGCGGCATCCAGCTTGAGCGGCGCCAGTTCCGCCGCAACCGCTTCATCCAGCCGCATCGCTGCAGTCACCCGCGCGGCGTGGAGCGCCTCTGCTCGTGCGCGGTAGATCTGATGGGCCTCCCGAGCTGCCACTTCGAGTGCATCAAGTTCTGCATCGCTCGCTTCGATCGAATCGAGCGCTGCACGCATGGACCGGATCATTTCAGGCAAGGCGTCCACATCGCAGCGATGCTTGCGGGCAAGCGCGCGCAGGTCAAACAGGCGCGTTTCAGCCTGATCGAGCGCCACGGGGTCATGATGCAGCTGATCTGCGGCGGCGCGCAATTTGTCTTCCGCTTCGCCAGCTTCGATCACCGCCCGGTCCAGCGCCGCGAGCGCTTCGGCCAGCAACGGGTGTTCCGCTGCGATCCGGTCCAGCTTGCGTGCCGCCGAGCGCAAGGCGGCCAGCGGCGAATCCGAACCATCCCAGACATGGCGCAGCTCCTCCAGATCACCGGCGAGTTTCTCACCCTTTTGCATATCGGACCGCGCACCGGCAAGCCGCGCTTCTTCACCCGCCTGAGGCTCAATTTCGGTCAACTCGGCAAGATAGACGATCAGCAAATCCTGGTCTTCCTTCGCCTGATCAAGTTTGGCCCTGGCCAGCGTCAGGCGTTCATCCGCGACCCGCCAGGCCTTCCATGCAGCGGTAACGCCAGCTACATCTGCCCCGGCAAACTGGTCGAGCAAGGCCCGGTGTCCGCGCGGATTAACCAAGCCGCGATCATCATGCTGACCGTGCAATTCGACCAGTGCAGGGGCCAGATCGCGCAGCAATGCGGCACTCACCGGCTGGTCGTTCACAAATGCCTTTGAACCGCCATCTGCCTTGAGCCGCCGCCGCAGGATGAGCGGTTCGCCCGGTTCGATCTCGATCTCCGAATCGGCCAACACGGCCTTGATCACATCCGGCAAGGAAGAAAATTCGAAACTGGCAGTGACACTGGCCTGATCGGCCCCGGCGCGAACCAGCGCGCTTTCGGCCCGGTTGCCCAGCACCAGACCCAGCGCATCGAGCAGGATCGACTTTCCCGCACCCGTTTCACCAGTCAAAACGCCCAGACCACCCGCGAACGACAGGTCGAGCGCATCGATCAAAACGATATTGCGGATGGAAAGCAGGGTTAGCATCGCAACGGGTTTCTAGCCGACGCAGCCCGCGCAGTCACCGGTTAGCGGCGAGAAATCTTCTGTCCTGTAAAACACAGGATGGAAGTTCCAAACAGCTAGCTTGCTTTCACGTCAGGAGCATCTTTCCGGATCAGTTTATAGGCCCGCTCATACCATTTGCTGCCCGGGTAATTTGACCCCAGGACCGCAGTATATTTTACCGCTTCTTCAGGGATCCCGAGCGCAAGGTTTGTTTCGGCCAGCCGGTAGAGCGCCTCAGGCGTCTGGCTGGTCGCCTGGAAATTTGTGACCACGTTCTGGAACCGCAATTGCGCCGCGAGCCACTGCCCGGTTTTTTCGTAAAACCGCCCGATTTCCATTTCCTTGCCAGCCAGATGGTCATTGACCAGATCAAGCTTCAGTTTGGCATCGGTAGCATAAGGGGTCGTCGGGAATCGGCGAATAACCTCGGTCAGTGCTGCCTTGGCTTGTTCGGTGACTTTCTGGTCGCGCGTCACATCACTGATCTGCTCGTAATAGCTCAGACCAATCAGATAATAAGCATAGGGCGCATCGCGATTGCCTGGATGGATCGACAGGAATCGCTGCGCGCTCTGGATGGATTTGTTGTAGTCACGGCCAACATAATTACTGAACGCACTCATCAACTGTGCGCGGCGGGCCCACGGCGAATACGGGTGCTGACGCTCAACTTCGTCAAACAGCGCTGCAGCCAGCTTTGGGTTTCCAGCGTCGAGCTTTTCCTTCGCTGCGCTGTACAACGTATCGACATCGCGCGCGACATAGGCAGTGTCTTTCGGGCCGCCGCGTCCGGCACAACCGCCGATCAGCAGGGTACTGGTTGCCATCAGGGCGATAAGGGTGAGCTTGAGCGGCGAGCGCTTGCGCGGTTCAATTTGCATGATCAGGCCTATAGCCAGCGTCTGGCTGAACGCCAAGTGAAGTTGCATCGTCCAGCTTAGCAAATGTTGTCAAGCACCGCTTTTGCGCAAAAGTCAGCATTGCGCAGCCAATGAATGCCGCAAAATGTTAAAGCCAGCCAGGGGTTTAGCCACAACGTTTGGCGAGCCATCTGATCGGATGTAGACAAGGTGTCTATTCTCCGGACGTCGCAACCATTCAACACCTAGCCCAGAGACTTTCGTGCGCATCCTTACAGACATCGGCAAACAGACCAAGATCGGCGATATCTTCGCACTCGTGCGGGAAGGGGCGCGCGAACACGGCGCTGCGCGGCACAGCTACCATTTCACCCCGATTTTCCAGAGCCAGATTTCGCATCATACAATCATCGATGGCGCTGGCTATCCGCCCGAACTGGTGGCCATGTATCAGGATACATCGGCTCGCCTGCACAACCCGATCCCCGACTTTATCATGGAGCGCGGCGAACCGCTGATCTGGAGCACTGTGATCGGCGAGGTGCTGGCGCGGCATTCGGACAAGGACATTCAGAATTTTATCCGGCTGATCCAGAAATACGGGGTTGTTCACGGCATCAGTATCCCGCTCTACGGGCCGCGTAACCGCAATGCCTATGCGACTTTCGGGTTCGACGAGCCAGTTACCAGCGTGGAGGATGACAATTGCCTTGCCTTGCGCGCCATCATGCAGGTGGCGCATGTACGAATCTGCATTTTGCTGAACCGGGCCATCCCGCCCATCAAGCTGTCAAACCGCGAGGCGGAGGTTCTGAAATGGATTTCCAAAGGCAAATCGAATAATGATGTCGCCAGGATCTTGGAGATATCTTCCGAAACTGTAGCTACTTACGTGCGCCGCGTTTTTACAAAACTGGAAGTTCACGACCGGGTCGGGGCCACAGTCAAGGCGTTGCAGCTCGGCCTTATCAAGCACTGATATCGCGTTTTGCAACAAGCGCCGTCAGGCAACGCGCTTGGCATCCTTGCCCTTATTTGACTGAGCGAATGTGGGCAACGAAAAATGCCTTGCTGCGCCTTCCCTTGAGCCATGACCGATCAACGGATACTTGCCAGGCGGCAACGCGGCGAGCGGCATGCCGGCTGCTGCCAGGGCGTAGGGCGAAATGCGGTGGCGTGTACACAGACCGTCCGACCCGTCACTGACCAACGGCACTTCAAACAACAGCCCCTGCTGATCGTCTCTCGACCTTTTGACGGTTGCCACTGCCAATTGGCCCTCACCAAAATCGACTACGAATTTTGTGCCCTTGGGCACGTCCATCAGCCCTTCGATCAGGGCGCCAGTCCGGGAAAGGTTGCGCATCATGACTTCGTAGCGGTGATCTTCATGAATGATGCCAACGGTGCGCAGCACGGTTTTACGGTCAGACCGGGTCTTTTCCGGCCCGCTCGGCTCAATCTTCAGATTGTCGCCATCCATGCGCTCATAAATCTCGGCCATTTCCATCGCGCGGCTATAGACATATCCCTGAACATGGCTGACTTTCAGCTTGCGGATCAGGTCAAGCGTATCGAGCGTCTCGACGCCTTCAGCGGTGGTTTCCATGCCCAGCGCTTCGGCAAGACTGACGATCGCTGTAATGATCGCCGCATTGCGGTTGATCGTCTGGGTCGCATCGCGCACGAAGCTCTGGTCAATCTTGATCTTGTCGAACGGCGCGCTTTTGAGATAGCCGAGCGAAGAATAGCCGGTTCCAAAGTCATCCAGCGCCAGCCGGACGCCCAGCTTTTTAAGCGCGGAGAAAGTTGCTTCAGTATCGGCCCCGTCGCCGAGAAAGACACTTTCAGTAATTTCCAGTTCCAACCGGTCAGGATTAAGGCCCGAGCTTGCCAGCGCACCTGCCACAATCGCGGGCAGTGCCTCATGCGCAAATTGGATCGGTGAAACATTGACTGCGACCCGGGCTGCCCCCGGCCAGCTGGCTGCATCATTGCACGCCTGCCGCAATGCCCATTCGCCCAGCGGCGCAATCAGATTTGCGTCTTCGGCCACTGGGATGAATACCGCCGGGGAAACAGGGCCGCGTTCTGGGTGGTCCCACCGCAGCAGCGCCTCAAAGCCAGCAATCAAGTTGGTTCTGGCTTCGATAACCGGTTGATAGACAAGCCGTATCTCACCTTGCGCCAAGGCATCACGCAAGTCATCTTCAAGCTGGCGACGATCTTCGGCTTCATCATGCAGGTCACTGGAATAAAAACGGAAACGTCCGCGTCCATCATTCTTGGCTGCATACAGCGCCAGGTCAGCGCTGCGGGTCAGTTCAGCACTGGTGATCCCGTCGTAAGGCGCGATCGCAACCCCGACCGAGGCTCCGATCACGCAGCGCACACCGTCGATGGTGTAAGGCTGCGAAATGATCGCGATGATCCGCTTGGCCGTTTCGCCCAGCGTTCCCCGATCATCCATATCAGGGATGATCACCTGAAACTCATCACCCCCAAGGCGCCCGACTTCCCAATCTTCCTTGGTAACCCGGGTCAAACGCTGCGAGGCCTGCTTGAGCAGTTCATCGCCCGCCTGATGCCCAAGCGTATCATTGACGTGCTTGAAACGGTCGAGATCGATCATCAGCAAAGCGCAACTACGTTTGGCTACCTTATAGGCAGTCAAAGTTTTCTCGAGATGCTGCGAAATCCGGTGTCGGCTCGCAAGTCCAGTCAGCGTATCCGACGCGGTCAAACGCGTGCTTTCAGCCTCGCTACGGCGTGATTCGGTAATGTCGAGCGCGCTGCCCCAATAGCCGCGGAAATTATCACCCCGACCTTCGACCGGGCTCCCGGAAACTGACCACCATCGCTCCTGACCGGCCGGTACAATCGGATTGGTCGCACGCACGGCAAGGTCGGAAAACTTGCCGCGCTTACCGAGCACAAACGGTAACGAGCGGTTGATACGCCCAGCCCCGTCCTGATGATCGGTCCGGAACAGCGATTGGAATGGCTGACCTATCATGTTGGAATGCGCCAGACCCAAGCGGTCTGCGATGGCTGGGGAGACATAAGTGATCTTGAGATCAGCATCAACTGACCAGAACCAGCCACGGCCCGATTCCTCAAAAACATGCGCCAATTGCGCCAGGTCGGTCGCATTGTAACTGACTGGCCTCGGCGCATTATCCGCTGGCCCCAGCCCCAAAAGCTTGCGCCATGCAGGCTCTATCTTGGACGTGCCTGCTCCGTCGCCACGCCCTTCGGGCGGCTCGGCAGGCGTATCAGTGCTGGATTCACTCATTGCATGGCTCGAATAATGGCACTCTCGAACCTGTGACAGTAAGGGCAAAGCGTTAATAGGTTGAGAACGCGCCGGGCAGGCTTTCAGGCCTCAGGCGCGCGCAACCTGCAATTATTGGTTAATTGGCACGCTCTGCCGCCCGTCATTCTTCACCCATGCGCAAGGCCGCGATGAAGGCTTCCTGCGGAATACTGACATTGCCATATTCGCGCATCTTGGCCTTGCCCTTCTTCTGTTTGTCGAGGAGCTTCTTCTTGCGGCTGATGTCCCCGCCATAGCATTTGGCGGTCACATCCTTGCGCATCGCCGCGATCGTTTCACGCGCAATCACCTTGCCGCCAATTGCCGCCTGCACCGGAATTTTGAACAAATGGCGCGGGATCAAGTCCTTGAGCCGTTCGCACATATGCCGCCCGCGAGCTTCAGCCACGCTGCGGTGAACGATCATGCTGAGCGCATCGACGGGTTCATTGTTCACCAGA
>JAHEAW010000100.1 GCA_024642545.1 Erythrobacteraceae bacterium
GGCTCGATCCCGCTCAGACGGTATTCGATCATGGTGGTCGGGCCGCGCAGCGCTCCGCCGGAAGACAGCACCATACGCGCCACTGAAGCGAGCGCGGCGCAGTAATAATCTCCAGTCCATTCAATCAGGCGCCGAAGTTCTGCCCTCAGCGGCGGAACCGGCAGCACTTCTATCAGCGGGCGCAATTTGCTGTCGGGCACCGAATCGCCCGGCAGGCGGTCGTCCTCCCACACGATGCCGATGATCTGGCGCGGGCCGAGCGGGGCGACCACGATTGACCCTGGTATGGCCTCCATACCCTTTGGCACCCGGTAATCGAGCGGGCCGAGCGCGGCGTTGAGGATGAGGAGTCTGACGCGGTTCATGGATCGGCTTCCATATGGGCGCAGCGCAGCGCAGGCGACAAGGCTGGCGCGAAAAAATGCGCGAATTTCTCCCGGTCGGGCGGAAATGCGGACAGCCTGTCGGATCGTTTGGCCGTGAACTGGCTGAATGCAGGGGTGGTGAAGGGCGCGCTGTCCGCATATAGCTGACGGCGAATCCAACGCGTCTTGCGGAGTATCCAATGAAATTTTTCGCCGACACTGCCGAAATCGCTGACATCAAGGAACTGGCCGCCACTGGCCTGCTTGACGGGGTGACTACCAACCCCAGCCTGATTGCCAAGTCGGGCCGCGACTTCATGGAAGTGACGCGGGAAATCTGCAGCCTGACCGACGGCCCGGTCAGCGCCGAAGTGGTCGCGCTTGAACACGAGACGATGATGAAAGAAGCCGAAGTACTGCGCAAGATTGCGGATAATGTCTGCATCAAGGTGCCGCTGACGATTGACGGGCTCAAGACATGCAAGGCGCTGACGCAAGATGGCACTATGGTCAATGTGACGCTGTGCTTTTCTGCCAATCAGGCGCTGCTGGCAGCCAAGGCGGGGGCGACTTACGTGTCCCCCTTCGTCGGTCGGCATGACGACAATGGCTTTAACGGGATGGAACTGATCAGTGATATTCGCGTGATCTATGACAACTATGATTTTGCGACCCAGATCCTTGTCGCCAGCGTCCGCCATGCGACCCATGTGCTGGAAAGCGCGCTGATCGGCGCTGACGTCATGACCGCGCCGCCGAAGGTGATTATGGGGCTGGCCAACCACGTGTTGACCGACAAGGGCATTGAAGGTTTCCTGGCGGACTGGGCCAAGACCGGTCAGAGCATTTTGAAGTAGAGATCACCGCTTGGCTGACCAGACTCCCCTTGATCGTTTCAAGCAGGCGCTGACCGGCGCCAGCCGCGCCTTGGCGCGGGAGGCGGAGGTGGAAGTGGCGTGGAGTGCGGATAGCCCCTCTGCCAGTGGCAAGAACTTTCGCGTGCCGTTGCCGCCGCGCAATCTGCCTGCTGATCAAGCGCGCGAGGCACGCGGCTTTGCCGATAGTTTTGCGCTCAAGCTGCGTCATCACAACACCGCGCTGCACAGCCGCAATGCCCCGTCAGAACCGGTCGCGCGGGCTGTCTATGATGCGGTCGAACAGGCCCGCTACGAGGCGCTCGGAGCCAATAATTTCAGCGGTATATCGGACAACCTTGATGCTGCAGTTGAACTGCGCACTGCATCTGACCCGATTGCGCGGGCGCAAAGCGGCGATGATGTACCGCTGCAATCCGCGCTAGGCCTGTTGCTGCGCGAAAAGCTGACCGGACGGCCAGTGCCGGCCCGCGCCGAAGCTGGCGTCGAGATGGTCCGCAATTTCATCGAAGCCCGCGCGGGCGATGATTTTGAAGCGCTGGCGCTGACGCTGGATGACCAGACCGCCTTTCAGTCGCTCGCGCTCGATATGCTCCGTCACCTTGAACTGACCAAGGAAGAGGGCAAGGACGGCGGCGACGATGATGAAGGAGAGGACGAGGACGGCGGCGAAGAGGGTGAGGAGGACGGCGAGGAAGATTCTGGCCAGAACGAACCGCAATCGACCGAAATGGCGGGTGAAGCCTCTGATGCCGAAGCAGAAGGCGATAGCGACAGCGATCTGACTTCCGAAGAGGAAATGAGCGACGGCGACGTAGGAGAAGAGGGCGAGGAAGGCATGATGCCGGTGCGCCCTAATCGTCCATGGACCGATCTGCCCGAAACCTTCGATTACAAGGTCTATACGAACCGGTTTGACGAAATCGTGGAAGCGCCTGAATTGTGCGATCACGAAGAACTAGACCGGCTGCGCGCTTATCTCGACAGCCAGCTTCAGGGACTGCAGGGCATCGTCACCCGGCTCGCAAACCGGCTGCAACGCCGCCTGATGGCGCAGCAGAATCGCAGTTGGGACTTCGATCAGGAAGAAGGCATTCTGGACGCGGCACGGCTCGCCCGCGTGGTCACGATGCCGGGCCACGCGCTCAGCTATAAGGTTGAGCGGGATGTCGAATTCAAGGACACGATTGTCACCTTGCTGATCGACAATTCGGGGTCGATGCGCGGGCGGCCGATCAGCATCGCTGCAATCAGCGCCGATATCATGGCGCGCACGCTGGAGCGGTGCGGGGTAAAGGTGGAAATTCTCGGTTTTACCACCCGCGCGTGGAAGGGTGGTCAATGCCGTGAAGCGTGGTTGGCAGAAGGCAAACCTGCCCACCCCGGACGATTGAATGATCTGCGCCATATCATTTACAAGAATGCGGATGAGCCATGGCGCCGCGCACGCCGCAATCTCGGCCTGATGATGCGCGAAGGATTGCTGAAGGAAAATATCGATGGCGAGGCGCTGCAGTGGGCGCATTCCCGCTTGCTCGCCCGCCATGAAGACCGCCGCATCCTGATGGTGATTTCCGATGGCGCGCCGGTCGATGACAGCACGCTCAGCGTCAATAATGCAGGTTATCTCGAAACGCATCTGCGCAAGACGATCGACTGGATCGAACGGCTGTCACCGGTCCAACTGGTCGCCATCGGCATTGGCCATGACGTGACCCGCTATTACAAGCGCGCGGTAACGATCATGGATGTGGAACAGCTTGGCGGAACCATTATCGAACAGCTCGCCGGATTGTTTGAAATCGAAGGAAATCCATGAACGTAACGGAAGCTGTCACCACCCGCCGCTCGATCCGCCAGTTTACTGATCAGCCAGTTGAAATTGCGGTTCTTCAGCGGGTGCTGGACAGGGCGCAGCGCAGCCCATCGGGCGGTAATACCCAGCCGTGGAATGCCATTGTCATGACTGGCAAGCCGCTTGCCCGGCTGACCGAAGCGGTCCTGGCCAAGGCCGCTGCTCAGCCGATGGGCGAAGGGGTTGAATATCCAATCTATCCCAAGGAGCTTGAAGGTCGCTACGAGCGGCAGCGCCGTGCAGTGGGCAAGGCCATGTTCGATTCAATCGGGCTGGCGCGTGAAGACAGCGCAGGCCGGATGGCACAAATGGGCAAGAACTGGTCCAGCTTCGGCGCGCCGGTGCAATTGTTCACTTACACCCGCAAATATATGGGGCCACCGCAATGGTCCGACATGGGCATGTGGCTGCAAACGGTGATGCTGCTGCTGCGCGAAGAAGGGCTGGATAGCTGCGCGCAGGAAATCTGGGCGATGTACGGCGAATTCATGAAGGCGCAGCTTGGCATCGGCGATGACTTCATCTTCTTTTGCGGAATGGCCATTGGCTACCGCGATCCGGACCATCCGATCAATGGCTTTCCCGTGCCGCGTGCGCCCCTGGACGAGGTCGTGGACTGGCGGGGCTTCTGAATTTACTGGACATTATGGGTGAAACCGGACCCGGGGCAGTTAAGCCTGCGGAACTGTCCATATTTTCCTAGTGATGGCTGCGTGAGGGGGGTAGGCTGGCGCGTAACAAGGAAACCGGAGTCGCAACCTGGTTCCGCTGGCAGTATTGCCAGCGGATCATTTGCCTGGGGGGGCGAAAACGTGGGCCACTGTCGCTGCTTGTTTCTCATTCTCGGATGCGCATGGGCGTTTGCTGCGCAAGCTGCGTCGGCGCAGCAGCAGCCGGTCTTGCTGCGGGACAGTTTCCCAATTGGCGATGCCAAGGGCATATTGTGCCAGGTGCAGGATCGCAGTGTGGAAAACCCTGCCAAGCAGACCATGTTCGATCGCAGCTGGGCAATCGTGTGCCGCGATTCCGCGCAGCCGGTCGCCAATATTTATGCCTTCGGTGGCAAGCCTGTAGATGTCCGCGCGCTGGTGTCGCCCTCCCACCGCGAGCCGATAGATTGCACGGCTGATGCAACGGCACTGGTCGCCGGGCTAGCCGGGGCGCGGCAAGTGCGCTGTGTGGTTCGTGGCACCAGGCTGGGTTGGTCGAGTATTGTCATGGTGCAGGGCGATACGACGTATCTGGCAGAAGGCTTTGCTGCCTATGACAGTGCCACGCTGCTGGCGCTGCGATCCGTGCTGGATAATCATATTGCCAGCGGCACGATCGATGTCGCGTCGACCTCCGTGGCTGATCCGCTGTCTTTCGCGCGCGTTCAGGCGGAGACTTTGAAGCCTGAACAGGCCTTGGCAGAGGGTTATCGCCGCAATCTGGGCGGGGAATATGCCGAAGCGTCTGCCTATTTTGAAACGCTGCAACAGCGGCTGCAGGGCAGCAAGGGTGATGACATCAATCCGGGCGAGTTCCTGGTCAATCGGGCACTGCAAAAGAGCAATCTGGGCGAATTTGCCGAAGCTGATCATTTGTTCAAGCAGGCTGCCCCCTTGACTACTGGCGATCCGGTGCTGGAACGTCTCCAGCGCAATTTTGAAGCGATCAACCTCCTCAATCAGGGCTATGTTCCTGATGCGCTGGCGCGGCTTGACCAGCCAATCAGCAGCGGCCTGCAGACCATGGCGAGCATGGGTGGCACTTTGGCTATCACTCAGCCAATTGCGGCGCGGCTCAATGGCGCGGCTGGCGAAAGCGCACTGCTGGGCTTTGTCGACGAACTCAAACTGACTCCGCAGGAACGTGCGGCGATTATCGATGCGCAGGCGCTGCAATTGCGCGGCACTGCACTGCGGCTGCAGGGCGATCTCGATGGCGCGCGCAAAGCGCTGCTCGATGCCTATGCGCAGGCCATTGCCGTGCGTGATGGCCGGGTGCTGTCGATCACCCGGCTGCGCGCGCAAGTGTTTGGCGAATTGTCGCTGGTGGCAGAGCGGCGCGGTCAGTTGGGCGAGGCGGAAAGTTATTTGCGCAATGCGCTCGAACTGATCGAAACCCAATATCCGCAGCAGCGTGCGGTCAGCGGGGCGAAGGCGCGGCTGGCGGCGTTCCTGCTACGTCATGGCCGCGAAGATGAAGCAGTTACGCTTTACCGCGAAGTGATCGCGCAATCGGTTGGCAAGCGGGATGCGGTGGTTGGCTTTGCCAATCAGCTCAACCCATATTTTCGCCTGATCGCGGGCAGGGTGGAAAATGATCCATCCTTTGCTGAGGATTTTTTCAAGGCGAGCCAAATTCTGGTGCGTCCGGGAGTGTCCGAAACACAGGCCATTCTTGCCCGTGAACTGAGCGGCGGATCGGGCGAAGGCTCACGCCTGTTCCGCCAGTCGCTCGACCTTGGCCGCGATATCGAGCGACGGCGGATCCGCTTCCTTGCGCTGGCAAAGGCCAGCCAGACTTCAGCCATCATTTCCGAACAGGCTGATCTGGCCGATCAGATCAATCAGTTGGAAGCCCAGCAATTGCGTACCCAGGCCAGCCTCAACGCCTATCCGCAATACCGCGTGGTCGCGCCGCGTTTCCTTTCGCTGGCGGATTTCCGCGCTGCCCTGAAGCCGGGTGAGGTCTATGCGCGCTTGTCGATCGTCGGCGGCGATGTGTTTGTGTTTTATACCGACAAGACCAGCGCCAAGGCTTACCGCTTGCCTTTGCGGGAGGCCGATCTTGATTTTGATGTCGATATGCTGCGTGCGTCAATCTCGACCGAGGAAGGCGGGCGCTATGTCACTTATCCTTATGAAGTGGGGATCGCGCGCGACCTGTATAAGGCATTGTTTGGCCCCGTGTCGGAGAAGATCGCATCTGCCAAACATCTGATTTTTGAACCCGATGGCGCGATGCTGCGGCTGCCGGTGGATATTCTGGTGGCCGATGATGCCTCGGTTGCGCTGTACAAGAAACGCACTGCTGCAGGCGGCGACCCATTTGATTTTACCGGGATTAACTGGCTGGCGCGCGGCAAGATGGTCAGCACGGCAGTGTCGGCGCAGGCTTTTGTTGATGCGCGCCGGGCGCCGCGTTCTTCCGGCAAGCTGGAATATCTTGGCCTTGGCCAGAACCAGCCGATTGGCAACGCGCCGCCACCTGCCATTCGCGCCGATCTGGCCAGTGCCAGCAATCCGTGCGGTTGGGCGGCAACGGCATGGAACAACCCCATCAGTGATGCCGAATTGCTGACCGCACAAAAGCTGATAGGCGCGCAGGAAGCCCAGCTCATCACCGGAGCGGGCTTTTCTGACACAGCGATCATCGCCGATCAGAATCTGTACCAGTACCGGGTGCTGCACTTTGCCACGCACGGCCTGGTTACTCCGCCCAATCCCGCGTGCCCGGCCAAACCGGCACTGCTGACGTCATTCGGCGGCACCGGGTCTGACGGGTTGCTGTCTTTTAACGAGATTTTCGGGCTAAACCTGAATGCTGATATCGTGATTCTGTCCGCTTGTGACACAGCTGGCGCTGCCAGTATTGAAGCAACCCGCGCAGCGGGGCTGGGCAGCGGCGGGGGGACTTCGCTCGACGGGCTGGTGCGCAGCTTTATCGGTGCAGGCAGCCGGTCAGTCATGGCAAGCCACTGGCCCGCGCCGGATGATTATGGCGCGACCGAGCGGCTGATTTCCGAAATGTTCCGCCGCGGTGCCAGCGAAGATGTGGGTATGGCGCTGCGCGATTCCGAACAGGAACTGATGGATCAGCCCAATACCTCGCACCCTTATTACTGGGGCGGGTTTGCCATCATTGGCGATGCTGCCCGGCCGCTGCTGTCCGCGCCGCCTGCGCTGACCAAGGCTGATGTGACCGACAAGCAGATGGTGATGGCGAAATGAGCACTTTTTTGACCCGGACCATCCAGCGACGCATGATGGTGAGCCTTACCGCGTTGATGGGCAGCACCGTGCTGGCGAGCGGCGCGGTTGCGCAAAGTGTGCAGGCCCCGACGCGGGAGGAACTTGAGCGCGGACAGCTCGAACAGCGGCTGCAGACACAGGGGCAAGCGGTTTCGGTCGACAATTCGATTGAACGGGCACCTTGCCCATTGTCAGCGCCGCAATTCGGCAGCCTGCATTTCACCTTGTCGGACGCAAAGTTCGCTGGGCTGGATGTGGTTGATCCGGCGCTGGTTAAACCCGCCTATAGCGATCTGATTGGCAAGGATCTGCCAGTAGCAGCGATCTGTGAAATTCGCGACCGCGCGGCCACCCTGCTGCGGCAGCGCGGCTATCTGGCGGCGGTACAAGTTCCAGTGCAGGAAATTTCCCAAGGGGTGGTGCGTTTCGATGTGGTGCTGGCGCGCATGGCCGAGGTGCAAGTGCGCGGCGATCCCGGCCCATCGGGCAGCCAGTTGCAGAAATTCATCGACAAGCTGGTCGGCCAGCCGGTGTTCAATATCCAGGACGCGGAACGTTATCTGCTACTGGCACGCGATATTCCGGGGCTGGATGTGCGGCTGGTGTTGCAACCAGTTGCCAAAGGTCCCGCCACCAGGCCGGGTGATGTGATTGGCGTGTTCAACGTCGCGCGCACGCCGATCGTTGCAGATGCCAATGTACAAAACTTCGGCAGCACTGCGGTTGGCCGGTTTGGCGGATTGGCGCGGGTCCGCGTCAACGGGCTGACGGGGCTGGCAGATGAAACGACCGTCAGCTTTTATACCACCGAGCAAGTGCGCGAACAGAAAGTCCTCCAGATCGGGCATGAATTCCAGCTTGGCGGGGAAGGACTGCGGCTCGGCGCCAACGGAACCTTCGCCTGGAGCAAGCCCGATGTTGCCGGGCCGGATCTGTTCACCTCTGACACCACGCTCGTTTCTGCCTATGCCACTTTTCCCTTCAAACGCGCGCAGGCATCCAATCTGATCGGATCATTCGGTTTCGACGTGCTCGACCAGAGTGTGCGATTTTCCGGCCAGCCCCTGAGCCGGGATCATTTGCGCGTTGTCTATGCGCGGCTTGATTTCAACCGGATCGATCCGGCCAGCCTTATAGGGCAAGGCGGCTATAGCGCGCAGGAACCGCGATTTGCAGTTGGCGGGTCGGTGGAAATACGGCGCGGGCTGGGCATTCTGGGGGCAAGTTCCGATTGCGGTCCGTCTTTCACGCGGTGCACTTCTCCGGGCGTTGTTCCCCTCAGCCGGCTGGATGGGAACCCGCAAGGC
>JAHEAW010000184.1 GCA_024642545.1 Erythrobacteraceae bacterium
ATTCCAGCGACACGCGGTTTGCGTATTCGCTGATGGCGGGAATTTCGCTTCCGGTTGGCGAGCGAATTAAGCTGACTGCACAATATCGCTGGCTCGATGCAGGGACGCTCCATCCGTTGGATTCCCGTGGAGAGCGAACGAGCTATGGCTATCGAAGCCACAACATCGACCTTGGGGTACGCGTCAAGTTCTAGCTGGCGATACCACAGGGAGGGGGCCGCCAGGTATCGATTGCGAAGATCATGCCTGGTGGCTTCCCGAAGGCGGTTCAATGTCGGGAGTGCAACGGTTCTTTTTTGGAAGACTTGCTCGAATCGAAGAACAGCGATGTTAAGCAGGCCAAGCAGCACCTATGCATTCATGTGAGCAGTCCGATCCCAATTCCTGCAATTGAGATCAATCTCACTAGCAGGACCAATGTCCGCAATCGGGTCGTTTACAGTCAGACGGCCATGCAGGCCGTGCCAGCGAAAAGCTGCCGCTCTTCCACTGTTCAGACACTGCTTTCCTACAAGGTGATTTCCTGCCTTAAGGCGGGGATGACCTGCTTTACTGTGCTGCCATATCCTGCCGCTCCCAACAGGTCTGTTATGCCTGAAAAGATTTGGCTCAGTACCGTGTTCCATGTGTTCCATATTGTAGGATTTGGCGCGCGCGGTGCCAGCGTTGCTGCACGGCGAATCGCTTGCATTTGCCGGGCAAATCGCTATGCGACCCCCCTTCTCCAGCGTCAGCGAGGGAAAACCGTGCGGGAGGCAGACCCTGGTCTGCTGCCAGACCGCTTATCATGACGGCAGCGCTCCGGCGTCGCCCGATAGTGTGAAAGGAGGCCCCTGTGGCCAAGAAAATTGAAGGCTATATCAAGCTGCAGGTTCCTGCAGGCGTAGCAAACCCTTCCCCCCCGATCGGCCCGGCACTGGGTCAGCGCGGCGTCAATATCATGGAATTCTGCAAGGCCTTCAATGCCGCCACGCAGGACATGGAAAAGAGCGCTCCGATCCCGACCGTGATCACCGTTTATGCGGACCGTTCGTTCACTTTCGTGACCAAGACCCCGCCAGCGAGCTATTTCCTCAAGAAGGCTGCCAAGCTCAAGTCGGGCTCCAAGGAACCGGGCAAGATTTCCGCCGGAACGATCAAGCGTTCGCAAGTGCGCGAAATCGCCGAGGCCAAGATGGCCGATCTCAATGCCAATGATCTCGATCAGGCAACACTCATCATCGAAGGCTCTGCCCGTTCGATGGGCCTCGATGTGGTGGAGGGTTAAGAACATGGCACAGACCAAGAAGCAGAAGCTGCTCGCCGAAAAGCTGGGCGACAATCAGGCGCTGCACAGCTTTGATGATGCGCTCAAGATGTTGCGCGAACTCAAGACCAGCAAGTTTGATGAAACCGTCGAAGTGGCGATGAACCTGGGCGTTGACCCGCGCCATGCCGATCAGATGGTGCGCGGCATGGTGTCGTTGCCTTCGGGCACCGGCAAGGACGTCAAGGTTGCCGTGTTTGCGCGCGGCGACAATGCTGACAAGGCGCTGGCCGCTGGCGCGGACAAGGTCGGCGCAGAAGACCTGATGGAAGACATGCAGGCCGGCAATCTCGATTATGACCGCGTGATCGCCACGCCCGACATGATGGGTGTGGTTGGCCGTCTCGGCAAGGTGCTGGGTCCCAAGGGCCTGATGCCGAATCCGAAGCTGGGCACTGTCACGCCGAACGTGGAACAGGCCGTGAAGGACGCCAAGGGCGGCCAGGTCGAATTCCGCGTGGAAAAGCAGGGCATCATTCACAGCGGGATCGGCAAATTGTCGTTCACCGATGATGCGCTGAAAGCCAACTTTGAAGCGCTGACCGGCGCGGTTGCGCGGGCCAAGCCAAGCGGCGCGAAGGGCAAGTACATCCGCAAGGTTTCGCTCACCAGCACCATGGGGCCCGGCCTCAAGGTTGATCTGGGCGGGATCGAAGGCGCGTAAGCAGCGCAATGTGCCCTCTTAAGGGTATCGCGTGGCCGGAGGGGGACGACCTCTCCGGCCATTGCTTTTTGGGCGCTGGGCGGGGTTCGCGTCGGTGACAATGGTTTGACCTAGATCAAAGCGCCGCAAAGGCACAGCTGCTATCCAGATATTTCAAGGGAGTATCTGGAGGTTCCGATGAGTAGCAGCAAGATTATCGCCGGCTATGTCGTTGCGCTGGGGGCAGTGGCGATGGTCTTGAAAGCTGCTCCGGTGCAGGCCGTACCTGCCTATGCGGAGCAGACGGGCCAGAATTGCGCGGCATGCCATGTCGGCGGCTT
>JAHEAW010000101.1 GCA_024642545.1 Erythrobacteraceae bacterium
CGTCGCTGTTCCAGCGCCCCGCGTGACAATGTGACCAGCTTTGCCAGCATTGGCCCTTCATCACGCTCCCACCGCAGCCGTTCGAACTGCATGGCATCCACCACGTGAGAGAGCCGGTCGCAGGCAAGCTCGAGGTTTTGTTCAGACATCATGTTTCCACCGGCTCGGGTCGCAGGCCGGATGCGTCCCGCGTTATAGCCGCAGAATCGCTAATAAATGGTGCGTCTGGCATCGGCGCGGCCCCTGATGGCCGAGGTCCTGCTAATCCAATGGTTGTTCGGCACCATTCGTGATAGGGGCCCAAGATGGTTAATCTCCCGCTGCTCCTGGCGTTTTTGGCTGCGGCTGCCATTCTGACCGTGACGCCCGGTATCGATACTGTGCTGGTGCTGCGTGCAGCAACAGCAAACGGTCGGCGTCCGGCGGCCCATGCAGCTCTGGGCGTGGCGCTTGGCTGCCTGATCTGGGGCGGGGCAGTCTCGCTCGGCCTCGGTGCAATCTTGCGCGCTTCGGAATTGGCCTATGCAGTAGTCAAGATCGCTGGTGCGGCCTATCTGCTATGGCTGGGCGCTAAGCTGTTATTCAGGCCGCGTGTATCGCTGTATTTTGCCGTCGCAGAAGCCCATCTGCCACTGGAAAGCGGGGCCTTCCGCCGCGGTTTTCTGACCAATCTTCTGAACCCCAAAGTTGGTGTATTTTATGTCACCTTCCTTCCGCAATTTGTGCCCGCCGGAACCAATGTCGCGGGCTATTCCTTCTTTCTCGCCTGTCTTCATGTGGTGCTGTCATTGTGCTGGTTCGCTGCCCTGATCGCCGCCACGGCGCCGCTTGGTCGATTCCTTCGCCGACCGGGCGCGATGAAGATATTCGATCGCCTGACCGGCGCTGTTTTTGTCGGATTCGGAGTCAAGCTCGCAGTATCCTCGGCCCGCTAGCGGACCACAACGATGCTTTTATCCGCGCGTAGTTAGAAAGAATAGCCCCCGTCGCTGATATGCACAGTGCCGGTTGTGTTGGCGGCCAGATCGCTCAGCAGGAAGCCGATTTCGCCGGCGAGTTCGTCAGGTGTTGCGAAGCGGCCGCGCGGAGTGGTGGCCGCCATTGCCTTTAAGGTTTCCGCGCGGCCAATCGCGGCCACGGACTGGACGAAATTGTCCGAACTTTCCCAAATTGCGGTGTCGACCCCGCCGGGCGCAATCGCGTTGACGCGGATGCCGTGCGCAGCATTTTCTGCGGCTGCAATGCGCGCCATATGCGCGACACCGGCCTTGGCCACACCGTAAGGGCCGATCCCGGCGACAGGCTTTACTCCGGTGATTGAGGCTACCACCACTGCACTGCCGCCGCGCATCCCGCCGCCGGACTTCTTCATTGCACGCAGGCCGGTGCGCAGGGTCAGAAAGGCGCCGTCAAGGTTGACCGAGGTCACCCGGCGCCATTCTTCCAGCGAAATATCCGCCAGTTCTCCGCCGCCGCCGATTCCGGCATTGACGACCATGTGATCGAGGCTGGCCAGCTGTTCGTCCATCGCCAGCCAGAAACTCTCGTCCGATACATCGGCATTATAGCGCTCGACCGGGCAATTGAGCTGCAACGCGTCAAGCCCGGTTTGGTCGTGGTCAACCAGGATCAGACGGCTGATATTCTGCGCCGCCAGAAACCGCGCGCAGGCCGCGCCGATACCCGAAGCTGCGCCGGTGACAAGGGCGCTGCGGCCCGAGAAGTCGATATTGTCTGTCATGCCTGCTAGCTAGGCGGCCGGAATAATGCTGTCCAGCTGGATACGCGGGTCCAAGACACCTTGGCAAGCTCAACGCTATATTAAGGGGGATCAGCGATATTCGGAGCTTATGCTGCCGTTGCTGATCACCATCGATACGGAATATTCCGCTGGCCTCTACCAACACGGCATCGGCCGGGACCGTGCGGCCAATTTTGCACGCGCGATTGCGTGCCGGAGCGCGGCAGGCGAGGCAGGGATCTTCTACCAGCTGGACACCTTCGCGCGCCACGGCATCAAAGCGGTGTTCTTCGTCGATCCGATGCCCGCGCTAGTATGGGGGCAGGAGGCAGTCGACGCGGTGGTGCAACCGATCCTTGCCGCTGGACATGAAGTGCAATTGCATTGCCACACTGAATGGCTCGCATTTGCCGCGCAATCGCCGCTTCCGGGCCAGGAAGGGAATAATATCAAGGACTTCAGCAGGGTGGAGCAGCGCGCGCTCTTGGAATGGGGGCTGGAACGGATCGAGGCTGCCGGGGCCCCGCGTCCGACCGCCTTTCGCGCGGGGAATTACGGCGCGAATGATGATACTTTGCGCGCGCTGGCTGAACTTGGCCTGCGCTGGGACAGCAGCTTTGCCCCTGGATATGCTGGCTCGCCATGCGAAATTTCCTTGCCAATGGGCGATTGCCGCCCGGTGGGCCACTTGGGCGTTATGGAATTTCCGTGCAGCGCGATTGCGGCGGCAGGCGGCTGTCGCCACGCCCAATTGACGGCGCTTTCATTCACTGAAATCCGCAGCGCAATCCTGCATGCTGCGCGTACAGGCTGGCCCGGATTCTGCCTCGTTTCGCATAGTTTTGAGATGTATAACCGCGCAACACAGCGGCCCAATGCACTGCTTTGCAACAGATTTGAGAAACTTTGCGCCTGGCTTGGCCAGCAGGGCGAAGTGGTCAGCGCGGGCTTTGCCGATCTGCCCGAAGTATCGTCCACTGCTGCAGTGCCGCTGCTGCCGTATAGCAGATGGCGTACAGGCGCACGCATGGCGCAGCAACTCGCCGCCAATACGGTGTACCGGTGAGTACGCCCATCACTCGAAATTTTGGCACCCCGCGTGGACTGGTTCGGCTGGGGCTGTCATATATTGAACGCTCTCCCGAAATTGCGCCTGCTCCGGCGGAGGTTCGGCGGTTGGTGTTTGTCTGCCACGGCAATATCTGCCGCAGCGCCTTTGCCGAAGCGGCAGCGCGCGATCTGGGGCTGAATGCCGCATCTTTTGGTCTTTCGACGTCCAGCGGCAAAAGCGCTCATCCGCCAGCGGCCGAAATTGCGGCACAGCTGGGCCATCCGCTCAGCGCGCATCAAACCACGCGGCTAGAGGATTTTGTGTTAAAGGAGGGCGATTATCTGCTCGCGATGGAGCACCGTCATATTCGTAAGCTTGCTACTATTGCGGTGCTGGCCGTTGCCCCGCGCGGCTTGCTTGGCCGCTATGCCAGTCCGGCGATGCCGCATTTGCACGACCCCTATCGGCTCGATCCCTTGTTTATGGAAGTTTGCTTGAAACGGGTCGCAGCTGCGGTCGATGGGTTGGCGCGATCGTTTCCCGGTGCATGGCTTTCTTGAGCATTGCCATCATATCGGCGGCAAACGGTCGCGGGTCGCGCCAGCTCCAGACGTAATAACACGTCCGAAGATCCAGAAATCGGCCAAAAAAACGGGCCAGCAGCGCCAGCTTGCCTGTCGCTGATACGCCTGGTGATCGCAGCTGATGCGCCAGATGTTTGGCATCAGGGACCATGTAGCGCGCCCGGCGCGGCTTGACGCAGCCTTGCTGCAAAAACGGCACCTCCATAGAGCACCGCCAGCTTTCCCACGCGAAGTAGACCCCGCTATGATAGGCCAGCGGAATGCTGCCCCAGAACCGTCCATTCACCTCCATCAGACTGGTGCGGCCCGTAGCCGGGTCGAACCGGTATTCGACCATTGCCGGGCCTTCCCAGCCAATTTCCTGCAGCAACGCTTCGGATAATGCGCGCTGCGAGGCGTGCAGTTCCATCGGCACCGCAGCACAATAGGTTGAAATCCCGCCCGAAGGCGGCCATTCGCGCAGCCGCTGGTGCTGGAATGCAAGCGTGACCTTGCCGTTATGGATGTGCAGCATCTGGCCCATCCCATAACCACCAATATATTCTTGGACCAGTGGCCAGATTCCTAGACGGTCATATTTCGATAATATTGCAACGAGTTGATCAGGATATTCCGCATATTCGACCTTCTCCAGCTCGAGTCCGGCTGCTTCGAGGCGCCGGACCACTGCAACCGGATCAGCCCATTTGACCGCAGATGGATACGTCAGCGTATTTGCCTTTTGCTTGCGTCCGGCAATGCCGTGCGGCTGCCAGCTGTCGGGTACGTCCACGCCTGCGCGGCGGGCGGCGGCCAGCGTGACGGTCTTGTCAAGTACTTGCGCCAGCGGGCCGGACTTAGGCGCAATAATGGTGCAATTCCTGATCGTGCCATGCAGGGCGGCCAGCTCGACCAGAGTTTCTTCGCCAACTGCCATTACGCCTTCGATGTCATGCTGCGCCGCAAAGTCTGGTAGCCATTCTGCCAGAGGACCATCCGGCTGAAGCGAAAAGCGGCGGGCATAACGCGATTGGCCGCCGAGTGAGCCTCGATGACGGCCCATCGCATGGACTGCCACCCCATGTTCGCCCAATTCGCGCACCAATGTCAGCCCGATTGGACTATCAGTGCCAATGACCAGCGTATGGCGCATGGATTTAGGCCGCATCTCCAATGCCCAGATCGCCCAGTTTGCGATAGAGCGTGGAGCGACCGATGCCGAGCCGGCGAGCAACCTCGGTCATCCTGCCGCGATAATGGCCAATTGCCAGACGGATGACGTCGGCTTCGATTTCTTCCAGCGGACGCAGATTGCCGTCTTCGGTATACAGCATCACCCCGACCCCTTCCTGCAGCGGATTGATGGCATCATCGCATTCGCCCAGCAGTTCGGATAATTGCGGAAAGCTATCCGTGGTCAGCGTTTCAGCGTCGCAGAACACAGCGGCGCGAAACAGGACCGCCTGTAACTGACGAACATTGCCGGGCCAGTCATAGGAACCCAGCAGTGCCAAAGCACTGTCGGTAATTGAAAGTGCCCGCAAACCCGGCTGTTCGCCAATGCGGGTCAGGAAATGGCGGGCGAGGGCGGAAATATCGCCCTGCCGCTCGCGCAGAGGGGGCAGCACAATCCGGGTAGTCGAAATTGCCCGGTAGAGCGATTCGCTGAAATGGCCGGCGTTGACCAGATCGGTCAGCGGCAGGTTGCTCGCCGTCAGCAGCCTGACATCGACCCGGAAGCCGTGCTTTGCGCCAACCGGGCGAACGATGCCGCTGGTCAGTGCTTCGGCCAGCACATCCTGCAAAGGCTCTGCCAAACGGTCGATCTCATCCAAAACCAGCGTTCCGCCATCACAATGCTGGAGCGCCCCAATCTGGCGGTCAAACGCGCCGGGGAAGGCATTCTGTTCGTGCCCGAACAGCGTCGATTCGATTGAATTGGCCGGCACGCCGCCGACATTGATGATCCGTAGCGGCATTTTTGCACGCGTGCTGGCTGAATGCATGGCCCGAACCAGCATTTCCTTGCCTGTGCCGCTTTCGCCTTCGATCAGCACGGGGCCATGACCGCGTGCCGTCTTGGCGGCATTGGCAAGAGCGGTGCGGAAAGATGGCGCACTGCCGATCATGGCATCAAAATCGAGCACAGCCGGCATTTTTTCTGTTAGCGGCTGCAGTTCCTGCTTGGGCGCTTCCAGTTTGGTGGCGCTGCTCAGGGCGGTCATTAATCGGTCAGGTGCAACCGGCTTGACCAGATAGTCCGTGGCCCCGGCGCGCATCGCTTCTACCGCCAGCAGCGGGGATGCGCTGGTCGTCAGCATCAGGATCGGCATGGCCGGGCGCCGTGATTTAAGATCTTCGATCAGGCTGCATGCGTCGTCACCAGGCACCCATTGATCAAGGATAATAGCTTGTAATTGCATGCCTTCCCGCGTGCCGAGCGTGGCGATGGCGGTTTCTGAATCCTTGACCACCAGCACGCGCCAGCCCTCACGCGCGGCGAGCGCAGTGATAAGCCGACTTTGCGCCGGTTCATCATCAATCAGCATCAGCAGGCGCTTTGCGTCTTCAGCCATAAATCCCAAAACCGTCCCGTTGCGGTACAGTCCTTGCGTTTAGCCGGAACCGGTAAAGGTCCGATTAAGGACAAGCGCCATGGTGAAAGCGATGTGCAAAGGCTTGAAGCTGCCCGCGCGGCGCGATAGGTGACGTGCAGGGTGAATTTTTCGAATGGGAATTATACGATGGCTTCGGCAAATGACATGAAAGCTGCAGAGAAAACCTACGGCAGCTTTATCGGTCTTCTCAAAGTGGCGGTGCCGGTGATAGCGGTGATCGCCACGGTCGTAATATTCCTGATTTCCAATTGAGCGATCGCGCCTTGCGCATCGCAGTTTTGAAGGAACGCGCACCGGATGAGGCGCGGGTAGCCATGATTCCTGAAACCGCGAAGAAATTCGCGGCGCTTGGGGCGACCATAGCGATTGAAGCAGGCGCAGGCAGCGCCGCGACTGTTTCGGACGAAGCCTATGCCGAAGTCGGGGCGGAAATAACCACTGCCGAAAAGGCGGTGGCAGGCGCTGATATTATTCTTGGGGTCCAGGCACCCGATTTGGCCGCGCTCAAGGGGGCAAAGCCCGGTGCGTGGGTGGCCGCGATCTTCGATCCCTTCGGCCAGAAGGAGCGGGTCGCTGCCTATGCAAGCGCCGGGCTTGAAGCCCTGGCGATGGAATTCATGCCGCGCATTACGCGCGCGCAGAGCATGGACGTGCTTTCCAGCCAGTCTAACCTCGCCGGATATAAGGCGGTGATTGCTGCTGCCGATGCTTATGGCCGTGCGTTTCCGATGATGATGACCGCAGCCGGGACGATTACTGCAGCGCGGGTTTTTGTCATGGGGGTTGGCGTTGCCGGATTGCAGGCGATTGCCACTGCCCGGCGGCTGGGCGCACAGGTTTCCGCTACAGACGTGCGCAGCGCGACGAAGGAGCAGATCCAGTCCCTGGGTGCAAAGCCGATCTTCGTCGAAGATGTTGCCGGGATCGAAGGTGAGGGTAGCGGCGGATATGCCACTGAAATGTCAAAGGAATATCAAAAAGCGCAGGCTGCACTTGTTTCTAGCCACATTGCCAAGCAGAACATTGTCATCACTACTGCGCTGATCCCGGGCCGCACGGCACCGCGGCTGATTACCGATGCGCAAATCGCAACCATGCGGCCGGGCAGCGTGATTTTTGATCTTGCCGTGTCGCAAGGCGGTAATGTCGAAGGCAGCGTGGCGGACCAGGTGGAGGAGAGGCACGGCGTCAAGATTATCGGTTTTTCCAACCCCGCCGGGCTTCTGGCTGCTGATGCCAGTGCGCTTTATTCCCGCAATCTGTACAATTTCTTGTCTGCCTTCTGGGATGCGGAAGCGGGGAAGCCCGTTCTTGATGAAGAGATTGGCGGCGCTGTGCGACTGACGCAAGGCGGCAAGATCGTGAACGAGAGGTTGAAGAGCTAACGTCATGGACTTTATCGCAATTCTTTCGATCTTCGTGATGGCCTGTTTCGTCGGCTATTATGTCGTGTGGTCGGTCACGCCGGCGCTGCACACGCCCTTGATGGCGGTAACCAATGCGATCTCCTCGGTTATCATTGTCGGCGCGCTGATTGCTTCGGCCGGGGCAGGGAGCCCGGCGGCAAAGTGGCTGGGGCTGGGCGCCGTGATGCTGGCGAGCGTCAATATCTTCGGCGGCTTTGCCGTCACTGCGAGGATGCTGGCGATGTACAAGAAAAAGGAGCGGCCCGCTATTCCGGCCAAAACGGGGAGCGATAGCTGATGATTGCGCCGCCGGTTCAAATTTCCCCTTCGACTATTCCCGCCGTGGGTGATGCGCTGGCGAGCCATGCGGTCAACCCGTGGGTGGCGCTGGCATATCTCACGGCGGGCGTTCTGTTCATTCTTGCGCTGCGCGGATTGTCGTCTCCCTCGACCAGCCGTTCGGGCAACCGCTTTGGCATGGCAGGTATGCTGATTGCAGTGGTTACCACGCTGGTCACGCATGACATTGCCAGTCTGCCTGAAATAGTGGGTGCGATTGCGATTGGCGGCGGGGTTGGCTGGATAATCGCCCGCCGCATCGCAATGACCGATATGCCGCAGCTGGTGGCAGCGTTCCATAGTCTTGTCGGTATGGCAGCTGTGCTGGTTGGCTGGGCGGCGTTCCTCAACCCTGAATCCTTCGACCTGCTGGTGGTGACTGGCATTGTCCGTTCGCCCGATGTGATCAACGTTCAGACCGCGATTGCTACCGTCAGCCGGGTAGAAATGGCATTGGGCGTGGCGATCGGCGCGCTGACCTTCAGCGGTTCGGTGATCGCGTTCCTCAAACTGGCGGGCAAGATGAGCGGCGCGCCGATCTTGCTGCCCGCGCGGCATGTGCTCAATTTGGGTGTGATTGCGGCGATTTTTATTCTCACCGCAATGT
>JAHEAW010000185.1 GCA_024642545.1 Erythrobacteraceae bacterium
TTTGCTAATGCGTGGATGGATCCCTGTAATATGAGCTTTCAAGTACCCTATGAAATGGCTGGGAAGAGAGTTTATGTTGCCGGTCACGGAGGCATGGTGGGCTCTGCGATTATCCGCCGGCTTGCAGCTCTTGATTGTACCGTTCTTACCGCGCCGCGATCGGTTGACCTGCGAGAGCAGGCAGACGTCAGAACCTGGTTCAGAGACAACAGCCCTGACGTCGTCGTGCTTGCTGCGGCAAAGGTTGGCGGCATTCTGGCAAATGACACCTACCCTGCGCAGTTTATCTATGACAATCTGATGATTGAAGCGAACATCATTGAGGCTGCGCGTATCGGCGAGGTCAGCAAACTGCTGTTTCTGGGTTCATCATGCATATATCCGCGATTGGCGGATCAGCCTATCAAGGAAGAGGCCTTGTTGACCGGTGCGCTTGAGCCAACCAACGAATGGTATGCCATTGCGAAAATAGCCGGTATCAAGCTGTGCCAAGCCTATCGACGCCAATATGGCTGCGACTATATAAGCGCAATGCCCACTAACCTCTATGGCCCTGGCGATAATTTTGACTTGGCATCAAGCCACGTACTGCCAGCCCTCATTCGTAAAGCGCATGAGGCGAAGTTAGCGGGCCAAAGTGAAATTGTTGTTTGGGGGACCGGCACGCCGCGCCGCGAATTTTTGCACGTCGACGACCTTGCTGATGGATGTATATTCCTGCTGGAAAATTACTCTGGCGAAGACCATGTCAATCTGGGATCTGGGTCGGATATTTCGATCCTTGAACTTGCTGAAATGGTTTGCCAAATTGTCGGCTTTGAAGGGTTGATACGCAAGGATCTGACCAAGCCTGATGGTACACCGCGCAAATTGATGAGCGCTGACCGTTTGACCGCAATGGGCTGGCAGCCGACGATCGATCTAAGGCGCGGAATCAGTGACGCCTATGACCATTTCATGCGAACCAAGGAATAGACAGAAAGTGCCATTTAGGTTAACCCTATATAAATAAGAAACCATTTTCCTACATTGTCTCTGATCGCATAAGGCGGCGTCCTTCTTCAAAGATTAAGGACGAACATGCCAAAACCTACTGCGATCTCTGCACCGGCGGGATACGTGCCATCCTTTGCTCTGGGCTATTCGGATAGCGATTCGAATCTGTCTCTGGTGAGTGAGGCAAAACCGCTGCCCATCAAGATGCTGCGGGTTACACCCACCACATCGCTGAACGGGCAAACCGCTACAAATATGCGCGCCGGCCCATTGGCGGCCGAAGTTGACCTGCCGATAATCGTGACACTGGCTGGCGAATGGACAGGCAGCGCCCAATTGCTTCGCTCAGCCGATAACGGTGCGACAACGGTACCGCTTTTGGTGGGCGGAAGCCCATGGGGAATTCTCAGCCGCAATGGATGCGAACAGGTCTGGGTCGAAAGTGAGGCCGGAACCTCATTTTATCTCGATATAAGAATCACTTCGGGCCAGCTTTCCTATGAGGTGGCACAGTGAGCGCTCTGGACATCGCTGCGCGAGGACTCGCCAGCAGAGCATTGCAACTTGGCGAAAGCTTTGGCGGCCCCGATGGCTCTGCTGCGATCGGACGGCAACGTAGCGAAGCTGATGCGATTACAGAGCCTGTCCAGACAATCCTGAACCGGATTGATCTTACCCCAGAAAATTTCGGCGCAATGGCCGATGGCCTGACGAGCGACTACAGCGCGCTTTCCGCCTTCGTGTTGGCCCTGCAACAGGCAAGCCACGGGATCACGCGACTGGATGCAAGGGCATATACGGTTGGAACCCAGACAGCCGATGAAGGCTTGTCATGGATCGATAGCAACGGCGGCCTGGTTGGGCGCGGTATGGGCCGCACAATCATTCGAAATATTCACCCCAATGCGACGCATTCGATGAAGTTTGCCGCAAGCTGCGAAAATCTCTATTTTGCCGATTTGCAGTTCCATGGCCGCGTACTCCCTTCTGGAGCTCAGTCGGTAAAGAACGTCATATTTCATCGTTGCTGCTTTACCACTCACCCCAACCAGATCATCAACGCGGTCCAGTTCACCACTGACTTCATGGCGGAAGGCATCCGGTCGATATTTTTTATCGATTGCACCTTCCTCAACGCAGGCCGGATGAATCTGGAGATAACCAACCACACTAATGATGGCGTGATCCGGTACGCCGACATTCACTTGATCCGACCGCGTATTATTGGTGCGGGGCAGGCCGCACCCAGCGCCGGACAGGGCCTGAGTTTCTCAGGCAAGGGCGAC
>JAHEAW010000102.1 GCA_024642545.1 Erythrobacteraceae bacterium
AATCGACTTTCTACAGCATCGAGCGCCCTGTCTGACAGGGACTGAAGCTCGCCTTCTTGTCCCAGCCGGTCAGCCAAAGTGCTTGCCAGCCGGTCGGGCAGCGCCTCTTTCAACAGGCCTCTGATTGATCCGCGCAGAGCGGTGCGCTTGGCCTCGCGCAACCAGCCCGCTTTACGGCCAGGTAGAAAATCGATCGCGATGCTCTCGCCCGGACGCCAATAGGATGAAATCTGCAAGATCGCCGGGCCGGATAACCCGCGATGTGTAAACAGCGCCGCTTCGTGGAACATCGTCTTGGCGCAATGAGCTTCGACCGTCGCAGCCACACCCGACAGATCGCGGAACAGCACATCCTCTCCGCCCAGCGTCAGCGGCACCAATGCGGGGCGCGGTTCGACCACTTTGAGTCCGAATTGGCGCGCCAGATCATACGCGAATCCGGTCGCACCCATCTTCGGGATCGACGGCCCGCCGGTTGCAATGACCAGCGCCGGAGCGGTCCATTGCGCTCCATTCGCGGTTACGCTGAAGCTGCCTTCAGTGCGACTGACCTCTACCACAGTCTGATTGCAGAGGATTTCGGCAATGCCGCCGCTGCGCGCCTGCCCGCATTCACCAAGCAGCATGGCCACGATTTGCTTTGAAGAACCATCGCAGAACAATTGCCCCAGTGTCTTTTCGTGCCAGGCGATGTCATGGCGTTCGACGAACGCCAGAAAATCCTGCGGCGAAAAACGGCTGAGCGCTGATTTGGCGAAATGCGGATTGGCGGAGAGATAGCGGTCGGGCGCAGCACCAAGATTTGTAAAGTTGCACCGCCCACCACCCGAAATCAGGATCTTCTTGCCCGGTGCATCGGATTTTTCCAGCACCAGCACCCGCCGCCCGCGCTGCCCGGCGATTGCCGCGCAAAACAGCCCCGCCGCGCCGCCGCCAAGGATGATCGCATCAAAGTGATTGCCGGACATTTCCGGTGCCCGCCTATGTATCGAGATTGGCGACGTTCAGCGCATTGTCCTGAATGAACTCGCGGCGCGGTTCGACCACATCGCCCATCAGGCGCGTAAAGATTTCGTCAGTGACATCGGCATCTTCGACCTTAACCTGCAGCAGCGCGCGATTGTCCGGATCGAGCGTGGTTTCCCACAACTGGTCCGCGTTCATTTCACCCAGTCCCTTATAGCGGGCAATGGCCAGCCCCTTGCGCCCCGCAGCCAAGACAGCGTCGAGCAATTGTGTGGGGCGGATGATCGTACCTTCCACCGCGAAGACCGGAGTATCGCTATCGCTATCATCCACATTGTCTGCTTCCGGCTCGGGCTGGTCTACCGCCCCGGCCTTCACCAATTGTGCAGGTGAGACATAGACTTCAGCCTGTTCGGAAGCGAGGCGGTGGAGTTTGCGCGCTTCGGCACTGGTAACAAAGCTGGCTTCGACTTCATGAACATCGGTCACGCCGCGCCACACCCTGTCAAAGCGGATCGAGCCATCATCACGCAGCTGGGCTGACCAACGGGCATCGCTGTCGCCCATCTCCATCCGGCTGGCCGTCAGGTCGAGCGCCTTGGCCCGCGTTGGTATGTCCAGTTCCGGGTCGAGTGCGCCCGACAGCGCCATCTGTTCGATCAGCCCGGAATCATATTTGCGCGGTACGAAACCGAGCAGATTGCGCAGGCGCAAGGCGTGCTCGACCAGCGCGGCCAAATCCTGTCCACTGCGCGCTCCGCCACTGTTTTCCAGCAGTCGGCCCTGCAAACCACCTTCGACCAGATAACGGTCAAGCGCCGCCTGATCCTTGAGATAGACTTCGCTGCGGCCTTTATTGACCTTGAACAGCGGCGGTTGAGCAATGAACAAGTGCCCGTTACGAATGATTTCGGGCATTTGCCGGTGGAAGAAGGTCAGCAGCAGAGTGCGGATATGCGCCCCGTCAACGTCAGCGTCGGTCATGATCACTATCTTGTGATAGCGCAGCTTTTCGACATTGAATTCATCGCGAATGCCAGTTCCCATCGCCTGGATCAGTGTGCCAACTTCCTTGGAAGAAATGATCCGGTCAAACCGCGCTCGCTCGACATTGAGGATTTTGCCCTTGAGCGGCAGGATCGCCTGATAATGCCGGTCACGGCCCTGCTTGGCGCTGCCGCCGGCCGAATCGCCTTCGACCAGAAACAATTCGCTTTTGGCGGGATCCCGTTCCTGACAATCAGCCAGCTTGCCGGGCAGCGATGCGATATCCATCGCGCCCTTGCGCCGGGTCAACTCGCGCGCCTTTTTGGCGGCTTCGCGCGCGGCAGCAGCATCAATGATCTTCTGCACGATGGTTTTGGCATGAGCCGGATTTTCTTCCAGCCAATCGCTCATCTTGTCCGCCATTAGGCTTTCCAGCGGCTGGCGCACTTCGGATGATACCAGCTTGTCCTTGGTCTGGCTGCCGAATTTGGGATCAGGCAATTTGACCGAAACAATAGCGGTCAGCCCTTCGCGCATATCCTCACCAGTGAGGCTGACTTTCTCTTTCTTGAGCAGTCCGCTGCGATCCGCGTAGCCATTGAGCGTGCGGGTCAATGCTGCACGGAATGCGGCCAGATGGGTGCCACCATCACGCTGCGGAATGTTGTTGGTGAAGCACAGCACATTTTCATAATAGCTGTCGTTCCATTCCAGTGCGACGTCAATGCCAATGCCGTCACGCTCCGCCGAAATGGCGATCGGGTCAGGAATGAGCGCTTGCTTGTTGCGGTCGAGATATTTCACAAAGGCGGCGATTCCACCTTCATAAAAGAGGTCATGTTCGACCACTGCTTCGCCGCGCTTGTCGCGCAGTTTGATGTGAACCCCGGAATTGAGGAAAGCCAGTTCGCGGTAACGATGTTCCAGTTTCTCGAAATCAAATTCGAGCACATTCTTGAACGTGTCGGTGCTGGCCATGAAGGTGACGCGGGTGCCCTTGCGCGCGCCGCCATCTTCTGCCGGTGGAGCATCGCCCTTGACCACCAGCGGGGCAACCGTGTCGCCATGTTCAAAGCGCATCCAGTGCTCTTTGCCCTCGCGCCAGATCGTCAGTTCCAGCCATTCGGACAGGGCGTTGACCACTGACACGCCCACGCCGTGCAGGCCGCCGGAAACCTTATAGGCATTTTCATCCGACGTGTTCTCAAACTTGCCGCCGGCATGCAGCTGGGTCATGATGACCTCTGCCGCTGACACGCCTTCTTCTTTGTGCATATCCACAGGAATGCCGCGGCCATTGTCTTCGACCGACACCGAACCATCGGGGTTTAGTTCGATCAGCACCAGATCGCAGTGGCCCGCCAGCGCCTCGTCGATCGCATTATCGGATACTTCAAACACCATGTGATGCAGGCCTGAACCATCATCAGTATCGCCGATATACATGCCTGGGCGTTTGCGCACTGCATCCAGGCCCTTGAGAACCTTGATGGAATCGGCGCCATACTGGTTTTGATTGGGAACTGCTTTGACCGGCGTGTCGCCCAGATTGGCGGGCTGGCTTTCGGGGGTTTCTTCCATGTCGATTATATAGGCATTTTGTCCCTGATAAGGAAGGCGTGATGCCCCCTTCCATCCACAGGCATTTCGTGGTCAAAGACCGGCTCAATCAGTCAGGGGCAGATGATGAGTAATTGGATCAGAGCGATAATTTCAGCGCTGACAGCAGGGGCGCTGTTGAGCGCGCCAATGGCGCTTCAGGCTCAGACGCAGGCGGCAGAGCGGCGGCCGGACCAGCTCAAATTCCTCGATTTGTATAAAGAACTGGTTGAAACCAACACCACTCTGTCTTCGGGTAGTTGTACCTTGGCCGCGCAGCGCATGGCGGCACGGCTCAAGGCCGCCGGAATGCCGGAGAGCCAGATCATCCTGTTCGCCGACCCAGCCTATCCCAAGGACGGCGGCCTGGTGGCGGTGTATCCAGGCAGCTCCAAAAAGCTGAAGCCGCTGCTGGCGATTGCCCATATCGATGTAGTCGAGGCCAAGCGTGAGGATTGGCAGCGCGATCCCTTCAAGCTGGTGGAAGAAAACGGCTATTTCTATGCCCGCGGAACGGCAGATGACAAAGCTATGGCCTCTGTTCTGGTCGATACGCTGATCCGCTTTCAGCAAGCGCATTACAAACCTGCCCGCACTGTCAAAATTGCCCTGACCTGCGGGGAAGAAACCAATGGTGCTTTCAACGGTGCGGAATGGCTGGCGGCCAACAAGCGTGATCTGATTGATGCAGCCTTTGCGATCAATGAAGGCGGCGGCGGCACCAGCGATGAAACCGGCAAAGTGGTCGAACAGTCGATCCAGGTGGGTGAGAAGGTCTTTGCTACATACCGGTTCGAAACGCGTAATCCGGGCGGCCATAGTTCGGTCCCGCGCCCCGACAATGCGATTTACCAATTGTCTCATGCGCTCGACAAGCTCGAAGCATATGAATTTCCGCTCGAAATGAGCGAAACGACTCGCACCTATTTCCGCGACGCGGGCAAGGGCCGCCATGACGATCTGGGTAATGCGATGGTAGCCTTGGCTGCGGACCCGGCCGACAAGGCTGCTGAAGCCGTCGTTAACCAGGACCCGTTCCTGCATTCCAACCTGCGGACAACCTGCGTGGCGACTATGCTTGACGGCGGTCATGCGCGCAATGCGCTGGCGCAGCGCGCCGGGGCCTATGTCAATTGCCGCATCTTCCCCGGACATAACGTTGAAGAAATTGGCAGGGATCTGGCCGCTGTCGTCGATGATCCGGGTGTCTCCATCACCGTAATGCCGCCTTTGCGCCCGGCACCGCCGGCACCGCCGCTCGATCCAAAAGTGATCGGACCAGCCAGCGCGCTGGTGACCAAATATTTTCCTGGCGTGCCGCTCGTCCCCGTGATGTCAAATGGCTATACCGATTCGACCTTCCTCACTGCTGTCGGCATTCCCGCCTATGGCGTTCCGGGCATGTGGGGCAGTCCCGAAGGGGACGGAGTGCACGGGCTGAACGAGCGGATTTCTGCGCAATCTTTGCTCGTCGGGCGCGACTTTTATTATGATTTGATCAAAGCTTATGCCAATCCGAAGTGATTTTGGCTGCATCTGAAAATTCTGTTCAAATATCTCAAATAGGGGGTTTTTCATGCGTAAATTAGTGATGGGCGTCGCAGCTGTGGCCCTGCTGGCCACTCCTGCCATGGCTGAGGGGATCACCGGCTTGAAAGGGCCAGAGCGCCCCGATCAGGTGAAGTTCCTCGATTTGTACAAAGAGTTGGTCGAAACCAATACCGCCCTGTCTGCGGGCAGCTGCACATTGGCGGCGCAGCGAATGGCAGTCAGGCTTAAAACGGCGGGTTTTGCCGATGACCAACTGACGCTATTTGCTGATCCGGCCCATCCCAAGGATGGCGGGCTGGTTGCGGTGTGGCCGGGCACGTCGAAGAAGCTCAAACCGATGCTGCTGCTGGCGCATATCGACGTGGTCGAAGCCAAGCGCGAAGATTGGGTGCGCGATCCCTTTACGCTGGTCGATGAAGGCGGCTATTATTATGCGCGCGGTACGGTTGACGACAAGGCACAGGCTTCAATCTGGACCGACACATTGGTACGCCTGGCGCAGAGCGGCACGCATACCAAGCGCACGATCAAACTGGCGCTGACCTGCGGCGAGGAAACCAGCGGCGCGTTCAACGGCGCGGAATGGCTGGCAGCCAACAAGCGGGATTTGATCGATGCGGAATTTGCGCTCAATGAAGGTGGCGGCGGACGGACCGATGGCAGGGGTATTAGCGAAGGCGGCCATGTTGTGGTGCAGTCAATCCAGATCGGCGAGAAGGCCTATCAGGATTATACGCTGACCGTCACCAACCCGGGCGGACATAGTTCGCAGCCAGTGCCGAACAATGCGATCTATGAAATGGGCGCTGCTCTGAAGAATATAGGCGACCATGAATTTCCACTGGAATTCAACGACACCACCAGGGCCTTCTTTGCCCAAGCCGGCAGGATGCGCGGCGGCGAACTGGGCGATGCCATGGTGGCGCTGGCAGCAGACCCAGGCGATGCTGCAGCAGAGAAAATTGTCAATACGGACAAAGCGCTGCATTCGATGCTGCGCACTACCTGCGTCGCCACGTTGATCGACGGCGGGCATGCGCTCAACGCCTTGCCGCAGCGCGTCACGGCCAACGTTAACTGCCGGATGTTCCCCGGCCATACGTGGCAGGAAACGCAGGCGGCACTCGTCAAGGCGATCGATGATCCGGCCGTAAAGATTGAACCGCGAGTCGCCGACAAGCCGATTGCCAAGGTTCCGCCGATGGACCCGCGCATTGTTGGCCCAGCGACCGAACTGGTGAGCAAGTACTTCCCTGGCCTGCCACTGCTGCCGACCATGTCGACCGGCGCAACCGATGCTGTTTATATCGGCGCAGTGGGCATACCGACTTATGGCGTGCCCGGCCCTTGGGGCAATCCTGATGGCAACGGCACGCATGGCCTGAATGAACGGATCGAGAAAGCCTCGCTGTTTACCGGACGTGATTTTCTGTATGATCTGGTTATGAAAGTGGCCAACAAGTAATCATGGAGCAAGAGGCACTATCCGCCGCGCTGGGGGAGCCGTTTGGCTCCTTCCCGGCGATGATCCGCGGTTGGGGCAAGGTGCGCGGCGATGCTGTTGCATTGCGCGATGCCACAGGTGAGCTGAGCTGGCGCGAGTTTGCAGACCAGGTCGAACGGGTCGCAGCCAGGCTGCAATCGACCGGTCTCCAGCGCGGCCAGTCGGTCGCTATTCTCGGCAATTCTGGGATTGCTTATGCGGTGCTTTTTCTGGCTGCTGTTCGCGCTGGTGGGGTGGCGGCCCCGCTGACCACCAGCGCCAGCACGCAGCAACTGGCAGCGATGGCGAAGGATAGCGGCGCGCTGCATCTGTTCATTGACCGCGCCAAGCTGGATGAACTGGGCGAAGAATTCATGCCGGTGCCACAGCGAATTGTCTTTGACGAGCAGCTGGATGGCTGGATGGCCGCAGCTGGGAGTGAAGCGTCCGCGTTCGATCCTGCGCCTTCCGATCCGTTCAATATTATCTATTCGAGCGGGACCACCGGAACCCCCAAGGGTATTGTCCACAGCCATGCGATGCGATGGTTTCAGTTCGCCGCCACTGCCAATGCAGTCTATGCGCCCGAAGCGCAGGCGCTTACCTCCACGCCGCTCTATTCGAATACGACCATGGTTGCGTTTCTGCCTGCGCTGCTTGCGGGCGGCTGCGTCACCATCATTGGCAAGTTCAGCACCCTCGGCTGGCTGGAGACTGCGCAGCGCACCGGCACGACGCACACGATGCTGGTGCCCGTGCAATACAAACGATTGATGGAAGAACCGCAGTTTGGCGCGTTCGACCTGTCATCGCTGCGGCTCAAATATTGCACTTCTGCGCCGTTCCCGGCGGCGCTCAAGGCCGAAGTTCTTGAGCGCATGCCGGGCGGACTGATTGAGATCTATGGTATGACCGAAGGCGGGGTAACCTGCCTGCTCTATGCGCATGAATTTCCGGACAAGCTGCATACAGTCGGGCGGCCTGCGCCAGGACACGCGCTGCGAGTGCTGGATGATCAGGACCAGCCGGTGCCTGCTGGCACGCCGGGCAATCTGATCGGCCGTTCCCCCGCTATGATGGCCGGTTACAAGAACCGGCCCGGAGCGACCTCCGAGGCGATGTGGACCGACCCCGAAGACGGCAGCATGTGGATGCGGATGGGGGATATTGGCCGGGTTGACGCTGACGGCTTTGTCGAACTGGTGGGGCGGGCCAAGGATGTCATCATCTCGGGCGGCTTCAATATCTATCCGGTCGATCTTGAAAGCGAACTGCTGAAGGAAGAAGGAGTGGCAGAGGCGGCAGTGATCGGCATGCCGAGCGAGGCCTGGGGGGAAACGCCGGTTGGGTTTGTGAGGTTGCAACCGGGCGCGCCGGCTGATCCTGCAGCGATCATGGCCAAGGTCAACGCCCGGCTGGGGAAGACCCAGCGCCTGTCCGTGCTTTATGCGATTGATGCCATGCCGCGTAGCCATATCGGGAAGCTGCTGAAAACCGAATTGCGCGCCATCGCAGAACAGCTATCGGCCCAGGTCTGACTACCGCAGAAAGAATGAAGGCGCGGTCACTCCAAGGGGGGGACTGGTCAGTGACCGCGCCTGTTCGCCTTCAGTTCTCGTGAGCGCAAGCCGGCTATCGACCTGAGCCCCGATTGTCGCTGCTCAACAGAGCAGCAACCTGAAAAGCCAGGATAA
>JAHEAW010000016.1 GCA_024642545.1 Erythrobacteraceae bacterium
GGCGTATCCTTATCCGCGATCACGGCAGCATAAATGTCAGCGGCTTCCTTGTCCTTGCCCTGCTCCATCGCAACCCCAGCCTTCAGCATCCGGGCAGCTGCGCGCACGCCGCCATCGCTCCCGCTGTCTGCGATCAAACCGGTCAGCGTGGTGTCGCCTGTGGTCAGATTGCCAGCTTCGATCTGGTCGAGCGCGCTGACCAAGGTTTCCGATCGCTGCTCCAACGCAAGCTGCTGCTTGTTTTGCCAATAAAGATAGCCCGCAAATGCCCCAAGCCCGATAACCACAATCGCAATCATCAATTTGCCATAAGTCTTGGCGAAATTGGCATATTGGTCCTGCCGCACCGCCTCATCGACTTCGCGCAGCAGCACATCTTCAGTGGCAGCTTGCTGGGTGGCCTTCTTGTCACTCTCAGAGGTGGGTTTTCGGGGTATAAGTGCCAATTTTTGATCTCACGCCCACAGGGGCTTATCCGAATTGCTGAACTTAGGTGGGGCGGTCTTTAGCCGATAGGGGCAATGATGCAATTGATGATTAAGCCGCTGTCCCCCACCACTTTGTGGAACCATGCCTTGTCGCCGTGCAGGTGAACCACGCGTGAAGCCTGGCATCATGACGTATGGCAGCGCGCAGATCGGTCAAGGAAGCGTTTCGCGCCTCATGGCAGAAGCATAAAGCCGCTGGTAACGATCGATCATCACCGTCTCGTCAAATTCGGCGCGAGCCCTGGCCCGGTTTGCAGCACCTATCTCTGTCCGCAGCCGCGGATCTTGCGCCAGAACGGCAATCGCTTCGGCCAGCGCAACATCGCTGCCTGCTGCGCTTATCAGAGGGGCGTTGAGCGGCGCGACCATATCGGCAATATCTCCTACTCTGGGAGCGGCAACGGGCAGACCAGCGGCCATTGCTTCAATCACCGAAATCGGAAATTGCTCGCTATCAGATGACAGCGCAAAAATGTCGAACAGGCCGACGTAGCGTTCAGGTTCGGCAGCAAAGCCGGGCATATGCAGGCGGTGGCCGACTTGCAGCCGGTCCGCCTCGGCGCGAATGGCACCTTGCTGCGGCCCGTCACCAACAATTACCAGTTGCCATTCTTCAGGCAGGCCGGAAAAAGCGCGGACCAGCCGGGGCAAGTTCTTGACCGGGCGCAACCCTGCCAGCGTGCCAACCCACAATTCGCCGCGCCGCTTGACCACGCCGCGCAATGCATCGGGCTGCGGTTTTCTGGTGAAGGCAGCAGTGGCAATTCCGTTGGCAAAACGTTTGACCCGGCCAATGGGCTGGTTCCATTCGATCAGTGCGATTTCTTCCAGCTTTTCAGATGGCACGACCAGTCCCGCAGCCCGGCCAAGGGCAATCCGTCGGTACCAGTTGCGGCCCCATTTGCGCCGGTGCACTTCATCCTCATTGAAGCCATCTTCATGATGGATCAGCGGCGGCAAGCGCAGCACCTCGCCGAACAGCGTATGCGCCATCACCGCGTCCATTGCGCCCCAATTGTAGGTCAGCACCAGATCATACCCCTGCATTGCCTTAGCCAGCTTCTGCAACCGGCCGGGAAAGGGTTTACCCGCCAGCGGCGGGAAATCCTGCGGATAAGCGACGGAGATTTGCTTCAGGATGTGCTGCATCGCTTCCATGCGTTCCGGCACCGCCGAGACAATCGAATGCGCCACGCCGGGCCCAAACGCATTGATCAGGCGCGTACAGCGCAGTTCCTTTCCGCCCGCAGCAAAGGTCGAATGCAAGTGCAGAATATGCGGCATGCAGGCCTTACCGCGGCTCATTGGAGCCGGCCCATCTGCCCTGGCCTAGCCAATTTTTGCCAGCAGCCGGTCGATCGCAGCCACCGCTTCCGGCTCGTCCAGGATCGGGGCATGGCCAACGTCGGCGACCGTCACAATCTCAGCTTCGGGAATCCGGCGCTGCATTTCGCCAGCAGTTTCCGCAATCAGCAAATCGGACAGGGCCCCGCGCAGGATCAGCAGCGGAATTCCCCGCAGCGCTTCATATGCAGGCCACAGATTGGGCGGAGCGGCCCCGTCAGCCTGCTGAAACGGTTCGGCGATGTTCATGTCATAATCGAAACCGATCCGGCCATTGGGCTGCAAAACCATGCCGCGCTTGGCCATATCCAGCCATTCATCGATTCCGAATTTGGGATGCGCTGAACTGTGTAATTCCTGCAACGTGCGCGCGGCATGCATCCAGCTGGGGAAGCTGCGGCCCTGTCCGACATAATCGCGGATCCGGTCGATCCCTGCCGGGTCGACCACCGGCCCGATATCGTTAAGCATCGCCCCGGCCAGACGCGAAGGATCCTTGGCGGCCATCAACATCGTCATCAGCCCGCCCAGCGAAGTCCCGAAAGCTACAAACTTGCTGATGCCTTCCTGCACCAGCAAGGCTTCCACATCGGCAACGTAAGTCAGCGGATTATACGTCATATAATCCTTGGCATATTCGCTTTCGCCGCGGCCGCGCATTTCCGGGACGATCACGCGCCAATCAGGTGAAAGGCGTTCTGCCAATGGCGCAAAATCGCGGGCATTGCGCGTCAGCCCGTGCATACACACCAGCGGCGGGCGATCCACCTTCGCCGGACTTGCCGGATAGTCGCGAAAATGCAGGGATAACCCGTCCTGACTTTCCCAATGGCGGTCTTCAAAAGCTGAATCCATTAAATCCCGGCGCTTTCTTGCTGGAGAACGAAACCTGTGCGTTCTGTAATTTGACAGGGATTGCCAGACACAGCGCGCATCCCCACTATCGCTTGATGCGCGAAGAACCGCAACCCGCCCGCTATCGCGCTGATCCGCGTATTGCCGAATTGGCCGATTGGCTTGCCGTGCCGGTCGCAGCAGCTGACTTTCCCCAGACAGACTTGCGCTTCCGCAACACCAGATGGGACAAGTCCATTGGTCTAGGTGAATTGAGCGATGACCAATGGCGCGAACATTTTGGACGATTCGTGCCGTTGGCAGACAATCTGCCGCAGCCGCTGGCGCTCAAATATCACGGGCATCAATTTCGGGTCTACAATCCTGAGCTCGGCGATGGACGCGGATTCCTGTTAGCGCAGCTGCGCACCAATGATGATCGACTGCTTGATCTAGGGACCAAAGGTTCCGGCACCACGCCTTTCAGCCGGGCAGGTGACGGCCGGCTAACCCTCAAGGGCGCAGTACGCGAAATTCTCGCTACCGAGATGCTGGAGGCGCAAGGCGTCAACACTTCCAAGACGCTGTCTGTGATCGAAACCGGCGAACATTTGCAGCGCGGTGATGAACCCTCTCCCACGCGTTCGGCCGTATTGGTCCGGCTGAGCCACGGCCATATCAGAATTGGCACATTCCAGCGGCTGGCCGTACTGGAACAGCCTGGCAACATGACGGCGCTGGTGGATTACTGCCTGCACCATTATCCCGGTCCGATGCCGCCCGCCGATGCGCCGGGGCGCGACCTGCCTGCGGTACAATTGCTGCATCAGGTGGTCGAACGGCTGGCCGATCTGGCTGCAAGCTGGATGGTTGCAGGCTTTGTCCACGGCGTGCTCAATACTGATAATATGAATATTACCGGCGAGAGTTTCGATTATGGTCCGTGGCGATGGCTGCCGCGCTGGGATGCAGGCTTTACTGCCGCCTATTTCGACCACCAGGGACTGTACGCCTTTGGCCGTCAGCCCGAGGCTCTGCACTGGAATTGCGGCCAACTCGCTGTCGCCTTGCGCAATCTGGCTGATGCCCCGCCGCTGATTGCTGCGCTGGAGCGGTTCGGCCCGCTCTATATGGCCGCCGTCGCGCGCCGCTGGACCTGGCGGATGGGCGTGATCTCGAACGGGCCAGAGCGCGATGCAGCGCTGGTCGCCGCAAGCGAACGGGCGATGCGCGAAACTGGGCTGGAGCCAGAGGCGTTCTGGCTGCGGCACCGCGGCGGAAGGAATACTGAAGGCGCATTGGCAGAAGCGCTGGCGGGCTATGACCCGGCCCCGCAGGATGATGCCTTTTGGCGGGGGGCCGCGCCCGAAGCGCTGCTGATCGACGAGGTCGAATCGCTTTGGTCTGCGATTGACGAGCGCAACGACTGGCAGCCGCTTTTCGCCAAGGTTGCATCGATCCGGCGTCTGGGCCAAGCGCTTGGCCCACCACCCCAACCGGCAGGTCACCTTCCTCAGGCGTAAATGCCGTAACGTCACACGGGGCGAATGTGCATTTCATGCGCCGCATAATTGACCCAGCCGTATGGGGCACTAGAAGCGACGTTTACCCGTTATAAAGCAAGCAGCGGGCGGGACGATAAAACGGTCTTGCAGCGCCAGCTTGGAGAGAGAGCAAGACCACAGTGTCAGTGAATGAAATCATTTCCTACGAGCCTGCAACGGGTGAGGAATTGTGGCGCAGCGATCCGGGCGACGTTGACGAAGCGGTTGATCGGGCGCGACGTGCCTGGCCGACATGGGCGGCACAGCCCCTCGCAACCCGGATCGAGCTTTGCCGCCGCTTTGCCAATGAAGTACGCAAGGAAGCAGACCGATTTGCCGAACTGATCGCTCGCGAAACGGGCAAGCCACTGTGGGAAGCGCGCACCGAAGTCGAAGCCGTAATCAACAAGGTCGAAATTTCAGTCACATCCTATGCCGAACGCACTGGCCAGAAGAAATTCGATAGCGCGCTGCAAGGAACCTCTGCTGTGCGTCACAAACCGCATGGTGTGATGGTGGTACTTGGGCCGTATAATTTCCCGGCCCATTTACCGAACGGCCATATTGTGCCTGCCCTGATTGCCGGCAATGTGGTGATCTTCAAGCCCAGCGAAAAAACCCCGGCGACGGGCGAATTTCTGATGCAATGTTTTCATAAAGCGGGCCTGTCAGCCGCGGTTGCGCAATTCCTTCCCGGCGGTCCGGAAGAAGGCAAGGCGCTGGTCAGCCACCGGGGAATTGACGGCGTGCTGTTCACCGGCTCAGCGCAGGCCGGTATTGCAATCAACAAGAAACTGGCTGGCAATCCGGGCAAGATTGTGGCGCTGGAAATGGGCGGCAACAACCCGATTGTGGTGATCGATACGCCCAAGATCACCGATGCAGCCATGCTGATCGTGCAATCTGCCTTCACCAGCGCGGGCCAGCGCTGCACCGCGGCGCGGCGGCTGATCGTGACCAAGGATATGTATGATCCGATCATGGAAGAAGTCCGCAGCCTGACCAAGCGGATCATTGTGGGTGAGCCCTTCGCCAATCCGGCGCCATTCATGGGCCCGGTGATCGATAACCGCGCGGCTGAACAACTGGTCGAAAGCTTCCTTTATTTCCTGTCCAACGGCGGCAAGGCGATCAAGCATTTGACACGGCCAGATGACAATCTGCCGTTCCTTTCGCCCGCGATCATTGACACTACCGCAATGACGGACCGCCCCGATGTGGAATTGTTCGGACCCTTGCTGCAAGTAATTAAGGTCGATAATTTCGATGCTGCAATTACCGAAGCCAACCGCACGCGCTTTGGGCTGTCAGCCTCACTTATTGGCGGCACTCCGCAGGATTACAACCGGTTCTGGGCCAATATTCGCGCCGGTATCGTCAATTGGAACCGACCGACCAATGGCGCATCATCGGGCGCTCCGTTCGGCGGGCTGGGCCTGTCAGGCAATCACCGTCCGGCAGCCTATTATGCGGCCGATTATTGCGCTTATCCGGTGGCCAGCAGCGAACTGGATCAGCCGCGTGCCAGCGTCGGGGTCGGGTTCACCAATTAAGGCTATTTGCCGCTGGTAACCAGATCGACGCTGGTCAGGCCGTTGGACTGGCGGTGCGCGTAAATGACATAGGATGCGCCCCCCTTGGTCCCGCTCAATATATCCTCACCGCCCTTTTTCACATGCTCTGCGGAATAGCCATTTGATCCGGCGCGAGTGGTATAAAAAGCCAGCACATCCTCCAGCGCGACCGGGGTCAGGAAATTTACCACGCGCAATGCGCATTGCCCTTCATCAGTGCCCGCCGCTTCCTGTGTGGCGCCGCGCGGATAAACCGGAAGCGCGACTGGCAGCTTGGCCGCCCAATTGGCTGAATATTTTACCAGCGATGCGCAATTGGAGCCGCCAGGCGTCACCGCGGCCCTGGCGGCTGCTGTCAGTGTCGGGGTGTCCGGCGCATTCGCTGCCAGAACCACGGGTTTTGCGGCGGGTTTGAGGTTTACGCTCCCGCCGACCAGCGCCATGGCGTCTTCCTTGGCGGCCTGAATGACTTCGGGCGTCATCGCGATTGCAGGCAGTGACTGCTCTACTCCGCCTGTCAACGCTGCGTTGCCTTCATTCTGGCCCGCAAGATCAGGATCGACCATGATCTGATCGTTCAGTGCGGCTTGTTCAGCCGGATCAGTGGGGCCTTTGGCGTCCTTGTCTGCTTTGTCACCGCAAGCAGCAAGCAGCGCCAGTGGCAGCACGGATAGGGCCAGCGGTGCGCGGAATTTCGTACTGATATTCATGGGGCAACTCCAAAACTGATTCAAATCTTGCCTTGCTCTTGCCAATCGGGGTTAACGAAAGCTTTGCAAAGATGGTTAAAATCCGCGCTGTCTCGTTAAGGGATGGTTTGCCGAGATAACTTAAGCTGCGTTCGTAACATGAGGAAACCACAGACCGTAATGGCAAAGCGCCCTGCCCCCATGCAGGGAACAGGACGCTTTTCATGTTTGGCTGAACGCCGAATTCGGCATTGCTACTGATGTTAACGGCAGCGGGCGTTGCTGCGATCGATACTGCGGCCCAGAATTGCGCCGCCTGCGGCACCCAGAATTGCGCCGAGCGTGCGGTCACCGCGTTCGGCAACTTCGCTGCCGATGACGCCGCCGACCACGGCGCCGACCAGCAGGCCGGTAGTGCCGTTTTCACGGCGGCAGTAATAGCGCCCATCATTGCCGCGCCAGATGCGCGTGTCGCGATAGACTGGTTCACCGTAATAAACTTGGTGATACCCGCGATACCCGCGGTCGCCCCGATACCCGCGATAGTCGCGATCATCATGTTCGCGGCCATGCCAGCGCCCGCGATAGTCTCCGTCACGGTCATCACCGTCCCGGTGATCATAAACCGTATCGCCGTGAGTCAGGGCAAGATTGGCATGAACGCCGTATATTGGCGCCTCAAATGCGGGTGCGGCCAGTGCTGGCACCGCCATGGCCCCGCAAGGAATAGCCAGGGCGAGCGCGGCGAATTTTGTATTTCTGATCTTCATTCTACTCTCCTGCTGTTCGAAATTTGAATTCTGATGACTTTGGCGCCGTGCAAAAACCGCATGGGAACATGCCATCACCGCCATCGACCTGTTCATAGATACGACGCCTTTCCTGAACGCAGTGCAACAAGGCTGAAAGAATTGCGCAGATGCGATGAGATGAGCATTTTTGTGCGACGAAACGCGGCTTGCGGGCAACGGCAGGCCCATCTACAGGCTGCCGATGGACGCAGCACAGCCCCCTAAAACTCCCCTGAAATCCGGGGTTCCCGCGGCTTTTACAGCTTATCTGATCTGGGGTCTGCTTCCGCTCTATCTGATTTTGGTAAAGAGCGTGCCCGCGTTCGAATTCGTCGGCTGGCGGATCATCTGGACACTGCCGATCTGTCTGGTCATTGTGGCGTTACGCAAACAGGGCCCTGAATTGCTGGCGGCACTGCGCACACCCCGGGTTATGCTGACGCTCTGTGCCAGTTCAGCGCTGATTGCGGTCAACTGGGTGGTCTATGTCTGGGCAGTGCAAAACGGCCATGTTCTGGCAGCCAGCCTGGGTTATTACATCAATCCACTGGTCAATGTGCTGCTGGGTACGCTGGTGCTGGGCGAAACGTTGAGCAAACGGCAATGGCTGGCAGTGATCGTCGCGGCTATTGGCGTTTCGCTGCTGATAGCCGGCGCGCTTGCGACCCTATGGATCAGCCTGACTCTCGCTTTCAGCTTTGGCACTTACGGGCTGCTGCGCAAACAGGTCGCGGTCGGGTCGCTGCCCGGCTTGACCATCGAATCAAGTATTTTGCTGACACCGGCCGTGTTGATCGCCTGGCATTACAGCTACAGCCCGGCTGGATCGGCCTTCTTTCATAGCCCGCAGCTCAGCGCGGCCATCATGCTGGGCGGTGTGCTGACCGCCACGCCGCTGCTGCTGTTTGCAATCGCTGCCAAGCGGATGGACTATTCAGCGCTCGGCTTCATCCAGTTTCTTGCCCCAACGATCGTCTTTTTCCTCAGCCTGCTCGTGTTTGGCGAGCAATTGAACCCGGTACAGCTGGCCTGTTTCATTTTGATCTGGACGGCAATTGCACTGTTCGTGTGGGATATTGTGGCCAAGCACCGTGCCCGCCTGACCCGCCCGCTGGCTTAACGCGCGAGCCGCCAGCGCAGCGTTTCACCAGCATGGAAAGGCACAATCTGCGTCCCGTTGGCATCGATCATGGCGGGCACTAACTCATCAGCGCGTTCCAGCGTAACGGTGCCCTGATTGAGCGGCAGGCCATAGAAGTGCGGGCCATTTTCTGAAGCAAAAGCTTCAAGCTGGTCCAGCGCGCCCTCCTCTTCGAACACGGTAGCATAGCTTTCCAGCGCATAGGGGGCGTTGAAAATTCCCGCGCAGCCGCAAGCGTTCTCCTTCGCGCCAACCGCATGCGGCGCACTATCCGTGCCAAGAAAAAACTTCGCCGAACCTGAGGTGGCCGCGCGGCGCAGAGCCAGCCGGTGTTTCTCACGCTTGGCAACTGGCAAGCAATAGGCATGCGGACGAATGCCGCCAACCAGCATGGCATTACGGTTGATAAGCAAATGCTGCGGAGTGATGGTTGCAGCCACCCTATCACCCGCGCTTTCAACAAATTGCACTGCATCTTGGGTGGTGATATGTTCGAACACTACCTTAAGGGCGGGCATTTCGCGGATGATCCCGCTCATCGTGCGGTCGATAAACACCGCCTCGCGGTCAAAGATATCGACGTCGTGATCGGTAACCTCGCCGTGTACCAGCAGCGGCATGCCGATGTCCTGCATCCGCTCGAGCGCTGGACGGATCGCTGAAATATCACTCACTCCATAGGCGGAATTAGTGGTGGCATTGGCAGGATATAGCTTGGCCGCAGTGAACACCCCTTCGGCAAACCCGTGCGCCAATTCGTCCGGGTCGCTGACATCAGTCAGATAGGCAGTCATCAGCGGGGTAAAATCCATCTCTTGCGGCAAGGCCCGGAGAATACGCTCACGATAGGCAGCAGCAGCAACAAAGCTGGTCACCGGAGGGGACAGGTTCGGCATAACAATTGCGCGGGCAAATTGCCGGGCGGTGTGCAGCACAACACCGCGCATGAGATCACCATCGCGCAAATGAACATGCCAGTCATCGGGGCGGCGCAGGGTCAAGCTAGTGGGCGAATCCATACCTTATCCCTTGGCGCCAGACGCATGCTTTGTCACCAGTGTCACGTCAAATTCGCCCGCGTACCAGCAGCGGTTTGAACAAGGCCCTGCTGGGCCGGACCAGGATTACCAGCACGCCAGCCCCTGCAATCGCGGCCCCGACCAGCAATTGCAGCCCGACATGGTCATGCGTGATAAATGCGCCCAGCGCGATGGTGAAGATCGGCGTCATCAGGGTCAACGGGGCGACCAGATTGGCATCATGATCACGCAGCAGGCGAAAATAAGCAGTGTGCGCGAATACCGAGACTACAAGCGCGGAAAAACCCAGCGCAGCGGCAAAGCGCCAACCGCCCGCCAGTACGGTCATTTCTTGCCTGCTTTCCGTAACCGCGCTGAGCGGAATGAGCACCAGCGTGGAAACCAGCCCGGCCCATGCCTGCAAACGCAGCGGCGGCAGGTCAATCTGCTTGAGCCACACCGAGCCAAGCGCACCAACGATTGCGGACAGGCCGACAAATAGCAGACCATTGCTGCCCGACCAGGCGCTGGGCGAAGCGACTGCGACCGCGACGCCAAGAAACGCAAGGGCAATGCCCACTCCCCTGCGCCAGCGGACCTGCTCCTTCAGAATCAGGATTGCGAAGATCACGGTCAGCGGCGCGCCCGACAGGCTGACAACTGCGGCAGATGACGGCGTGGCGTCGCGCAGGCCAATGAACAGCAGCGCAAATGATCCGCCGCTGATCATGAAAGTCACCAGCGCCACCCACGGCCAGCGCGGCGGCAACGGCAGCAGCCAGCGCAGCAGCACCAGCGTTACCACCACCGCACGCATCGCCGCATAGGCTAGCGGCGGGACTTGCAGCCCCTCCACCACCAGGCGGCTAACCACAGTGTTGAGCGCCCACAACACGCAGATGAAGATCAGGGACAGGAAACTGCGCAGCGGCATGGCGGTGCCATAGCAGGACTTTGCGCGCGGGCCAGCAGAGTTGATTTTTGTCCCCACAGGTCCACTTATGTTGCATGATCGCAAGCCGTTTGTTCGACCGCGCCGTAATTCGGCTGATCCCGCAGGATGGTGCCGAAGATGTCGGAGCCTTTCTGCAAGGCCTGGTGACCAATGATATCACTGGCGCGCTACCCGCTTATGCCGGGCTGCTCAGCGCACAAGGCAAGGCGATGTTTGATTTCCTCGTCTGGCCCGCCGGAGATGGCCAGTTGCTGCTCGATTGCGAAGCAGCGGCGGCAGATGATCTGGTCAAGCGCCTGTCGCTCTACAGATTGCGGCGCAAGATCACTATTGAGCGCGACCCAGCGCTGGCAGTCCATTGGCAGCGCGTTCCGGGCGATGGCGGCGCCGCTGATCCGCGTCTGGGTGACCTTGGTCAGCGCTGGCTTGCCCCGATCGATGCTGCAGATATATCTGCAGATGCGGCGTGGCGCGCCCACCGCCTGTCACTTGGCGTACCTGAAGGGCGGGCCGAACTGGTTGATATATTATGGCTTGAGACCAATGCGACTGAATTGAACGGCGTGTCCTTCACCAAAGGCTGCTATATTGGGCAGGAGAATACAGCGCGGATGAACTGGCGGCACAAAGTCAACAGGCGGCTAGTGGTAGTCCCGCTAAGCCGCTCTGACCCAAAGCGGCAAGTGGCTGCCTATACTGATCTTGGTTTTGCAATCGACCATTTGAGAACCGAAGATATTCCGCCTGAGCTGGCGCCCCCTTGGATGGCTCTGGGTACTGCCGAAGCCCCGTAGGCACCGCTCATTGATTGGTCATATGCTCTTCAACTGATGCAATCAGCAATTGCTCTGCGCGGTCGCGCGCAGTCTGGCGCGGCAAACCAAGCGAATTGGCCAGCGCCTGCCCCATCAGCGCATCACCCAGTGCCAGGAGGACGAGCGTCAGCGTGTCTTCATGCACTCGCATCTGGCTGACGCGGCCATGTTCGGCTTCCTCCGGCGCGATTTCATCCACCAGCGCATGGATTGCCTCGATGATCGGGTCGAGCGCATCCTCATTCCCGGTCAGCAGCATCCACCCGGCAAGCGCCCCTGCGCCTTCCTTGTCAAATGCATCGAACGCAAGGTCGACCACTTCGCGCGGCGTGCCCAGCCCGACCCGGCTGGCCCGGACCGCATCCTTGATCGTTTCGCACACTGTCCAGGCGAGATGTTCAGCCAACGATTTCTGCAAGCCAGAGGCAGAACCGAAATGATGCAGCAGATTGGCGTGCGTGCGCCCGATTCGCCCTGCCACCGCTTTGAGAGTCACCGATTGCGGGCCGCTTTCAATCAACAGCCCGCGTGCAGCTTCGAGCGCTGCGGTGCGCGATTCCTCTGGCGATAGACGTTTGCGAGTAGCCATAATTATCCGTGCCCGAACCTGTGTCGCCCTGCTTATGGCCCATTGGAACAGCAATTGCGAGTGCGCACAGGAACCTTATTGACACTCATGTAAGTAAACACTATTAACATTAATGTCAGTAACACAAGGACCCGTCAATGAACGCGCCCACTACCTTTGATCTTGATAGGCAATCCCGCAGCCCAGTCCACCATGACATAATCGTACGTGACCGCCGCTTTGCCCGCGATGGCGCCGCGACGCGCCGCTGGTGGCTCAACGGCGATCCGGTTGGCACTGCTTGGTTCAACGCCCTCAGCGCCACCTTCCCACGCGGCGAAGCCTATTTCATCGAATCGGTGAAGGCGTTTCGTGACGGCGCCTCACCCAAGCTGACCGCAGAGATCCGCGCCTTTGTGCGGCAGGAAATCAATCATACGCGTGAACACATCGTTTTCAACAAGCTGGCTGCAAGCGCTGGCTACGACATTCAGTTTATCGACCAGCGGGTAGAGGAGATGCTCGCGCTGACCAAGGGGCGGCCGCAGGTCCTCAATCTGGCGGCAACTATGGCGCTGGAACATTTCACCGCTATGCTGGGGCAGGAACTGCTCGCCAACCCCGCCCATCTTAAAGGTGCCGACGGCGATCTGGGCGATTTGTGGCGCTGGCATTCAGCCGAAGAGATCGAGCATAAGGGCGTTGCATATGATACCTGGCTGCACGCGACGCGCGGTTGGGGCAGGTTCCGGCGCTGGCGCATCAAGTCGATCATGATGCTGATCGTGACCTGCCGCTTCATTGCCCATCGCACCGCCGACGTGGCTGAACTGCTCGCGCAGGACGGGCTGACCGGTGCCAAATGGAAATGGAAAATTGCCGCCTATCTGCTGTGGAAGCCCGGCTTCCTGCGCCGGATCATCCCGCAATGGCTGGCCTTCTTCATGCCCGGCTTCCATCCGTGGAACCACGATGATCGCGCGCTGATCGGTATGTATGAAGGCGATTTTTCGGATGCGTTGATGCCCGCTGCATGATCTGCGCACCATCTGTCTGATGTGAATAAAACAAAGGCCCCGCACTCATTTGCGGGGCCTTCTTTATGTCAGGTGATGGCGCTCAGGCAGCTTGCGGCATTTGGCACGTCGGCTCAGCCAGTTCCAACTCGAACTCGGCTGAAGGTACGTCGCAGCCACGCGCGCGGCTGAACCGCAGGCGCAGCGCGCCAGTTGGCCGGAAGCCCAGCTTGCGCAGCACTTTGCCCGATGCTGGGTTGTCGACAAAATGACCCGCCTTCAGACGCCGATGGCCCAGCGACCGGGCAATCTCGATCACACTGCGACCAGCTTCGGTAGCAAAGCCCCGGCCCCAATGACTGCGCGCAATCCAATAGCCAAGCTCGGCAGCGCCGTCCCGCTCGGCCAGACCAGCACTGCCGATCACTCCGCTGCCGGGCAAGGTAATGAGGAAATGCGGCAAGTATTGGTCCTGCGCCAGCCCGGCAAATTCACGCGCATCATGCTCGCCATAGGGCCACGGCGCGCGGGCCAGGTTCCGCACCACACCTTCATCGCACACACCTGCCCAAATCGCCTGCCAATCCTCGGGCCATGCTGGCCGCAGGAACAGCCTTTCACTTCTATGGAACACTGCGCTTCTCCTCTCGCCTTGCCCCGCTCTAACGGCTTCCCGTTAGGCGCAGTGCATGACATTCCCGTTGCGGCGAAAGCGATTTTCGTCAGCCTGCGCCAAATTTGAGAGGGAGAAACGACAAGAGGGAGACAGACCCCCTGAAACAGGTGGTCCTTTCTCCCTCTTAGGTGCCGGATTTATCCGGCTGGACCATCCTGTGGGACGATCCTGTTATTGAATCGTCCGATTATTCGGCGGCTTGGGCCATAATGTCGACCGACACATATTTGCGGCCAAGTTTGCCCGCGTGGAATCGTACGCGGCCCTCGCCCAGAGCAAACAACGTATGGTCCTTGCCCATGCCGACATTATTGCCCGGATAGAATTTGGTGCCGCGCTGGCGCACGATGATGTTGCCGCCGATCACTTCCTGACCGCCGAACTTCTTCACACCAAGGCGGCGACCTGCTGAGTCGCGACCGTTGCGGGATGAACCGCCTGCTTTTTTATGTGCCATCTCTAACTACTCCGAAGTCTTGCGACTTATTCCTTATCGGCTGCTTTTTTGGCAGCGGGCTTCTTGGCGGCAGGCTTCTTTGCAGGAGCCTTCTTCGCAGGTGCGGCCTGTTCGGCAGCAGCCTTGGGCGCAGTGGCTTTCTTGGCCGGTGCAGCCTCTGCTTCAACGGCCTTGGGCGCAGCCTCTGCCTTCGGCGCTGCTGCGGCAGCCTTCTTGGGAGCAGCCTTGGCATCACCCACCGACAGAATCCGCAGCAGCGTCAACTGTTGACGGTGGCCTTGCTTGCGCCGGTAATTATGACGGCGACGCTTCTTGAAGACGATGACCTTGTCGCTCTTCGCCTGCGCGATGATTTCAGCCGAAACGGCTACCTTCGATGCATCAGCAACCGAATCGCCTTCGCCGGCGAGCAGGACATCAGCCAGCGTTACCGTATCACCAGCTTCGCCGCTGAGCTTTTCAACTGCAATCTTGTCTCCAGCAGCAACCCGGTATTGTTTGCCGCCCGTGCGCACAACTGCGAACATGGTCATTTCACTTTCAATCTAAATGCTGTGCCAGCCCCACTGAGAAACCGGCGCGACCGACACGCCGCCATTGGCGGGCCCCGGAAAGATGCAGGCCGTTAAGGGATGGTAGCGCTCAAGTCAACGCCCAAGTCGCCTGAAACAGCCCTTTGATTACCGATTTCACAAGCTATTCATGCGCTACCGCCCACGCAGATGCTAGCAAGACGGCGCGAGCATGTCTAAGGTCGCAGCCATGTTCACTGGTCGATCTATCCTTTGCCGAGCGAATTTTACCGCTCTGAGCGCGCTGGGACTGCTTTCTGCCTGTGCCGCGGGGCCAGACTACCCATCACTCAAAATCCGCAATGCAGAACGTATGCACCGCGGTTTTTCGTCGCCCCCTGCGCTTTCAACACCGCCTGAGCCAACCGCGCTCAACGCCGATCTGGCAACCCGATTGGCGCAGCTGCAGGGCCAGGCCGAGACAGCCCATGCTGCCTTTATGCAAGCGCAGCCAGGCGCAGCAAAGCTGGTTAACGCTGCGCGAGGGGCCGTGATTGAAAGCGATCAGTGGGCCAGCGCGCAAGTTGCGCTGGCTGGGCTGGAATCGTCCCGCAGCGCCGCTGCAGTGCCGCTCGGCGACCTTGACACGCTTTACACTGAAGCAGCGCTGGCATTCACGCAGCGGGAGAAGATTGAGCAGGCACGCGGCGCGGTAACCGCTATGCTCGGCGAAGAAGACCATATTCTGGCAAGTCTGCGCGGGAAGCTGGCGTCATGAGCCTCGCTTGCGCCAGTTGTCCCGTACGCGATCGTGCAGCCTGCTCTGCTCTGACTGACGAAGAACGCACCGCTATGGCGGAAGCTGGCCGCACGCGGCATCTCGCCCGCGGCGAAACCTTGTTCCGCGCCGGGGATACGGACACTGCCTGTGCCACCTTGGTCAGCGGCGCGCTGAAGGTCACTTCGTTCAGTGAAGATGGGGAAGAACGGATCCTCGCGCTGGTTCACCCGGCTGGCTTTGTCGGGGAGCTGTTCCAGCCGTTTGCGCATCATGACGTCGTCGCGCTGACTGACAGCACGCTATGCACCTTTTCCCACTCCGATATGGAAGCAGCGGTCGGCCGTTACCCTGCACTGGCACAGGCACTGCTGCGGCGATCTCAAGAAGATCTGCACGCCAGCCGCCATCTGCTCAACTTGGCCGGGCGCAACAGCGCAACAGAAAAAGTCTCCAGCTTGCTGCTGGAAATGGCCTCTGCCGCCAGCGATTCGCCGTGTCATCCGGCGCATATGTTTGATCTGCCCCTGACCCGCGGCGAGATGGGCAATATGCTGGGCCTGACAATCGAAACAATCAGTCGGCAGCTATCAAAGCTGGAAAAGGCCGGAGCAATCCGGCGAAGTGGTTTGCGCGGGATTGAACTGATCAATCCCGCGCCCCTCCGGCATGCCAGTGGCGTTTACTCGCCCTCAGATTAGAGCAGCGATGGTCACTACTGCCAGAGCCCACATGACGATCAGCACGGGCAGAACCAACATCTGGATTGCTGCCTCTGACCCAGAAAGGTGGCCGGTGTGGGTCGCAATACCCCGGCTCCTCAATTGCTGCCACGCCATGGGCTGAGTGCGGCTTTCAGGCGCCATTCTGGTCCACAGGGCCGGAACGCCGAAGTAGCCAAGCAAAAGAATGCCGCAGATTGCCATCGGAATCAGCAAGCCCGGGCTGGAAAATGCGGTCGAAAGGATAACAAGAAAGGCAAGATAGCAGCCCGCAGTCGTGAAATAGAGGCCCTTGGGCAGTTCAAAGCTACGATCTGCCACCGGCATCCTGGCCGGAGCTTTGACGATAGACGCCTGTGTCGAAATGACGTCACGGCTGAGATGTCTGGACATGATTTACGCTCCCTTGTGCAGGGATGCTTATGGCGGCTGATGGGCAGCTGCGCTTTGATCCTGATCAAATCTGCGCCAATTATTTCCAGCGGGCCAGATCGCGGTGATCTTGCAGCCTCGGTTCGATCCAGTGCCAAGTGTCGCCCCGCATTTCCCGTTTCCAGAACCAGGCTGCACTTTTCAGGTGATCCATCAGGAAATCGGCCGCCTCCAAGGCCTCGCGCCGGTGCGGCGCTGCTGCCGCGACCAGCACAATCGGATCACCGGGTTGCATCAAACCGATCCGATGGCACACCAGCACGCCATCAAGCGCAAATTGCGCGCTGGCGCGCCTCGCGAGGCGTTCCATTTCGGGCAATGTCAGCGGCTCATAATGCGACAGCTCGAGCGCGGTCACCCCGCCTCCTGCACGCACTTGCCCGGTAAAGCTGGCAATTCCCCCGGCGTCAGGGTGTCGGTGGGCAAACTGCGACAGCGCTTCGGCGGGTGAAAAACCCGTGTCCAGCAAGCGGACCGATACGGTCCCCTCAGCCACCGCTGACTGGAGGCAGCAACGCCACCTCATCCCCGTCCTGCGCTGCGAGCAAATGCCGATCCGCCAGCACCCGTCCGGCACAAGCTACCTTGACCCGCTCGTCGTCCAAGTGCTGAGCCGTCTCCGGGCTAACCGCGGCCAGCAGCCCGGCCCAATCGAGCGGCCCAGCCAGTTCCATCTCCGACATCCCGGCGATATCCACTAATGGGCCAAGAAAGAGAATCCTTATCGCCATCGTTCAGCCCGGCACATCCGCAACATGGCCAGCGCCAGTGCAGGCAAGCACGAGATATTGGCCGGTGACTCCGGGAGCCTTGGCCAGATAATCCAGCGCTGCAGCGATTTCTGCATCACTTTGCCCGGCAATCATATTGATCCGCTGGGGCGCATGTTCGCGCGCCAGATCGCGGACCACGGCGCGCCGCCAATCATTGTGTTCATACGTAGCTGGCGGCAGCACCAGCACAAGTGCGCGGCATTCCTCACGCAGCCGCCGCACCGCGCCCGGCAGCCATTCGGCATGAAATTCGGCTGCGGCAGAAACTGCCCCGGCAGGCAAGCGGTCGATTTGCAAAACGGCCTGATCTGCCTCCACCATCGAATTCAGCGCCGTTCTCTGGTCAGCGTAATACCGATCTTTTCATTCGCTTCTGCAATGGCCAGTTTGATAATTTTGACCGTTACAGCCTCAATCCGGGTATCTTGCACCATCAGCGTTTCGATAATGTGGTCAGCTACAGCTTCAATCAATTGAAAATGAACACCTTCGGGCAGGGCCTTGCTCGCGGCGAACTTCAGATCCATGTAATTCTTGCTGACACCGAGCGAGGTATCTGGCGCATAGTGATCGGCGCATTTCAGCTTGACGGACATCGAAATTCGCAGCGGCTGCGGTTTGCCCGTCTCTTCCGAATAGATGCCTGTCAGGACATCCTGTTCAAAGTCGGCAACTTCAAGAATCAGCGAATCGGTCATGACTGCGCCTTAGCCGGTAATTCGCCAGCGTGCGAAAATTGCGGTAGGGAGCAAGCGGCCCTTTTCCCCCTCCTCACGCACCGCCAGATCGCCATGCTCGACAGTACCGGGTAGATCAGTGAACAATTCGGCGAGCAAACCGCCCAGCGCCAAGCTGGACATGCGCACGGCATAGACGGTCAGAAACAGGAAGCGGCTGTTTTCATCAAGCAGGAACCTGCAATCGCTGACCAGCGGGGCCAGCCCTTCCTCGATCCGCCAGGTTTCATTCTTGGGCCCGCGCCCGAATTTAGGCGGATCGAGGATGATCCCATCGTAACGGCGAGCGCGCCGTACCTCGCGCGCCGTGAATTTGGCTGCATCATCGACCAGCCACCGGATCGGACGGTCCGCCATTCCGGCCAGCGCGGCATTGTCCTGCGCCTGTGCAACCGACTTCTTCGAAGCGTCAACATGCGTCACGCCGCCGCATTCGCTCAGCGCCAGACTTCCTACCCCGGTGTAGCCGAACAGGTTGAGCGTCTGCGCATCGTCCTTTCCCGCCAGTTGCGTTCGCATCCAGTCCCACACCGGGGCCATATCGGGGAAGAAGCCGAGATGGCGGAACGGTGTACACTGTGCAGTAAAATTGACCTCCCGCCAGCATAGGGGCCAGCCAGCACCGGGCACGTCCTTGTCAAACCGCCAGCGTCCGCCGCCGTCCTCATCCGAACCGGGAACGAATTCACCGTGCGCGTCCCAATCACCCCTGCGCGGCGCCCACATTGCTTGTGCTTCAGGTCGAATGAAGCGGTAGCCGCCATAGCGTTCAAGTTTGCGGCCATTCCCGCTGTCAACCAGGCCATAGTCATGCCATGCCTGACCTTCGAGGATCACAGGTGCTTCGATCAGCTGAGCCATCAGCTGCTCGGCGTAGCGTTAGTGCTGACGAATTCGGCCACTGCCGCATAATCGCCGGGCAGTTCGGTATAAGCTTCTTCGCGTGAAAACAAATCGCCCACGCGTGCCGGCAAATGCGGCCGAAAGCCGGTCGCCCGCTCAACCGCATCGCGGAATTTTGCCGGATGAGCAGTCGCCAGCGTTACGACCGGAGTTGCAGCGTCAAGGCCCGCCGCGCGCGCTGCATGGAGGCCGATCGCAGTATGCGGATCGATAATCTCGCCGCACGCTTCGCTGGCCCAGCGCATCGCTTCAGCCATTTCGGTCGCGTCGGCGCGTGCGCTTGTGAACAGGCCAGCTGTCCCGCTGCGCTGGGCATTGGTCAGCCGCATCGCCTTATTGGCTTCGAAACTGGCCATTTGTGCCGCCAGCGATGCCCCGTCGCGCCCGCCGCAATCAAACAGCAACCGTTCAAAATTGGAACTGACCTGAATATCCATCGACGGCGCGGCAGTGGGCGTCACGACACCCGCTGAATAATCCCCTTCAGACAACGCACGGTGCAGAATATCATTGATATTGGTCGCTACAATCAGCTGCCGGATTGGCAAACCCATCTGCGCTGCAACATAACCGGCAAAGACATCGCCAAAATTACCCGTGGGGACGGAAAAGGCCACATCCCGCCGGGGCGAACCGAGCTGCAGCGCAGCGGCGAAGTAATACACCACCTGCGCCATCAGCCGCGCCCAGTTGATCGAATTGACCGCACCAATGTTGAAACGCCCCGTCATTTCAGGATCACGGAACATCCGTTTCACCATCGCTTGCGCATCGTCAAAACTGCCGTCAATCGCAATATTGTGAATGTTGGGCGCGAGCACGGTGGTCATCTGGCGCCGCTGAACATCGCTCACGCGGCCCCTGGGGTGGAGCATGAAAATATCGATCCGCTCGCGCCCGGCAACTGCGTCAATCGCGGCAGAGCCGGTATCGCCGCTGGTCGCGCCGATAATCGTCAGGTTCTGGCCGGTGCGCCCGAGAAATTTTTCAAACAACAGCCCCAGCAATTGCAGGGCCACATCCTTGAATGCGAGCGTTGGGCCATGAAACAGCTCGAGCAGCCACTGCTGCTCATCAAGCTGGGCCAGCGGCGTAACCGCAGCATGGGCGAACCGGCCATAGGCCTGACCGCACAGCGCTCGCAGCTCCCCCACTGTCAGACTGCCACCCACAAATGGCTGCATGATTTTTGCGGCCAGTTCGGCATAGGGCAGCCCCGCCATAGCTGCGATCTCCGCCTCGCTGAAGCGCGGCCATTCGCTTGGCAGATACAGACCGCCGTCGCTTGCCAGCCCAGCCAGCGTCACTCCTTCAAAATCGAGTATCGGCGCAGCGCCGCGAGTGGAAATATAGTCCATAGCGTCTGCGCGGTTAGCGGCGGCGCAGGCGGAGAGCAAGCGAGCCGGACTTTAGCGGCGCAAAGTCCAGCTGCTGCTGGCTCACTTGGCGAGAAGCCGGCGGCGCAGCGCCAGCGTATAAATTACCAGCGCAGTCGCTGCAAAGATGAACCACTGCCAAGCGTAAGCGAGGTGGTTGTTGGGAATATTGGCTGGATCGGGCCGTGCCAGAGCAGCCAGACCGGCAAGCGGCGGATCAGCGACAATTCTACCGCCGGGCGCAATAATACCTGACACCCGTCCGCCCACATATGCGGGCGCTTGCGGGTCCTGTGACCAGCCCAGAGCCACTTGGCCGCTGCCGCCATCTGGTAATGTGCAGGTCGCGATATGGGCCCAGCCGCTGGTTCCATTGGACGATTCGCCAGCAACCGAGCGAATGCCGTCAACCTTGCGGCAATCGAACGCGCTCCTGCGGTAAAGCAGGTCTGTGATTGCATCTTCGCCTTGCGGAAAAGCGGCCAGCGTATCATCCTTCTGGGCTGCAGCATAATGCGCGAGCAGTGCTTCTTTCTGTTTGAGCCGGTCCAGCTGCCAAAAACCCAGCCAGATCATTGTGCCCACTGCCGCCAGCACGATGAGCGACGAAGCCACCGGAATATCACGCAATTTCATCGCTGCTTGTCCTGCCCATACCCAGGCCCATGCTCTGGCCCCTGACGCGCCTCACCTGCGCGATTGCGATACTCGGCCAAAATCAGCGCCGCCTTGGCCGCACGCAGGCCGATGATCACCAGCAAGGTCGAAAGCGGCAGCCACAGGATCATGTGGACCCAGAAAGGCGGGGCAATGGCCACTTGCAGCCATGCCGCCAACCCGACCACAATCGCGCCCACGATCAGGATCAGAAACGCAGCGGGCCCATCACCAACATTGAATTGCGACAGATCCAATCCGCACACTCTGCATTTGGGCGCAAACCTCACCCATCCGCTGAACAGGGTGCGCGCGCCGCAGGATGGGCACAAACCGAAAAGGGCAGCCTGTCCGATGGAAGGCTGCCCCTTTTCTGAAGCGGAATTGTCAGGCACCATCAAGCTAGGGTCGCGCCCCAACCACCCCAGACATAAACCACCACGAACAGAAACAGCCACACGACATCAACGAAGTGCCAATACCATGCCGCCGCTTCGAAACCAAAATGCTGACGCGGAGTGAAATGCCCCCTGATCGCACGGAACAGGCACACGGCCAGAAAGATCGTACCGACCAAGACGTGGAAACCGTGAAACCCGGTCGCCATGTAAAAGGCCGAGCCATAAGTGTTGGTGCCAAACGCAAACGGCGCATGGGCATATTCAAACGCCTGAATACTGGTAAACAGCATGCCGAGCAGGATCGTAAGCAGCAGGCCGGTTTTCAAACCTTTGCGATCACCGTGGATCAGCGAATGGTGCGCCCAGGTCACCGTGGTGCCCGAACACAGCAAGATCATGGTATTGAGCAGCGGCAGGTTGAACGGGTCGAGCACTGCCTTGATCGCTTTTGGGGGCCAGACGCCGCCAACCACTTCGGAAATCGTGCTGGGGAACAAGGAGAAGTCAAACCAGCTCCAGAACCAGCCGACGAAGAACATCACTTCCGACGCGATGAACAGGATCATGCCGTAACGCAAATGCAGCTGGACTACCGGCGTGTGATAGCCCGACTGTGCTTCATTCACGATGTTGGAAAACCAGCTGAAAAAGGTTGCGATCAGACCGGCAATCCCCAGCCCCAGCACAATGGCGTGGTGCGGCAGGTTGTGCATGAACAGCACCATCCCGCTGGTGAAGGTCAGCGCCGAAATCGAGCCCAGCAGGGGCCAGATGTCGGGCGGAAGAATATGATACTCGTGGTTTACATTACCGGCCATGAATCTCGTGTCCTGTCACATCGGTTTGGCATGCTCTTAAAGGGCTATGCGGTATTGGTCCAGTGCCCCAATCGCGGCAAATTTGGCTTCGTTCAATCAGGGCGCAGAATCAAGCGCCTTGTGGAATGTATAACTCAAGGTGATCTGCTCCAGATCGCGAGCGTTCTCGTCCTGTTTGATCGCAGGGTCGATATAGAACAGCACTGGCATACGCACCTCCTGCCCCGGTTGGAGCGTCTGTTCGGTAAAACAGAAGCACTGAATCTTGTTGAAATAGCGTCCGGCCTGATCGGGTTCGACATTGAAGGTCGCATTGCCGGTAATTGGCTTGTCGCTATCGTTACGGGCCACAAAAAACGCCAGATCGCGAACGCCGATCTGCACCGTATCGGTTGCCCTTTCGGCACGGAATTCCCACGGTAAATCGGGCGCGACATTGGCATCGAAACGGACCGACATAGTCGGCGCTCCTGCACTTTGCGCCATACGTTCGGCCAACGCGGCGTCGCTTAGGCTGGCACGCTGCGTAGTTCCGGCAAATCCCGTAACCTGGCAGAACAACCGGTAGAGCGGCACTGCGGCAAAACCCATACCGAGCATGGCCAGCGCGCCTAGCGCAGCCATCAGGCCAATCCGTGCATTCTTGTTGGGAATCGCAAATGCCACCAGCGTCAGCTCCCGATTTTAACCAGCGTGATGGCGTAAAACAGGATCGCGAGGAAAACCAGCAGCCCACCGAGCGCAAGATTGCGCCCTCTCTGGCGGCGGCGAAATTCGGTCTCTTCTTCGGGTGTCATGCAAAAATTCCCTGATGCGCTGCTATCCTGTCTACGACCAGAGCGGCAAACAGCGCGAATAGATAGATGATGCTGAAGGCGAACAGGCGTTTTTCAGGCTTCATCGCGTCGCCATCTTCAGACCGGCGGAAAGCCACGGGCAAGGATAGCGCAAGAAAGAGCAACGAAAGTGCCAGCGCAGTAACCCCGTAGATCGCGCCTGTTTCCCCGATGAACCATGGCGCGCCGGCAATTGGCACCAGCAACACTGTATAGGCGAGGATTTGCTTGCGTGTGGAAGCCTGCCCGCGCACCACCGGCATCATCGGAATGCCGACTTTGGCGTAATCGCTCTTGATGAACAGCGCCAACGCCCAGAAATGCGGCGGGGTCCACATGAAGATGATCGCGAACAGCAGCACTGGCATCAACGTAACGTGCCCGGTCACAGCCACCCACCCGATCATCGGCGGGAACGCCCCGGCCCCGCCACCAATCACGATATTCTGCGGTGTCCGCGGTTTGAGCCAGATGGTGTAGACCACCGCATAATAAAGGATTGATACGAGCAAGATTGTAGCTGCCAACCAGCCGATCCCCAGCCCCATGATCAGCACCGAAGCAACTGACAGCGCTATCCCGAAATCGCGCGCATTGGTGGGCGCCATCCGTCCGGACGGAATGGGGCGGCCGGCTGTACGCTTCATGCCGGCATCAATCCCGGCTTCCCACCACTGGTTCAGCGTCGCAGCCCCGCCCGCCCCCAGCGCAATGCACAGGATCGCGGTAAAACCCAGCACCGGATGAATATGCCCCGGCGCCGCCAATAGCCCGCACAGTCCGGTGAAGATCACCAGCGTCATGACGCGCGGCTTGGTCAGAGCAAAAAAATCGCGCCATTCGGCGGGCAGTGGGCGGGCGGTCGCAGACGTCATATTTCAAGTCAGGGCCAGAGCGGCAATATCCCTCAGGGTTTCAAAAATCAGGGGCGCCCCGTGACCGGCGCGCCCCTGCCTATTTAGGTCTGCGTCCCGCCGAGGCGGGATTGGGCCATCGTCAGGCAGTAGCCGGGCGGTGGTCGTGATAGTCTTGATGATCCTCAATCACGGGCAGCGTTTCAAACTGGTGGTATGGCGGCGGGCTGGACAATGTCCACTCCAGCGTGGTCGCACCTTCGCCCCATGGATTATCCCCGGCCTTTTTGCCCCACACGAAGGCATAAACCAGATTGGCGAAGAACAGCAGCATCGACGCCGCCATGATCTCATAGCCGATCGAGGAGATGTGGTTCCAATAGGCAAATGCATCAGGATAGTCTGGGATACGCCGCGGCATACCGTCCATCCCCAGGAAGTGCTGCGGGAAAAAGATCACGTTAACGCCGATGAAAAAGCCCCAGAAGTGAGCATGCGCCAGGAATTCGCTGTGCATCTTGCCGCTCATCTTCGGGAACCAGTAATAGAAGCCCGCAAACAGGCTGAATACTGCACCCATGGACAGCACGTAGTGGAAGTGCGCGACCACATAATAAGTATCATGCAGCACGTCGTCGATACCGCCATTGGCCAGCACCACGCCGGTCACACCGCCAACGGTGAACAGGAAGATGAAGCCCATTGCCCAGACCAGCGGAGATTTGAATTCCAGTGAACCGCCCCACATGGTGGCAATCCAGCTGAAGATTTTGACACCGGTCGGAACGGCGATGACCATTGTAGCGGCTGTGAAATACATCTTGGTATTTACGTCCAGCCCGGTGGTATACATGTGGTGCGCCCAGACGACGAAACCAACCACGCCAATTGCAACCATCGCGTAAGCCATTCCCAGATAGCCGAACACCGGCTTCTTGGAGAAAGTCGCCACGATCTGGCTGATCATGCCGAAGCCCGGCAGAATCATGATGTAAACTTCCGGATGGCCGAAGAACCAGAACAGATGCTGGTAAAGCACTGGATCGCCGCCGCCCGCTGGATCGAAGAAGGTCGTGCCAAAGTTGCGGTCCGTCAGCAGCATGGTGATGGCCGCAGCCAGCACTGGAAGCGCCAGCAGCAACAGGAAAGCGGTGACCAGCACCGACCACACGAACAGCGGCATCTTGTGCAAGGTCATGCCCGGCGCGCGCATGTTGAAGATGGTGGTGATGAAATTGATCGCCCCCATGATCGAGGCTGCGCCTGCAAGGTGGAGCGAGAAGATCGCGAAATCGACTGCTGGCCCGGGCGAGCCACTGGTTGAAAGCGGTGCATAGACCGTCCAGCCGGTGCCCGCGCCCATGCCCGTGCCGCCCGGTACGAAGGTCGAAATCATCAGGCTGGTAAAGCCAGCCACGGTCAGCCAGAAAGAGATGTTGTTCATCCGCGGGAAGGCCATGTCAGGCGCGCCGATCATCAGTGGCACAAACCAGTTGCCGAAACCGCCAATCATGGCTGGCATCACCATGAAGAACACCATGATCAGGCCGTGGGCCGTGATCAGCACGTTCCACATATGCAGCGCCTGGTTGAGATCATGCTCACCATACAAAAAGCCGACCAGCGGAGTCAGAACCTGAATGCCAGGTTCGGCCAGTTCGGCGCGCATGACGCCCGAAATAGCGCCGCCGATGATGCCCGCACAGATCGCAAAGATCAGGTAAAGCGTCCCGATGTCCTTGTGGTTCGTGGACATAAACCAGCGGGCGAAGAATGCAGGCTTATGATCTGCATCATGCGCCCCGTGGTCTTCACTGTGAGCCTGGAAATGATCGGCGGTTGTAGCCATGAGTTTTCTCTCAACCCTTGATAAAATACGTTATGCGACGTCGTGTCGCGTCAATCAGCTGGTTTGCGGCGCTTCGTCAGGAGCGGCAGGAACTTCGGCGGCAGCTGGCGTCAGGCCCGCGTCTGTAGTTGCTGCAGAAGCGGCCGCAGCAGCCGGTTTGCCCACCGTGCCGCCCTGTTCGCGAACCCATGCTTCCCACTGCGCACGGGGTACAGCTTCAATGGCGATCGGCATGAAGCCGTGGCGCGCACCGCACAGTTCTGAACACTGGCCGTAATAGATGCCCGGCTCGTCAATCGTCAGCAGCCGTTCATTCAGACGGCCGGGAACGGCATCAAGCTTGAACCACAGCGACGGAACAGCGAAGGAATGGATCACATCAGCGCCGGTGGTCTGGATCCGCAGCGGCGTATTAACGGGAACCACCATCCGGTGATCAACGCCCAGCTGGCGCGGTTCGCCCAGCTTATCGTCCTGTTCCTTGGTCAGCATGTTCGAAATAACTTCGAAGCCGCCATTGTCGGGATATGTATAGCCCCAATACCACTGATATCCGGTCGCCTTGATGGTGACCGCATTTGCGGGAGGCGACTTGTACTGCCGCGCCAGCAGAGTGATCGACGGAACCGCGATCACAACCAGAATGAGCACCGGAACAAGCGTCCAGATCACTTCGATCATGGTGTTGTGCGTGGTTTTGGAAGCCACTGGATTGCGGCGCTTGTTGAAGCGCGTAATTACAAACAGCAGCAGGCCCAGAACCAGCAGGCTGATCATCGTGATGATCGGCAGCAGAATGTCATTATGCATCCAGCGGGCATAACGCCCATCCGCTGTATATTGCGGCTGAAAAGTGATTCCCTGATCACGCGGCTGGCCTTTGACCCATTCAGGACCAAGCTGCTTATAGCTGCCAGAACCGAGTTGATCAGACTTGGCCGCATCTGCCACAGCAGGCGCATCGGGCGCCTGAACCACTGACGTTGACGCAGCCGGAGGCAGCGGTGCCGTAGCGTCCTGTGCCATTGCCATTTGCGGCGAAAACGCCAGTACGGCTGCAGCCAGAATAGGGGTAATCTTTGTCAAAGCCTTGCGGGCCCAGTCACCGAGAATCATCGCGTCGACGCTTTCCGTTTATTAATACGAACCGCCGTCAAGCAGCCCAAAATGCCCCAGGAAATGGAAGGGTCTGGCTGGGCCTATACCCGCGCTTGCCCCCTGCCTCAAGCGGTTCTAGGAGAATTTTCCGCATCATCTGTTGCTTGCGTGCTGACTGGCTCCATTTTCAACCTGCTTCGCGCTCAATTTTACATCACCAAGGATTATTTGGCCCAACCTATGACTGAAGACGACGTTCTCTCTGAATTCCGCGCCAGCGAGGCTTTGCTCGAAGGCCATTTCAAGCTGTCCTCCGGGCGCCACAGCGCGCATTATCTGCAGTGCGCCCGCGTTTTGATGGACCCGATGCGCGCGAGCCGGTTAGCCGCTGCGATTGCCGCAAAAATACCGCGGGAATTGCGCAGCAAGGTCGACAAGGTCGTCTCACCCGCGATGGGCGGCGTCATTATTGGCCATGAAATGGGCCGTGCGCTGGGCACAGAAGCGATCTTCCTCGAACGCCCTACCGGCACTTTTGAACTGCGCCGCGGGTTCCGGCTTGAACAAGGAGACAAGGTGCTGGTGGTGGAAGACGTTGTCACCACTGGCCTTTCCTCGAAAGAAGCAATGGCAGCAGTTGCCGAAGCAGGCGGCGAAGTGGTCGCACTGGCCGCGCTGGTCGATCGCACCGATGAAGGGGTTCGGTTTGATGTGCCCTATTTTCCGCTTATCCAGATTAGTTTTCCAACTTTTGCCGAGGATAATCTGCCCGCAGAACTGGCCGCAATTCCGGTGACTAAGCCGGGGAGCAGGAAATGAGATGGCTTATCGCACCGGCACTGGCGATCGCCGTATCTGGTGCGGCATTCGCAGCCGCGCCGGGTGACCCGGCCAACTGGCAACACCACGACCCCACCGATGGCAATCTGGCAAACCAGGCAGGACGCCTCGGATTCGCGGGACAATTGGCGATAAGCCGGGAGACAGGGTCGTTCGACCTGATGGCCGTTGGCATGCCGGATCGGCCGTCAGTTACCGACGCATGGCCGTGGGCATCAGTAACCAAGCAGGTTGTCGCGACGCTGGTGATGCAGCAGGTCGAAGCCGGCACGCTGGCGTTGGACACTCCTGCGTCGCGTTATCTTGAAGGCTTTGGTCGGGCTGCGGCTCCGACCGTGCGCCAGCTGCTGCGTCATCAGTCGGGCTTGCGCAATCCTGACAAGACCAATCCGGAAAGCGACGCCCATCGCTCATTTTTTAAGGTCGGCACAAAGCGTATTGACTGGTGCCTTGCGGGGCGGAACAACCCGGAAGCCGATCCGCATCGTTATGACTACAACAATTGCGACTACATCGTGCTAGACGCAATCCTGGAAAAAGTGACAGAGCGGCCTCTTGGCGTCCTGTTCCAGCAATCCATCGCCGATCCGGCGCGGTTGGCGGATACCGGTTTTCTCTCCGGTGATGCCGACCGGGCTTTTATCGGAGCTGAGCCCGATTACCGCACCCGCATCCCGATGTATGAAGGAGGAGCCGGGCTGGTCGGTCCGCTCGAGGACATGGTCCGGTTCGACCGATCCCTGATGGACGGAACCCTGCTCAGCCAGGACAGTCGCAGACAGCTTTGGCATGGTGATCCCGGCCTCGACGATATGGCACTGGGCCAATGGCAATATGAGGTACAACTCTCCGCATGTACGGGGCCAGTCAGCATTATCGAGCGGCGGGGTGGCATCGGCAAGTATGCGCTGCGCAATTTCATCCTGCCCGCCAAGAACCTTGTGCTCATCCTCGCGACACAGGACCGGCAATTCCCGTTCGAGGATGTCAGGACAGGTAAGGGCGCGGCGTTCGAACTTTTGAGCACCGCCGTTTGTGGAGCGCCGGAATGAATGCATCGCTCCTTCGCAATCCACTACGCCTTGGCGTAAATATCGACCATGTCGCCACGATCCGCAACGCGCGCGGCGGTGACCATCCTGATCCGGTGCGCGCAGCGCAGATTGTTGCGGCAGTTGGCGGGGACGGGATCACCGCTCATTTGCGCGAAGACCGGCGCCATATCCGCGACGATGATCTTAAGCGGATTCAAGACGCGACCGACCTGCCGCTCAACCTCGAAATGGCCGCGACCGAGGAAATGCTCGCCATTGCGCTGCGGCATCAGCCGCACGCCGTCTGTATTGTCCCCGAAAAGCGCGAGGAGCGGACCACAGAAGGCGGGCTTGATGCAGCCGGGCAACACAACCGGCTAGCCCCCATCGTCGCCCGGCTGGTCGATGCCAATATCCGTGTCAGCTTGTTCATCGAAGCTGATCCGCGTCAGCTGGAAGCGGCAATGCGCCTCGGCGCACAGGTGGTCGAATTTCATACCGGTGAATATGCCCATGCAACCGGCGAAGGGCGGGCAGTAGAACTCAAGCGGATCGCTGATATGGCCGCTCTGGCGGTGAAGAACGGGATCGAACCGCATGCTGGCCACGGACTCACCTATGACAATGTCCAGCCAATCGCGGCAATCCCGCAAATCGCCGAGCTCAACATCGGCCATTATCTGATTGGCGAAGCGGTATTTGTCGGTTTGGAAACAGCTGTGCAGCGCATGCGCGAATTGATGGATGATGCGCGGTGAGGGTACCGGCATGATCATTGGCCTCGGCTCCGACCTGTGCTCGATCGAGCGCATCCAGCAAGTGCTTGATCGGCATGGCGAGCGCTTCGAGCAGCGCAGCTTTACTGCAATAGAGCGCGCCAAGGCGGCCAAACGCCCTTTCACCCGCGCAGGCACTTACGCAAAACGCTTTGCCGCCAAGGAAGCCTTTTCCAAGGCCGTGGGTACAGGGTTTTATCGCGGCGTTTATATGAAGGATATCGGCGTGGTGAACGCTCCGTCCGGCGCGCCCACGCTTGCGCTCACCAATGGCGCGGCAAAGCGACTTGCAGAACTGACCCCGCGCGGCCATGAGGCGGTCATTCATCTTACCCTAACCGACGATCATCCATGGGCGCAGGCCTTCGTGATAATCGAAGCTGTCCCACTCCAGAACTCAGGCTGTTCATGAACACCGGTACCGATACTGTAACACCCCCTCCCCCCAAGCCTGCTGATAAAGCTGCAGAGGGAGTCAATTGGCTGGCCGAATTGCGCGGCCTGGCCTTTATGCTGCTGGCAGTGCTGGGTTTTCACACCTTCATTGCCAAGCCATTCTATATCCCTTCCTCCAGCATGATGCCCAATCTGCTGGAAGGTGACCGGCTGGTGGTGAGCAAATATCCCTATGGCTGGTCATGGGTTTCAGCATCGTTCCATATCCTGCCGCGCAGCGATTGGCGGATCTTTCCCCATACGCCGCAATATGGCGATATCGTGGTCCCGGTCCCGCCCTATCACGACGTTGACTATATCAAGCGTGTGGTCGGCCTGCCGGGTGACCGGATTGCTGTGGTTAATGGCCAGATCATCCTGAATGGTAAACCGGTGCCGCAAAAGGTCGAGCCGCCCATCCGGATCCCTATCGATGCCAATATGACATGCGACCCGTATGAATATCCGGGGATGGCAGTGACCCTGTCAACGGGCCAGCGTGTGTGTGAAATGCCGACCTACCGCGAAACCTTGCCCAATGGGGCGACTTACCTGATCATCGACCACAAGGATCAGCCGCTCGACCATTATCCGGAAATCACTATCCCCAAAGGGTCAGTCTTCCTGATGGGCGACAACCGCGACCATTCGGCTGACAGCCGTGCGCCCGCAGCGCCTGCATCCGCGCCCGAACCAACGGGCCTGGGCGGCCCGGTCCCGCTGCAAAATATCGGTGGGCGCGCTGAATTCATCACCTTCTCGCTCGATGGGACGACCAGCTGGAACCCGATCACCTGGTGGACATCCTTGCGCAAAGGCCGTTCATGGACCACTCTGCGTCCGGCAATCGTAAAGCCCGTGACGCATAAGGCGGAGGCAGCAGACACACCGCATGAGTGACAAGAAACCCGCATCACCGTTGATGGGCTCTGGCCCAACACGCATTGCGGATGTCCAATTGCTGTTTGAGGCCCGGCGCGCCTTCATCTGGGCGACGGTGATCGGTCTGTTTGTTCTCACTGTCTATATTTCGCAGTCCCTGCTGGTCATTTTCGGAGCGATGGTCTTCGCCGCAATGATTGACGGCGGGGCGCGGCTGCTGGGCCGCGTAATCAACATCCACCGCACGTGGCGCGTGGCGATCGTGCTGGCGCTGACGGTCCTCTTCTTTGTCTGGCTGGTGATGTACGCCGGGACCCAAATCTCGCGCGAGGCCGCCCAATTACCGACTATTATCGAAAGCCAGTTGGGCCGCGCTGTGCATTGGCTCGACAGTCAGGGCTTCGCCATCAAGCAGGCCGATATCCAGAATTTCGCAGGCAATCTGGTCAATGGCGTGGGCACGGTCACGCGCGCGATTGGCGGTATTCTGGGCGGGCTGACCACATTACTTCTGATCGCGATCATCGGCATTTATGTCGCGTTAGAACCGCAGCTTTATGAACGCGGTGTTGCCTGGATGTTGCCGCAAGCGCAGCGGGAAGATTTTTACCTTACGGCCTCGCGCATGGGCTATGCCATGCGGCGGCTGATGGCCGGGCGGCTGGTAGGCATGGTGTTTGAAGGCGCGCTGACCTGGGCCTTCCTGTCGTTTTACGGTGTCCCGATGGCAGCGTTGCTGGGCATCCTGACTGGTCTGCTTGCTTTCATCCCCAATCTGGGTGCGCTGATTTCCGGCATCCTGATGGTTCTGGTCGGCTTTTCCGGCGGCACCGACATGGGGCTCTACACTATCCTGGTCTATTTCATCGTCCAGACCTTCGATGGCTATGTGGTGATCCCGCTAATTGCCAAGAAAACGGTCGATCTGGCCCCTGCATTGGTGCTCGCTGCACAGCTGGTAATGGGCATATTGTTCGGCGTCATCGGACTGTTTCTGGCTGATCCGATGCTGGCGATGATCAAGGTCGTGCTGGAACGCCGCGCAGAACGCAACGATGACGACAGCGCGCAAGCCGCCCGGACCGCGGAAGGAACGGCTAGCGGTGGCGCGTAAATTTCTCTATTTTGTTGCCGGGATCATCATCTTCGTGATCGCGGCGGGCTTCGCGCTCAGCATCTGGTCCAAGCAGCTGACCCAACTGGCGATGGTCCCCACCAGTGAATTCGTGACGCCTGCCGCACTCGATTCCAACGCCTATCAGAACCCGGCAATGTGGTTTTCGCGCCCCGGCATCGGGGTGAAGGACCCTGCCCGCTGGCAGCCCGCGACCAGCACGGACCGGGGCTTGCTGCCTACTCCTGCTGAACCCTCACAAAAAGCAGCAGTTTTCTTCGTCCACCCGACCAGCTTTTTCAGTCGGTCGAGCTGGAATGCTCCGCTCGATGATACAGATTCGCAGGACATCGCCCGCATTTATGTGCGCGGCATGGCCAGTGCATACAACCGGGCGGACGAAATCTGGGCGCCGCGTTACCGGCAAGCGACGATGGGCGCGTTCCTGACCGATACGCCGCCTGCCAAGCAAGCCATCGATGCAGCCTATGGCGATGTAAAGCAGGCCTT
>JAHEAW010000017.1 GCA_024642545.1 Erythrobacteraceae bacterium
AAGAAGGGATTTATGGCGGTCTAGCCTGGACCGGTGAGCCCAACACCATGGTGTGGTACCCCAGCGGCGGCTGGAACAGTGCCAAGGGGATCCTGATGGGTGCTTATTCCTATGGTCAGCGGCCTAACTCACAAGCCTTTACCCATATGCCGCACGATCAGCGTTTCGCCATCTCGCGCGCGGTGATTGAACGGATGCATCCAGGCAAATCGCAACTGCTGGGCAAACCGGTTACTGTCGCGTGGAATGAAACCCAATATAGCGGCGGTGTGGGCTGCGCGTGGAGCGATGAACAGCGCAAGACTGACTATCATGAGCTGTGCCGACCCGAAGGGCGCGTGTTCTTTGCCGGCGAACATCTAAGCTATGTTCCTTTCTGGCAGGAAGGTGCGATCCTGTCTGGCTATGAAGCGATCAAGCTGCTTCGCACACGGACCGCAGCGGATCGCGTGGCGACAGGATAAAGCTCTAGGCAAGCGCGCGCAAAAACGGCACAGTCGGGCGTCGCAATTCCAACTGAAAGTCATGAAACCTCATGCGCGCATCGCTTGTCCTTCCACTTGTGCTTCTTGCAATGCCAACCCAGCAGACCCTCGCCAGTGACCATCCGGTGGCCGAGGCGCAAGCGCTCGATCTTGCCAAGCAGGCAATCGCAATCCGTTCCGTGCGCGGTGAAGATAACAGGACCGGCGAAGTCGCGATGTTGTTTCGTGATGCGCTGATCAAAGGCGGGTGGAAGCCTGGCGATGTGGTGATCACGCCAATGGATGATACTGCTTATCTGATCGCTACTTGGCCCGGCAGCGACCCCAGTCTGAAGCCAATTGTCTTTTCTGCGCATATGGATGTGGTCGAAGCCAAGCCGGAAGACTGGGAGCGTGATCCCTTCACCCCAGTGGTCGAAAATGGCTATCTGTTTGGCCGCGGGGCGAGCGACACCAAATTCGACGGCGCGCTGGCCATTGCCTCGCTGATCGAATTGCGGCGTCATGGTTTCGAGCCCAAGCGTAGCATCGTGATCGCTTATTCGGGCGATGAAGAAACCACCATGGCTACTTCCAAGGTCATTGCCGCAAAGCTGAAGGATGCCCTTGTTGTGCTCAACATTGATGGCGCATCAGGCAGTTTTGACGATGCGACCGGCAAACCGTTGTTCTGGAGCTGGCAGGGCAGCGAAAAAAGCTATGTCGATTATCAGCTGGAAGTGACCAATCCGGGGGGCCACAGTTCCACTCCGCGCGATGACAATGCCATTGCCCAGCTGTCGCAGGCCTTGCTGCGGATAAATACCTACCGCTTCAAGCCTGAAGTGAATGACATCACCCGGGCTTATTTCACCAAGGCCGCGCTGTTGGAAAAAAATCCCGTAATGGCGAAGGCGATGCATGACTTTGCAGCGGACCCCACTGATGCAGATGCCATCGCCGTGCTGCGGGCCGACCCTTACACAATCGGCAAGATCGAGACGACCTGCGTCCCAACTATGGTCGAAGGCGGTCACGCGCAAAATGCCTTGCCCCAGCGCGCAACAGCCAATGTCAATTGCCGGGTCTTTCCCGGGCACAGCTTCGCAGAAATCATGGCCGAGCTGACCCAGGTTGCAGATACGCCGCAAGTCACCTTCAGCAATGTCTCGGGCTCCACCACCACTCAGGCACCTGCGTCGCCGTATAATCCAGCTCTGGTGCAATCCTTCGAAAAGGCCCTATTCAAAGCCTGGGGCAAGATGCCGGTCATTCCCATGCAGGCATCAGGTGCCTCGGATTCGATGTGGTACCGGACGCTGGGCGTGCCCAGCTATGGCGCCAGCGGCACTTTCATCAAGGATGCGGATGATTTCGCGCATGGGCTTAACGAACGCGTCTCGCTCAGCAATATTGCGCCGGGAATTGTCTATTATGATGCCTTGATGCGCGATCTGGCCAGCAAGTGAAATGGCCCGCGCTCCTGCTCGCACTGTTGGCCGCACCGGTTCATGCTGAAACATTATATGTGAAAGCGGGCAAGCTGCTTGATGTGACATCGGGCAGCGAGGTGAGCGGGCAATGCGTGCTGGTCAAAGACAGCCGGATCGCAAAGGTAGAGCAATGCGCGGAGACGCCGGATGGCGCCAATCTGGTCGATTGGAGCGCGTATACGGTCCTGCCGGGGCTTACCGATCTGCACACCCATCTGGCTGATACTGGGCAGAGCGCTGACCTGGCAGCCCCGCTCAACACCTCGCCGCAGCTTACCGCGCTGATCGGGGCGCATAATGCCAAGGTGACACTGGATGCAGGCTTTACCACCGTGCGCGATGTCGGGACTTATCGCGGGCTGACCGATGTCGCACTGCGCGATGCGATCAATCAGGGGTTGGTTCCCGGGCCGCGCATGTTTGTGGCCGGAGCTTATCTGACCCATCCTGGCGGCGGCGGCGAACTCAACGGGGTAATCCCCAATGGCCAGCTTCCCGCCGATATGCGGCTGGGCGTCCTTACCAACCCGGCGCAGGCGCATGACCGGGCCGAATATCTGTTCGCGCATGGGGTAGATTTCTTGAAGCTGATTGCAACTGGTGCAGTGCTGGCTATCGGCACCGAACCAGGCGAGCCAGAACTGACCGAGGAAGAAATGCGTGCTGCCGTTGATGTCGCGAAGCAACATGGCAGCTTTGCTACCGCGCATGCGCATGGCGCTGAAGGGATCAAGAATGCCATGCGCGCCGGTGTGCGCAGCATCGAACATGCCAGCCTGATCGACGCGGAAGGCCTGCGCATGGCCAAGGCGCAGCACATTTGGCTCGTGATGGATGTCTATGATGGCGACTGGATCGATCAGCAGGGCACACAGGAAGGCTGGCCAGAAGAATATCTGCGCAAGAATCGGGAGACAACGCTGATCCAGCGCCAGAATTTCCAGAAGGCGGTAGCGATGGGGGTTCCGCTTGGCTTTGGCACCGATGCCGGGGTCTATCCGCACGGCCTCAATGCGCGCCAGTTCGCATATATGGTCAAATGGGGTATGACCCCGCTGCAGGCAATCCAGTCAGCGACACTCGAAGCCGCCAAACTGTTGCGGCGCGAGGATGATATCGGTTCGGTCGCAGCGGGTAAATCAGCCGATATGATCGCAGTTTCAGGCGATCCGCTGGCCAACATCCGGGTGCTGGAAAACGTAGCCCATGTGATGAAGGGCGGCACGCTTTACAAATAAGCTGCCCTAGCCAAACCGCTTGAAACTGCCCTTGTCAGCGATGATTTCGCGGGCGCAATTATGGCCCGGCGCGCCGGTCACCCCGCCGCCCGGATGCGTGCCCGCACCGCACATATACAGCCCCTTGACCGGACCGCGATACGCGCCGTTGCCCAGCACTGGGCGCGCCGACCAGAGCTGATCGAGGCTCATATGCCCATGCATGATGTCCCCGCCAACCAGACCGAACGTATCAAACAGACCCTTGGGGCTGAGTATCTGACGGCCAAGAATTGAGGCGCGGAAGCCCGGCGCCTGCGCCTCGACCGTGTCGATGATCGTATCGGCGGCGGCGCCTTCTTCATCGTCCCAGTTCCGCCCATCAGGCAGTTCAGGCGCGAATTGCTGGCAAAACAGGCTGGCTACATGCTGGCCTGATGGGGCAAGACTGTCATCAACCGTGCTCGGGATCAACATCTCGACAATCGGTGCCTTCGACCAACCATCGCGCTTTGCATCGAGGAACGCACGGTCCATATAGTCGAGCGTCGGGGCAAGAATGATTCCTGACTGATGATGCTCGCCCGGCTCGGGCAAACAGGTGAAGCGCGGCAACTCGGACAGCGCCACATTCATGCGGAAAGTCCCGCCACCTGCCTTGAATCCGCGCATCCGGCGACGGAAATCTTCGGGCTGATAGCTGGCATCAAGCATTTTTCCGTAGAGCAATTTTGGACCGACATTGGCAATGACTCGCTTTGCCGCAATCTCCTCGCCGCTTTCCAGCCGCACGCCCGCAACGCTGCTGCCATCGACCAGGACCTGGTCCACTGCACTTTCAAGGCTGATTTCCACGCCTGCATCGCGGCACACTTTGGCCATGATCTGGGTGATCGTGCCCATCCCGCCTATCGCATGGCCCCACGCACCCTTCTTGCCGTTCACTTCACCAAACACATGATGCAGCAGCACATAGGCACTGCCCGGCGTTTCGGGGCTTGCGTAATTGCCGACGACTGCGTCAAAGCCAAACGCGGCCTTTACTGCATCGCTTTCAAACCAGCTGTCCAGGAAACTGCGTGCCGATTTGGTGAACAGGTCAAGCACATTGCGCTTGGCTTCCAGACTGAGGCGCGACAGGCCCCAGCCCTGCGTTGCCCCTGCTAACAATGTACGCAGCCCGTCACCAATATTGGGCGGGCTTTTCAGCGCCAGATCACGCAGCACCTGCGCCACGCCTTCTAGCGCATCGTAATAAGCGGGCAATGCCGCGGCATCATGATGTGAAAACTTGCGGAACTCTGCCTGCGTCCGCTCCAGTCCGCCGCCCAGCTTGAGATAGCCGCCGTCCGGCTGCGGCAAGAAATTGGAGATCGGCCGTTCGACCACGCGGTAGCCATGATCGTGCAACCGCATATCGGCGATCACCTTGGGCTGCAGCAGGCTGACGGTGTAGCTCGCCACTGAATTGCGAAAGTTGGGCAGGAATTCTTCGGTCACTGCGGCACCGCCAACCACGCCGCGTCGTTCGACCATCCGCACCTTGAGGCCGGCCTGCGCCAGATAGAAGGCGCAAACCAGGCCATTATGGCCCGCACCGATAATCACAGCATCATATTGTTTAGTCATCGGCGGCTCCATCCGGCTGCGGGTTGCTGTTCGAGGCGGGCCTCGGGAATGATCTGGCGCATGCGCTGGCAGAAATGCTTCAGGCACACTTCCTTGTCTGACAATGGCCCCATCGTGAAACTGCGTGAGGCCATGCCCTGCTGGACGCGCGTGATCAGCGCGGTATCCTCGGCGTTGACTTGCCGGTTGATCCGCCAATTGAGATAGCGCGCGACGCGCATTTCCCGCCGCCATTGGTAATCCGGGGTATCAGGCAGGACATAACTGATCTCACGGATCAGGCAGCTATTGGGGCCGGTGGGAAGCCACTGCATGAAATCAACCTGATCGGGATAAATGTCGAACGCTACATTGGGCCACAGCTTGAAATAGAGCCAATGCCGCTGTGCCGCTTCGGGAAGGTGCGGCACCGGCGGAAGCAGACGCTGATACATCCGTTCGGACCAATTGGCAGACGGGCGATCGACCATGTCGCCCCACATCCGGTCAACGTGCTGATCCGCCTCGATCCCGTAGCTTTTCCCGAACAAGCGGGTCAGGCCCGGATGCGCGACCGGGATATGCAGCCCATCGGAGTAATTATCGCCGACATTCTTCCAGTTTACAGCGCGCGGGCGCAAGGTCACACGGCCCAGCGCGCGCAAGGCCTCAAACTGATACGGCGCAACCATCGCTTCGTAAGGCGCCATCATTTGCGCGACAGTCGGCCCGCCATCATCCACTAGACGGATAAATATGAAGCCGCGCCAGATCTCCAGTTCGACTGGTGCCAGTCCTGTCCGTTCGCGGTCCAGCGCAGGATAGCTGGCACTGTCGGGCACGCCGGTTAGCGTGCCATCTAGGTCATAGGTCCAGGCGTGATAGGGACAAACCAGCTTCTTCGCGCAGCCATGCGAACCATCGACAAGACGCGATCCGCGGTGGCGGCAGACATTGGTAAAGGCGCGCACGGCCCCATCGCGGCCACGCGTAACAAGCACGCTTTCGCCCAGATAATCGAGCGTATGCCAATCGCCTTCCTTGGGAATATCGCTGATGTGGCACACCACTTGCCAACTGGGTCGGAAAATTCGCTCTGTTTCCAGCGCGCTGAATTCGGCATCGTGATAAGTCCATGCAGGCAGGCTCCAGCCGTCCAGCGGGTCGGCATTGCTGCCCGGTTCAAGCTGAGTTGCCATGCGCGATTCCTTGTTATACGTTCGTATAACAAGCTCATGAACGCTTCACAACCCGCCTTTACACGCGCCGACCCCGATGCGCGCCGCCGCAGCCTGATCGAGGCGACTGCCCGCGTGCTGGGCAAGAGAGGCGCGGCAGGTGTTTCAGTCCGCGCGATCTGCGCCGAGGCAGGTGTTTCGCCTGGATTGCTGCGGCACTATTTCACCGGCGTTTCCGAAGCGATGGCCGAGGCCTATCGCTGGACCGGTCAGCGCATCGCCAAGGCCCTCGAAGAGGCAGTGGCCGGGGCTGGTCATGAGGACCAGCGCAGCCGCGTCCTCGCCTATCTCACGGCCAGCTTCCGCCCGCCAATCGCCTCACCCGACCAGCTGGCGAGCTACATCGCCTTCTGGAGTCTGACCCGCAGCGATCGCGCGGTCGCGGCAGTGCGCGCCGAAGTCTATGACGACTATCGCACCCGGCTCGAGGTGCTGCTGACCGAATGGCGCCCGGACTTGCCCGATGCGCGACTAACCGCGATTGCACTCACCGCGCTGATCGACGGATTGTGGTTGGAATTTTCGTTGGGCGATGCACCGTTCACACCCGAAGAAGCCCAGACACTGGTCGAGCGCAGCCTTGCTGCCCTTCTGGATTAGCCCGCTTCGTGCTTCGCCCACCCATAGAGGGGCAGGCCCGCAGCCATCAGCGCCAGACTCCACCCGCTGGCCTCTAACCCTGCGCCCCACAAGGTCCAGATCGCATAAACCCCGCCAATCAGCGCGAAGCTGCGCGCAACCTTCATTCGCCATGCCGCCATAGCGCAAACAAGATAAAGCCACAGAGCAGCAGAGGTCGAAAGCAGCAGTACGAATTCATAAATGCCCTGCATGCTCTTGCTGGCATTGAACAAAAGGCACACGCTGGCGATGATGCTGGAAATGATCAGCCCGCGCACCGGCGTACCGCCCGCGTCAGTACCCGCAAACCAGCGTGGCAGCATGCCGCGCGCAGCCATATTGCGCGGCAATTCACCCTGCATCAGCACCCAGCCATTGATCGCGCCGATGCAGCTGACAATGGCAAACAGCGTCACTAATGCTGCTGCACCGGAATTCCAGTATTGCTGCATGAAAGTTGCAAACGGCGCCGGTGAAGACGCCGCGATCGCTTCAGGCAACATTAGCGCGATAGCCGAACACACCAGCAGATAGAGCAGCCCCGTCAGGCCAGTGCCCCACATGGTCGCGCGCGGAACGTTGATCTGCGGGTCCTTGACCTGTCCTGCTGCCAGGCTGGCGCATTCAAAGCCAAGCAGTGCAAACAATGTCAGCGCGGCCGCCCCGCGCAGGTCCGTGCCGTTGATCTCGCTCATCACAAAGGGCCGGATTTCGCCTTTGCCGCCCGCCAGAACAATCGCCGCAATGACAATAACCGCGAGCAGTGGCAGCAATTTGAGCACGACAGTGACGATCTGGAAATTGCCCGCAGCATGGACGCCGCGCAGATTCACCAGTGTCATTGCCCATACCAGTGCGATAGCCGAAAGCGCGGGCAACATAGGCGTTGCACCAATCGCCGGGACAAAGGCCGACAGATAACTAACTGCTGCCACTGCAATCGAGACAACTGCAGTCCACACCGACACCCAGTAAATCCACGACACCAGAAAGGCAGGCAGTTCGCCAAACGCTTCGGTTACAAAACCGGCTGGATCAGCCGCTTCCGGCCTGGCCCGGGTCAAGGCCGCCAACACCCAGGCGAGCACCAGTGTGCCGACAATAGTAACGATCCAGCCGAGCACGGCATTCCAGCCAAACGGAGCGAGGCTGGCCGGCAGAAGGAACACGCCTGAGCCAATCATATTGCCCATGACCAGCGCGGTGGCAGCAATAAGGCCGAGCTTGCGGCCCGGCCTTATGCTTGTATCAGGTGTCCCGGTCACGGCAGGATCAGAAATCAAACCCGGCCTTGATTCCGATAATCCGCGGCTTGATCACGTAATCGTAGAATACGCCGCCGGTTGCGCTGACGTTGTTGGGATCGCCGCAGGTCGTTTCTAGACACTGGACCCCGCTGTTCACGATCCCTCGCTTGTCAAAAAGATTGGTGGCAAACAGTTCAAAACGCAACCCATCGCGCTTCACCCCAAAGCTCAGATCGAGCGTGGTGTAGGCTGGAAAATCACCCTTGATCTGGTTTTCATAGGTCCGCAGATCGCTGCGCCGTTTGCCGATGTAGCTGACCGCGCTCTGGACATGACCTTCCCACGAGCCAAGCGGAAACTCATAGCGCGCAACTGCATTGCCTTTGAACTTAGCCGTGACTGGCAATTGCGAGCCTGCCGGCGCAAGCAAAGCGTTGGCGGTGCCCTGCGTGCTTGGAAGAGAGCAATCGAAGGTCGGATTGGCGATGAGGCAGAAATCGCGCCGAATCGTAGCGTTGTTGTAACTGCCCGCCATATTCAGCGTGAATCCGCCGGAACGATAAGCCAGATCAGCTTCAATCCCACGAATCCGCGCAATCCCGGCATTGCGGATTTCGGTCAGGCCGTTTTCACCCAGGAAGGACAATTGGATGTCCTTCCAGTTTTCCTGATAAATCGCACCATTGAAAGTAACGGAGCCAAATTTGGTCTTCCAGCCAATTTCATAATTGTCGAGCGTATCGGGGCGATATGGCGGCAAGGTGCCGCGCCGATTGATCCCGCCGGGGCGGAACCCTTGCGAGAATGTGGCATAGACCATTACATCGGGCGTGACCTTATAGGTCAGGTTGCCCTTGTAGATCGCGCTGGTATCAGCCGTGGTCTTGTCAAGATTGGTGCACGGCGTGCCGTCCACGATCGCCGGACCAAAGCAGGCCGACACCCCCGTTTTGGAGGAGAAGTTCGCGGCATAGCCAAAGAAACCTGCCAGGGAGTTTTTGTACCGATAGAGCCGCGCCCCGCCGGTAAAGGACAGCTTGCTGGTCAGATCGAAAGTGACTTCGCCAAAGGCGGCATAGTCACGGTCAATCCGGGTCTGACGGGTCAGCCAGATATCGCTTGCCGTACCGGGAACAACATTGATGTCGGCAATGCCGTCAACGATATAATTCTGGGTGATTTCATGTTGCTGGCGCTGCGCGAACAGGCCGCCGATAAACCGGACCGGCGCATCTTGCGGCGATGAGATCCGCACTTCGCCGAACCAGCGCTTATATTTGTCACCGCCATCAATATATTGATTGGGGCTGACCAGCGCACCATTATTGTCGTAGAAATAGGCGCCGGAACCATACAGCGCATCATAGAAATATGCATAGTCCGAATAATCGGACTGGACCTGGTCCTTGCGCCACAAATGGCCGCCAGTGGCAACCAGATCCCAACTGCCGATCTTGCCTTCAATCGTAAGCGCCACCTGCAGCCACTGATCCTTGGAATATTCAGGGTTATATTGCACCGTCTGCAGATCACCGGTCACCGCCGAAGACCGTTCCTGGGCAAAACTGCCATTGGCAATTTGCACCTGACCCATCACCGTAGGGCGAATGGTCCAATTGTCATCCAGTTCAATGCCCAGCGCCGCGCGGCCGCCATAGGTATCGACATCGTTATAATTGTTTTTGACAAAGGGGGCGTTGGTCTGCGTGATGCCCGAAGTCGGATAGGTCCGGCTACCGGGGATATTGTCGATGTAGCCTCCATCATGGGTGTACCAACCAACCAACCGCAGCGCTGCATGGTCTGACAGACGCGCATTGTAAAAGCCTTCAACCGTGCCGCCCACGCCGCCATGAGCAACGCTGTTAAGTTCAAAATCCATCGCGCCGTAGCTGCTGGCATAATCAGGCGGATTGGTAACCATCTTGACCGTACCGGCCATTGAACTGGCACCATAGAGCGTGCCTTGCGGCCCCGCGAGCGCTTCCACCCTGGCAAGATCGTAAGCATGAATATCAAGCGCGCCCTGAATGGTCGTGATCGGCATTTCGTCAAGGTATGTGCCAACCGTGGGCAACGATGCCGAATGATTGGCATTCTCACCATTTGCCACACCGCGGAAATAAATCTGGCTGAAGCCCGGACCAACCGTCTGGATCGTTACTGATGGGAGGAACTTGACCGCATCTTCCAGCGCGCTGACTTGCAGATCCCGCAGCTTTTCAGTGCCCAGTGCGGTAATTGCTACGGGCACATCCTGCAGGTTTTGCGCCCGCTTCTGCGCGGTCACAATGATGATGTCCTGATCGGCTGATTTTTCCTGCGCAACGGCCACACTGGCCGTGCCAAGCGCGGTACCCGCCAACAAAAGTTTTGCGGAAATCGACAAACTACGCTGCATCAGAAACTCCCTGAATTCGAAACGAACTCGTGACCCAGCGGGAATACCGCCACAAATCTTGCGCTATGCCAAGCGCAGAGGCGCAAAAAACGCTTCACAGGTGATCGAAAATTCCAGTCTGTTGCAGTTTTGTCATAACACCGGGCGTGACGCATAGGATTCGGGCAAATCGCCGAGCGACGCCAAAAGCGCGCCCAGCTGTGCCTCGTAAGGCTTCCAAACACCCACCCCGTCCCGGTTGATCGGGCGGCGCACCTGTTCTGACGAGGCGGTCCGGACAGCGCGCGTGTTGCGGTGAAAATCCATGCAGGCTTCTTCAAACTCCAGCCCGAGATAGGCCAGCAGTGCGCGGATTTCACCCTCCGGATCATCGAGCAATCGTTCATGAATGACCCTGTGCACTACACCCGGCATTACTGCGTCATAATGGTCCATCGCCCGGACGTAATCGGCATAATAGCGGCCAATATGATCGAGATCGTAGGAAAACGCCTGTCCCTTGGCGAAATGCTGGCGGAAGTTGGAAAAGCAGCAATCCATCGGGTGCCGGCGGGCATCGATAATCTTGGCATTGGGCAGGATCAGATGGATGAATCCAAGATAGATCCAGTTGTTGGGCAGTTTATCGAGAAAGTACGGCTTGCTGGTCTTGCGCTGCACCCGGGTGCGTTCAAGAAATTCTTCGCCCAGCTCGGCCAGCCGCTGCGGCACCATTGCAGCAACCGCATCAGGCCAATCGCGCAGTTCGCCACCTGCCTCACGCGCCGCACGCATGGCAATGGCGGGGATATCGGGCAGCTCCATCGTGCCTTCAACCGCGCTGTGGCTGTCGAGAATCTGCTCCAGCAGGGTTGAGCCTGCGCGGGGCAAACCAAGAATAAAGATCGTGTCTGGTGCCGGGCAGCCAGCAGCTGCGCGCTGTGCCAGAAATTGCGGCGTAAGCACGGCAATCATGCGATCGACCTGCGCAGCAATTGCAGCAGGATCATACTCCAGGTCTTTGCTACGCAATGCGTTGCCCGCTACATAGTGATCAAACGACTTCGCCGTATTGACACGGTCGGCATAGGCCTTGCCCAACGCAAAATGCAGATGCAATGCATCCTCGACAGCACCGCCATCCTGCAGCGCGGTTTCCATCGCGGCCAGATCGGCATCGTCGAAGCTGACCGTCTTGAGATTGGCGAGACTCCACCACACTTCGCCCAACCCCGGCTGCTTGGCCAATGATGTGCGGTAAGCAGCAATCGCCTCGTCCTGCCGGCCCACTGTCTTGAGCATATGGCCATAGCTCATCCACAGTTTGGGATGGTCAGGGAATATCCCGACCAGATCTCTGTAGATGACCAGCGCTTCTTCATAATCGCCAATCCGGCCCAGCGTCGCGGCCAGCAAATTGCGGTTACCGGGATTGGCTGGTTCGCGCGCCAGCACATCATCGAGCGTGCGGGCCGCTTCTTCATAGCGGCTCTGCTTGTAGAGGACGGTGGCCAGATTGGCGCGCGCAGCGGTAAAGCCCGGGGCCAGTTCAAGCGCGCGATTGAGTAGCGTTTCGGAATCCTTGAGCCGCCCGATCCGGGCTGCCAGTTCGGCCATCATCCGGATCGCCGCAACATCGGTTGGCTGCTGCGACAAATGCAGGCGCAGTCTTGCTTCTGCATCGGACAAATCATTCCTGAGCAACGCCTGCGCGATTGCCACCAGCGCTGGGTCGCGAACGCCCGACCTGATCGCCTGCATTTCAGCACGCTCGGCTTCATCATCGCGGCCCAGCGCGCGCAAGGCCCGGCCCAGCAGGCGGAAGGCCCCGGTCTCCTTATCGCTGGCAGCAGTGGCAGCTTGCAAGATCGGGACTGCCCGCGCGGGATCATCCGCGACCAGCTGCCCGATCGAAATCCCGCCTCGGTCCATAATCTCACTCAATCTGGATCGCCTCCACGTTCCGTGGCGATATGCAGATTTGCAAGTCCGCGCAAGTCCGCGTCCCTGTGCGGCAAATGCCAAGCCTGAATTTACGATGTGACGGGAAAGCCAAGGGATTGCACAACGCAGCATCCGGCGGCAAAACCAATCCCATGACCCCATCAGACGATCCGAAGCTTCTGGCCGAACGCACCTGCTTACGGCTGACATCCCGCCACCTCTATGGCGCAGGGCCATCGCACCCTGCTGATGAGTTCGAAGCCATCGCCGTATGGCTGCGCGAGCATGGCAATGCTGGCACAGACGCTGAATTTGCAGCCGGCATCCAGCCCGATAATTATGGCGCAGGCGCTTTGGTGGAGGATTTCGAAGCCGAAGTTGCCGCGCTGTTCGGAATGCCTGCTGCGCGCTTTATGCCGTCTGGCTGCATGGCCCAGCCGATTGCGCTGCGCATCTGGAGCGACCGCGCGGACAAGCCGGTAACTGCTTTTCATGCCACCTCGCATCTCGAACTGCATGAAGAGTTCGGCTACCGTGAACTGCACGGACTGGCTGCTCATCTTATCGGTGACGCCAGCCGCCCAACCAAGGCTGCCGATATCGTGGCCCTGATTGGCCCTGGCGGGGCAGCACATGAAACCGGCCTTGCCAGCCTGCTGGTTGAACTACCTGCCCGCGAAATCGGCGGGCAACTGCCCAGTTGGGACGAACTGACCGAACTGAGCGCGCTGTGCCGCGCAGAGGGCATACGGCTGCATCTGGACGGCGCGCGCGTGTGGCAGGTCGCCCCTGCCTATGGCCGGAGCCTGGCGGAGATCGCTGCGCTGTTCGATTCGGTCTATGTGAGCTTTTACAAAGATGTCGGCGCCTTGCCTGGGGCAATGCTGCTGGGGCCAGCTGACTTCATTGATGAAGCCGCTATCTGGCAGCGCCGTCAGGGCGGCACGCTCTATACCGCGATGGGCAATATCATCTCTGCGCGGATGCATCTCGCTCCATGTCTTGAACGAATGCCGCTGCTGGTCCAACGCGCGCAGGGCGTGGCCGCACTCTTCACCCGGCACAGCAAGGCACGCGTGATACCCGACCCGCCGCAGACCAACATGTTCCATTTGAAACTTGCAGGCGATGCCGAGCAGCTTCTGGCCGCGCGGGACGCAGTGGCGCGCAAGACCGGAATCTGGCTGCTGGGCGGACTGCGGCAAGTCGAGGGCGAAAATGCCGCCAGCACCGAATTGACGATTGGTCCGGCAAGTCTGGAAATCGGCGACGACGAATTGGCCGCCGCGATTGCCATGCTGGTTTGATGGGCCGCTGCACCCGGTAGCGGGACAGCCCGCTGGCCAAAGTGCGCAACTCCCTCGTGCTGGCCAAGGTTGGATTGACCCGCAATTGGAGCCTTGGCAAAGGCACGCTGCAGAGCCACCTGAAAGGTGTCGTTGCTGCCACTTCGGCCCACAGCTTTGATTTTTGCGCGCTTGGTCGATGACTCGCTGATCAATTGTGCCACCTTCATGATGGAAGCGGACAAGCTAAGTTAACAAAATTGAGGCTAATCATGCAAACGGTTGCAAAAAATCATTGCAATCGATTTCCATTAATCTATGACATCGTCACAAGGTTAAACAAAAGGTCGGTCACACCGGCGGATTTAGGGAGAGTGAATCGTGAAATTCAGCCATCTGAAGGTATGCGCATCGTCGGTCGCCATGGCCGCTGCGATGATCAATGTTTCTCCGGTTATGGCGCAGGATACTGCAGCCGCACCAGCTGCGTCAGACACTACCGCGGCATCGCAGCAGGACACGCTCAGCGAGATCGTCGTGACGGCGTCTCCTGGCAACCAGTCGAAGCTTGATTCTTCAGTGTCAATTTCATCGGTTGATTCTGCTGCGATCGCCGCATTCCGACCGCAATCCGAAGGCGATATGCTGCGTTTGCTGCCCGGTATTCAGCCCAACATTTCCGGCCCGGGTGGTAACGGCAACTTTGCTGTGCGCGGCCTGCCAGTTGCCACCGGCGGCGCAACCTTTGTCCAGCTGCAGGAAGATGGGCTGCCGACCGTTTTGTACGGCGATATCCAGTTTGGTAACAACGACTACTGGACCAAGTCCAACCCGACCGACGAGCGGATTGAAGTTATCCGCGGCGGCACTGCAGCCACGCTGGCCAGCCAGGCCCCAGGCGCAGTGGTCAACTATGTCAGCCAGACGGGCCGGGGCGAAGGCGGCTATGTCCAGATCGAAAAGGGCGCGAACTACAACTTCACCAAGGTCAGCTTCCTTGATTCGGGTAGCATCAACGACACGATGTATTACAACATCGGTGGATTCTACGATGTCGGGCACGGCGCGCACCATGCATCCTACAATGTCAGCGATTCGTATCAGATCAAGGGCAACATCACCAAGGAACTGCCGGACAGCCGGGGATATTTCCGGTTGCTGTTCAAGATCGCCGACACGCAGGAACCCAATGATACAGGGGGCCTTGTGTGCGGCAATGTTGATACTGCCAGCAAGACCATCTCCGGCCTAACCACTTGCCCCGGTTTCGATATTCGCAACCAGTCTAACTATTCGCTGTATAATGCGAATGCCAAATATGTTGATTACAACACGGGCGGCCTGACCCAGACCCCGCTCAGCGGAATTTCGACTAATCAGAAGTCGCTGCAAGCGCAGCTGCATTACGAATTCAGCGACAATCTGCACCTCGACAACAATGCCCGCTATAGCGACATGAGCGGCAGCTTTGTGTCAAACTTCCTCAGCATCACACCGCTTTCGGGGCTGCTTGGTTCAACCGTCAATGGCGGTGTTGTCGCGCGGGCAGTCTATTCAGCAGGCCCGCTGAAGGGCCAGGATGTGGCTGAACCCTATTATAACAATAATGTCGAAGTCACGACCAACATCCGCAAGATTGGCAGCTTCGTCAACGACCTCAAGCTGTCGGGCAACACCGAGTTCGGCGATGGGAACAAGGCCAGCCTGACCGCGGGTGTATTCTTCATGAGCCAGAAGATCGCAATGGACTGGCACCCGAGCATGTTCAATTCGCAGGTTTCGGGCAATAACCCATCACCGATCGACGTGCTCGATGCGGCGGGCAACCTGCTGTCAGCCAATGGCTTCACCGGTTACAACAATAACTGGGGTGGCTGCTGCGCACGGACCTATGACTACACCTTCTCCGACACGGCACCTTATGCTGACCTGATTGTGGATCTCAGCGGATTCCAGCTTGATGCCAGCATCCGGCATGACATCAATCACGGTTCGGGTTCGGGCGTAAACAGCACCGGCACCAACAATTTCGTCAACCAGACGGTGGTGAACCCGGTTTCGGGCAACACAGAAACGGTCGCAATCCCGTATTTTGTGCCCGATGCGGCGCCAGAGGTGATCAATTACACCAGAGGCCTGACTTCGTGGTCAGTGGGCCTCTCCTACAAGCCGACCGAAAACCTCAACCTGTTCGTCCGCGGATCGAAGGGCACGCGGTTCAATGCCGACCGCCTGACTTTTGGCGGCAATTTCAACCCTGATGGCACGCTCAATACAGCAGGTCTCACCGCATCGTCGGACAATGTCTATCAGTATGAAATCGGTCTGAAAAATCGCGGCAACATCGGCAATGCGCGCTATACGGTCGAATTGACCGGCTTCAAGAGCCGCTTCAACATCTCGACTTACGAGCTTAACCCTAATGTTTGCGGTCCCTTGGGCTTCACTGGCGGGACTTGCCCGATTTCAGATCGCTACAAGACCACTGGTCTGGAATTCTACGGCACCTTGCGGGCTGGCGGTTTCAGCCTGCTGGCAAATGCGACCTACAACAAGTCTAAGAAGCAGACCCAGAATGTCGGGCCGTTCCAGCGCTCCAACGCCATTCCGGATCTGTCCTACTCGCTGGCCGGAAACTACGACTTCGCCGAGAAGGCGTCGTTCGGCCTGACCTGGACCGGCGTGACCAGCACGCTCAACAGCAATGGATACCAGTTGCCCGGATCCTCTTATATCAACGCCAATCTGACTGTGACGCCAGTTGATAACCTGCAGCTTGGCTTGAACGTGTACAATCTGTTCAACAAGGTTGCCCTGATGGGCCCGGACAACGCCAATGAGATCATTACCGGCAACACATTTGTCGGAACAGCATCTTCGACGGTGGGCCGGACCACAACCGTATCGGCCAAATTCTCCTTCTAACGGGAAATTGTCCGGCAGGTCGCTGGCAAACTCCGGCGGCACAAAAGTGACCAACGTTGCGGCGGGCACGGAATAACCTTCCGGCCCGCCGTTTCCTTTTGTAGGAAGACGAAATGGGAGAGCGAATGATTGACGGTGCAGCAAACGCGCGAACGGGCAGCGACCAGCGTATTCGTTCGGTCCTGATCGTCGGCGGGGGCACGGCCGGCTGGATGACTGCAGCCATGCTCGGCCATATCCTGAAAGCCAATTGCCGCGTTACTCTGATCGAATCGGAGGAAATTGGCACCGTCGGCGTAGGCGAGGCGACCATTCCCCCAATCAAGCTGTTCAATGATACTCTGGGGATCGACGAGCGCGATTTCATGCGCGCCACGCAGGGCAGTTTCAAACTCGGGATCGAATTTACCGATTGGGCCAAGGTTGGCCATTCCTATTTCCATCCGTTCGGACCGCACGGGTTCAATTTCGACACGGTTCCGCTGCACCAGTTCTGGCTGCGTGCACGACAGCAGGGTGAAACCGCATCGCTGGATGAACATTCGATGGCCTGGGCACTGGCCCGCGAGGGCCGCTTCCAGCATCCCTTGCCCGATCAGCGCAACATCCTGTCGACATTCGACTATGCATTTCATTTCGACGCAGGTCTTTATGCCAGATATCTGCGCCGGTTTGCTGAAGCACGCGGCGTTCAGCGCATTGAAGGCAAAATTGCCGATGTCACGCTGGCAGGCGAAACCGGCTTTGTCGAAAGTGTTACGATGGAAGACGGACAAGTCGAAGCGGCCGATCTGTTTATCGACTGCTCTGGCTTTCGCGGACTACTGATCGAAGGCGCGCTCGCGACCGGATATGAGGAATGGACCCATTGGCTGCCTTGCGACCGGGCCGTGGCAATGCCTTGCGCCAACAATGGCCCGCCGCTGCCCTATACCCGCTCCACCGCGCGCAAAGCGGGCTGGCAATGGCGCATTCCGCTGCAGCACCGGACCGGCAATGGCTATGTCTATTGCAGCAATTTCATCAGCGACAGTCAGGCAGCAGATGATCTGGCCCAAAACCTTGACGGGCAGGCCTTGGGCGATCCGCGCGCACTGCGCTTCGTCACTGGCAGGCGCAAGGCAAGCTGGAACCGCAATGTAGTCGCAATCGGGCTGTCGAGCGGCTTTCTCGAACCACTCGAATCGACTTCGATCCATCTGATTCAAGCCAATATCTCCAAGCTCATCGGACTATTTCCGACACGCGATTTTGACCCGGCAACAATAGCCGAATTCAACCGTGTATCCGCAGCCGAGACCGAACGAATCCGTGACTTCCTGATCCTGCATTACAAGCTGACCACGCGGCAGGACAGCGACCTATGGCGCTATTGCGGTGCAATGGACATACCCGATACACTACAGATGAAGGTGGACCATTTCCGCCGATATGGCCGGTTGATCGCGCGCGAGATGGACTTGTTTGCCCCGCCCAGCTGGCTGGCCGTGCACATCGGCCAGCTCAATATTCCGGAAGCGCTCGATCCCCTGATCGAATATCGCGATATCGATGCACGCGACTGGTTAGCGCGGCTGCGCGGCGCTATGGTTCAAGCGGCCCGTCAGGCACCGCTTCATCAGGATGTGCTCGACCAGCATTGCAAGGCAAGCTGAGCCAATGGCGAAACTGTCGGATCCCACACCGGACGCCGATGCATGGATGGAACGCGCCGCGCAGCATTATCGGCAGCAGGATCTGATCAGCACTGACCATGCGCTGGCGCAGGCCCTCCGCATCGCACCGGATGATCCGCGCATTGCCTTTCTCCACGCGCAGACCCGATATGAGCTGGGTTATCCAGCGGCAGAGCTGTTCGCAGCCGCGCGGGCGCTTGACCCGGGCAATCGCGATGCACTGCGCAACCATGCCCTTGCGCTGGCCTCGGAAGGGCTGACAGGGGCTTCCGAGGCCGTACTGGAACAGGCGCTAAGCGGTGCGCCTGACTGGCTGGAAGGGCAGCGGGTGCTGGCATCGATCCGCTGGACGTTGGGCGGGGAAGGTAGCGATGGTGCCAGCGCCGAACGCGGCTTTGCGCAGGCGTGCGGCGCCTTGCCCGGCCATCAGGGCCTATGGCTTGGCTGGTTCACCCAAGTCGCGCAGCGAAGGGACTGGAAGGCCGCCAGCGCAGTGCTCGATCAGGCCGAAGCGGCGATGGGTGCGGGTAATGTACTAGCGATCGCCCGCACCTTTGTCGCCGAGGAATCGGGTGATCTCGACGAGGCGGAAAGGCGCTTGGCTGCGCTGGCCGGCAATCCCGACCCATTTCTGGCGCTGAGCCGGATACGCCATGCCTTGCGCCGAAACCAACCGGAAGTGGCAGTATCAGCCGCCGAACCGCTACTGGACACCACTCTGGCGGGGCAGATCTGGCCGTATTTGTCGATTGCCTGGCGCTTGATGAATGATCCAAAAGCTGCCTGGCTCGACGGTGATCCGGTCCACTATGCCGTGCTTGATCCCGGGTTTACCGCAGCTGAGCTTGATACTTTGGCCGCACAGTTGCGGCTGCTGCACACCGCGCGGCGGCCCTATGCCGAACAATCGGTGCGCGGCGGGACACAGACTGACCGCTCGCTACTTCTACGGCACGAGCCAATCTTGCGAGCCACGCGGATAAAATTGATGGCCGCCGTGCGGCGCCATGCCGACAGTTTACCCACCGCTGAACCGAACCACCCGCTGCTTGGCCGACCGCGAACCAATCTATCGATTGCAGGGAGCTGGTCTGTCCTGCTGCATGGCGGCGGCAACAATGTTGCCCATTCGCACCCGGTTGGCTGGCTGAGTTCGGCCTTTTATGTCGCTGTTCCTGATGGGCAGGACATGGGCCCTGCCCCGGCCGGTTACCTTCGTCTTGGTGCGCCGCCGCCTGATCTCGGACACGGCCTGCCGCCCTATGCCAAAATCGCCCCAGCGCCAGGTAAACTGGTGCTGTTTGCGTCGACCATGTGGCATGATACCGTGCCCTTTGTGGCTGGCGAACGACTCAATATTGCGTTCGATATCGCAACCGCACCGTAGCTGGCCGCACTCGGCGGCTCAGCCCAGTTCCACGATTATGCCGCCAAACGGTGCAAGCCTGTACAAGGTGGCTTCATTGACGGCTTCGACGATCTTTCCGCTTGCCGCTGCCGCATCTGGATTTGGCATCTCGCGGTCACTGAAATTGAAAATACAGTGAAGTGTTTGGCCGTCCCATGTTCGCTCCAGAACCAGCACATCCAGCGCTGCGTCCAGTACTGTGATTTCGCCCAACCGCAGCGCCGAGGTGGACCTGCGGCGGGCAATCAGGCGGCGCGTAAGATTGAGCAGCGATCCTGCGTCCTGGTCCTGCAGATTCACAGCCAGCTGCGAGTGATCCTCACCCAGCGGCAGCCATGGTTCGGCCAATGAGAAACCACAATTGGGGGCATCGCTGCGCCACGGCATCGGGGTTCTGGCACCATCGCGGCCGTCGGTCAGTGGCCAGTTCGCAATCGCTTCCGGGTCGCGCAGCCGCTCGAAGGGTATATCGACCTGGGTCATGCCTAATTCTTCCCCCTGCCACAGCACTATATTGCCCCGCAGCGCAATGAGCAGCAGCATGATCATTCGAGCAAATTCCGCTTCGTGGCCTGCCGGTGCCCAGCGGCTGATCCAGCGCGGCGCATCGTGATTGGAAAAGGCCCAGCACGGCAACCCCTCGTCGGCAGCGCCACTCCACTTCTGCAGCGCATCACGCACAGTTGCAGGCGTAATCCGCTTTGCCGCCAGAAAGCGAAAGCTGTAGGCCGAATGCAGGTGTTCCTGCCCGGCGGTATAGGCCTGCATCACTGGCTCGACATCTTCTCCGCCAATTTCAGCAAGTGAAAAGCGGCGATCATACTGATCCAGGAGTTTGCGCAGCCGGGTGAGGAAGGCAGGCATTTCCGGCTGCCCCTGATTATGAACATAGGTCTGATACGCTGCTGGTCGGCGGCGCGGCCGACCGTCATCTGGCGCAACTGGATTATCGGTCAGAGCCCGGTTGTGCATTCCGAAATTGATCGCATCGAGCCGAAAGCCATCGACCCCGCGATCGAGCCAGAAGCGGGCCGTATCCAGCAAGGCATCCTGCACTGCAAGATTATGGAGATTGAGCTGCGGCTGCTGGCTGAGAAAATTATGCATGTAATATTGGCAGCGCCGCGCATCCCAGGTCCACGACGGCCCGCCAAACACCGATGCCCAATTGTTCGGCGGGGATCCATCCGGCTTGGGATCGGCCCAGACATACCAGTCCGCTTTGGGATTGACGGACGACTGGCGGCTATCTGTGAACCACGGATGCTGGTCTGATGTATGTGCATAGACCTGATCGATGATTACTTTGAGACCCAACGCATGGGCCTGTTCGACCAGCGCATCGAAATCTGCCAAGCCCCCAAAAATTGGATCGACGCCGCAATAATCTGCCACATCATAGCCAAAATCGGCCATTGGCGAGACGAAAAAAGGCGAAAGCCAGATCCCGTCCACCCCCAGCGAGGCGACATATTCCAGCTTGCCGGCTATACCCGCCAGATCGCCAATCCCATCGCCATTAGAATCCGCGAAGGACCGCGGATAAATCTGATAGATGGCGGCGCCGCGCCACCAGTCTGCCGAAGGGTTGCCCGCAATAGTCACGCCATTCTCCCGGAATAAGGCTTGATCTGCGCATTAGATCGTTGCATCACCCTTTTGCAATCCTTTGCATTGATCAGGGATGCGGTGATCCTCACTAGGATCGGGGAGAGCCATTGGAAAAGCCAGTCCAGAGCAATTGGGGCCTATGGAACATTTCCTTCGGCAACTTGGGAATCGCGATCGCCTTTTCCTTGCAGCAAGGCAATATGGCGCGGATTTTCCAGACCTTGGGGGCGGATCTTGATGCACTCCCAATTCTGATGATCGCCGGTCCGGTAACCGGTCTGGTGGTGCAGCCGCTGATCGGTCATTACAGCGACCGGACCTGGGGGCGTTTCGGCCGCCGTCACCCTTATTTCCTGTGCGGTTCAATTCTGGCAGGGCTGGCGCTGTTCGGTATGCCCTATGCTCATGCGCTGTGGGTTGCAGCTGCATTGCTGTGGGTGATGGATGCAGCGCTCAATGTTTCGATGGAACCATACCGCGCTTTTGTGGGGGACATGATCGGCTCAGCCCAGCGGGCAAAAGGATTCGCATTCAACACGATGCTGGGCTGCATCGGCGCAGTGCTCGGTTCGCTTGCGCCCTATGGCATGACAGCGCTGGGCGTAAGCAATATTGCCCCGCCCGGAGAAATCCCGAAATCGGTACAGATATCCTTTTGGCTGGCGGCATTGTGCCTGATCGGGGCAGTGGGCTGGACAGTGCTACGAACCAGAGAACATTCGCCCGCCGCGATGGCAGCGTTTTCCAGCGGGGCCCGGATCGCAAATGATCGCCCACTGGTGCGCCCGCATCGCGGCCTGTGGTGGCTGGCTGGCGGAATAGTTTTGACCGCCGTGATTGGGCGCGAAGGGCATGATTACCAACTCTACATCCTCAGCATCGGACTGGTGGTCTTCGGTCTCGCCCAAATCCTCAATCGGCGCTTTCCGAGGGACCATGCAGTTGCCCATATATTGAGCGATCTTGTCCAGATGCCGGACGTGATGCGCAAGCTGGCGGTCACACATTTCTTTACCTGGTTTGCGCTGTTCATCATGTGGCCGTTTACCACCCCAATTGTGACGCAGTATGCGTTTGGATCGACCAATCCTGCTACTGCCTCTTATAACGCCGGAGCCAATTGGGTCGGGCTGCTCTATGGGGTCTTTAACGGTGTCGCTGCGCTCGCAGCGCTGTTCGCCCTTCCCCGACTGGCAGCAATGATCGGCAGTGCAAGAACGCATATGCTGTGTCTGCTTGTCGGTTCGGCCAGCTTCCTGTCGCTTCTGGTGGTGCGCGATCCCTTTACCTTGTTCGCCCCGTTTATCGGCCTCGGGATCGCCTGGGCCTCGCTGCTGACGATGCCATATGTGCTGCTGACCACCGCACTCCCCCAGCAGAAATACGGTGTTTACATGGGTATTTTCAATTTCTTCATCGTGCTGCCGCAATTGATTGTCGCCACTGCAATGGGAGCCGTGCTGAAAGCCTTTTTCCCCGGGCAGCCGGTCTGGACCATGGCTTTTGCTGCGCTGGCCATGGCAATTGCGGCCGTGTCGATGATCTGGGTCATGCGCGCCGTATCCAGTGCGCAGGCAGAACCCGCAGAATAATCATGCAATCGATTGTTGTCATGCATCGGAACCGTGGCTAGGATAAGAGAATGATGGGCAGACATTTGATGCAATCGACAAAGCGCAGCGGATATTCTGGCCTGTCGTGCCGGGCCCAGGAGGCAGGTTGATGACGAGCGGTTCGGCCAGGTTCTCACCCGCTCAGGGTTCGGTCAACGCGCCGTCCAGTTTGTTGAACTGGACTGGCAGTGTTGTATCGCGAATTTCGGATCAGCCATGCCCGTCATTTCCTCTTATCGGGGGCGCTCAGTCACGCCCCGCCTTTGATGCCTTCGATGTCTGGGACAGCTGGCCGCTGCAACATCCAAATGGACAGACGGCGCGGTTTGGCGCCTGTGAATATTGGTTCATGCTGTCAGCCGAGAAATTCGCTGATCCTGGTGCGCGCCATGATCACGCACGCATCAGGCTGGTCAGCTATGAAGACGGGGTTTGGACAGATTGCGGTAACGCCATGCCCGATGGTTACTCACCCGGAAGCCGTGAATGGGCAGGCTCCGCGGTGCTTGGTCAAGACGGGAAAGTTAGTCTCTATTTCACCGCAGCCGGACGGCGAAACCAGCCGCCAACATTCGAACAGCGCCTGTTTGTGGCACAAGCCGTGCTGAGCGGCAGTGAGAACAACGCGCCGCGATTGGCGGATTTTGCTCCGCCGCAAGAATTGTTCAGCGCCGACGGCGCGGTCTACACAATCGTGCGCCAAAGCGAAGGTGTTCCCGGCGCGATCAAGGCTTTTCGCGATCCGGCCTATTTTGAGGACCCGGCCACCGGCAAAGCCTATATCCTGTTCACCGGGTCCGCCGGATGGAGCGATCATGACTATAATGGCGTGATCGGCGTAGCGCATATTGATGGCACCGGTCCCAATGCAAGCGCCCGGTTGATGCAGCCTTTGGTCAGCGCAGTTGGTTTGAACAACGAGCTTGAGCGCCCGCATATTGTGGTACGCGGCGGGTTGTATTACCTTTTTTGGTCGACCCAGCAGCGCACATTCGATCCGTCCGGGCCGACCGGACCCAACGGCCTTTATGCAGCGGTCGCAAATTCGCTCGCGGGGCCGTGGCGTCCGGTCAACGGCAGCGGCCTTGTCGCCGGCAATCCAGCCGAAGAACCAATCCAGGTCTATAGCTGGTGGGTAACCGGCGAAGGTGAAGCGATCGGCTTCATCGATCACTGGGGCCTGGCCGGGCGCAGTGTTGCCGACCATCCTGAATTGAACCGCACCCAGTTCGGCGGCACGCCATCACCGCGTTACCGGCTTATATTTGACGCAGATCATGTGTCGCTCGTCCAATAATACCCCCTTTTTGCAAGAGACAGCCAATGGCCGTGTGGCGACCAAAATATCATTATGCACCCGCCGCCAACTGGCTGAGTGATCCCAATGGGCTCGTCTGGTATGACGGGCTGTGGCACCTCTATTATCAATATAATCCGCACAGTGACCAGTGGGGCCACATGAGCTGGGGGCACGCGGTCAGCGATGATCTGCTGGATTGGCGGGAACTGCCGGTGGCAATCGAAGAAAATGCACGCCATATGATCTATTCGGGCAGCGCAGTCATTGGCCCCGATCAAACGATCATTGCCGCTTATACCGGGGCGGGGCGCGGGCAGCCAGAAAGCCAGGCGCAATTCCTGGTGGAAAGTACCGACGGCGGCATGACATTTGCGCCCCCTGGCCAGGCCGCAATTGACGAGCATGCGCCCGACTTTCGCGATCCCAAACTGTTCTGGCACGCGCCGACGAGCCACTGGATCATGGTTTCGGTGCGGGCGGACAGCAGTTATGCGGTCATTTATCATTCGCCTGACCTTGAACGCTGGAGCGAATTGTCGCGGATCGGCCCGTTCGAATTGCCTGGAACGGTGTGGGAATGCCCCGACCTGATGGAAATCCCGGTCGAGGGTGGCGGCAGTCGGTGGCTGTTCAAGGTCGATCTGCTGCATGTCGACCCAGCCCATTCAGGCAGCGGTGCGATCGCACTGTCTGGCGAATTTGACGGCAGACAGTTTACCCCCGATTGCGCAGTCAGCGGCGAACTGACCTGGCAATGGGTCGACCAAGGGCGCGATTTTTACGCGGCGGTTGGCTGGAACGGAGGGCCACCTGGCGATCAAAACCGCTATTGGATCGGCTGGATGGGTAACCACCGGTACCAAAAGCAGTTGCCGGCAACTGACTGGCGCGGCGCTATGAGTATGGCGCGCAGCCTTTCATTTCGCCGCTGCAAAAGTGGCTGGCGGCTGATCCAGCGACCGGTCGCGCCCGACTGGCGTCAGCTGGCATGGACCAATAGCGCACCCATCATCCTTCCCCACGCAAAGCCATTGGAAATTGCCGCTGCCATGCCGCGCACTTTGCATATCCGGGCCCAGTTCAAATATGGCCGGTCGGCCCTGTTGATTGCCTCAGGTCAGTCGCGACTGCGGGTCATCTTCGATGTCGCTGCCGGGCGGCTGGAAGTCGATCGATCAGACACGGGGGTCCTACCGGAAGATAAGGACTATTGCCGCATGATGAGCTGCGCGTGGACGATGACCGGCTGTGCGGTTGATATCTGGTTGGACGACCATTCGATCGAAATCTTTGCTGATGATGGCACGGCAGTGATGACCGCACAGACCTTCCTTGCGCCCGGTCTGGTAGACCTGGCAGTGACAGGGTGCGGTGATGCAGCGCGGATTGATGCACTTGCCGTGCATTTTCTTGAACTGGGAGAGCAAGACCATGCCGACCGCTGTCACGGATAGCGCCAATTCGGCAGATCGGCAGCTGTTTGGCTGCATCGAAGCCGGTGGCACCAAATTTGTCGCGGGCATTGTGCGCGGAACCGGAGAGATAATCGAAACCGCGCGCTTCGATACCGGAGAGCCTGAGGCCACAATTTCTGCGACCATTACTTGGCTGCAGGGGGCCGCCGCGAGACACGGCGCGCTGGCGGCTGTCGGCATTGCCAGCTTTGGACCAGTAGAGCTTGATTACAGCGCGGCCAACTGGGGGTTTATCACCCGGACCACCAAGCAAGGTTGGAGCAATACCGATTTCGCCGCACGCGTCAGCCGCCAAACCGGCGTGCCGACCGGCTTCGATACCGATGTTGCCGGGGCAGGCCTTGCTGAAGCACGCTGGGGCGCAGCGCGCGGCCAGAAGATCAGCATCTATATCACCATTGGCACCGGAATTGGCGGCGCTGCGATTGTTGCAGGTCAGCCGCTAACTGGACTCAATCACAGTGAAATGGGTCATATCCGCCTGGCGCGGCACCCGGATGACCATGCCTTTGACGGGGTCTGCCCGTTTCATGGCGATTGCCTCGAAGGACTGGCTAGCGGCCCGGCAATCCTTGCGCGCTGGGGCGCCTCACTGTCAGATTTGCCGGCCGATCATCCGGGGCGCGCCATAATTGCCTATTATCTGGCCCAGTTAGTCGTCACATTACAGGCAATTATGGAGCCGGGGCGTATTGTGCTGGGCGGAGGGGTCATGGGCACCCCCGGCCTGCTGGATCTCGTGCAACGCGAAGCGGAACGTCTGGGCGGCGGTTACTTTCGCGGCACGGCAGAGCAGGTGGTGGTATTGCCGGGGCTGGGTGACCGGGCCGGTTTGCTGGGCGGGCTGGCGTTGGCGCTGGACCGGCTTGCGACTGGCTGAATTATGTCAGGCTGATTGTCGGACGATCAATTTGGGGTCCAGCACCACTGACGGCGTCTTTTCTCCCGCGATACGGCGGAACAGCAGATCGACCAGATGGGCGCCCCCTGCGACCAGATCCTGCCGGACAGTAGTCAGCGGCGGCATGGTCTGGTTGGCCATCGGTAAGTCATCATAGCCGATCACCCGCACATCATCGGGCACGGAATAGCCGAATTCGGACAAGGCGCGCATGGTGCTGAGCGCGATGACATCGGATGCCGCAATAATCCCTTCGGGCACCATATCGATCCGCTCCAGCCATTTACTCACTTCGGGATGCGCTGTTTCGGCCGTTAAATGCGCGGGCAGAATTTCCAGTGCGTTACCGAACCCAGCTGCGGCGAGCGCGCCTCGCGCACCTTCCAGTCGGTGGGCAATCTCCGGTGCTACCGGGTCGCCTAAAAAGGCGAAGCGCCGCACGCCTTGCTCGATCAAATGGAGTGCCGCCAGTTCGCCGCCTTTGCGGTTATCACTTCCGACCGAACAATGAATTTGGCCTGGCAAATTGGCCCCCCACACGACCAGCGGCAGGAATTTTTCGGACACCTGTTCAATGATGGAAAGTTGGTCCGATTGTCCGATCAGAATAACCCCATCGACCCGGCCCGAATAGGCAACATCAGTCAGCCAGTTCGGGTTACTTGGAATCACGCGACTGAGAAGTAGGTCATGGCCACGCTCGGTCAGGGCATCCGCAAGTCCACCAAGCAGGCTCATGAAAAACGGGTCGGAAATGTGCTGGCCCTTTTCGTGGCCCAGCGGAATCAGGACCCCGATCGCCCCCGCGCGCTTGTTGCGCAAATTCTGCGCCATCACATTTGGACGGAAATCATGGGTCTTGGCCAGCGCCTGAATGCGCTCTCTGGTCTTGGTCGAGATCAGCTCCGAATTCGCGAGCGAGCGCGAAACAGTACCGGGCGACACCCCGGCAAGCTTTGCCAGATCGGTGATGTTCCTGACTTTGGCGGGCGAACCCATGCTGCATCCTTTCACGTCCCCATGTGCATGGGAAAACGCGTCAACGCAAGGTGACCCCAAATCACCGCCATGGCAAGTCTGTCAGAAGTACAAGCGCCAATTATGCAATCGTTTGTTGTAATCTGCCCCGGTTTGGTTAGAACTCCGTCTGAGCCAGCGCACAGAACGCTGGCATAATTGGGAGAGTGTGGATGACCAGCCAGACCGAAAAGCCACGTCTGTCCCTGATGCGGATCGTCGAGATGAATCTGGGGTTCCTCGGCCTGCAGTTCAGCTTCGGACTTCAGCAGGGCAATATGGCGCCGATCTATTCCTATCTTGGTGCTGATGAAGCTGCCTTGCCCATCCTGCAACTCGCCGGGCCGATCACTGGCCTCCTGCTGCAGCCGATTATCGGCGCGATGAGCGACCGGACCAATTCACGCTGGGGCAGGCGGACCCCCTATTTCCTGATGGGCGCAGTGATGTGCACCATCGGCCTGTTGTTCATGCCATTTTCGCAAAGTATCCTGATGGCTGCCAGTCTGCTGTGGATCCTCGATGCGGGCAACAATGTAACGATGGAGCCCTATCGGGCCTATGTCTCTGATAGGCTCAATGAAGACCAGCACAATGTCGGGTTTCTGACCCAAAGCGCCTTTACGGGATTAGCGCAATGCCTGGCGCTGGGAACACCGGCATTGCTGGTCGGCCTGTTCGGGATCAACAAGGATGCCATTGGCGCCAATAATATACCCGACACCGTCTATATCGTGTTTGCGATCGGTGCGGTGTTGTCTCTCTCAACTATTTTGTGGTCCGTCCTGCGCGTGCCAGAGCTGCCGCTAACTGAAGAACAGGTCGCGCATATTTCGGCACAGCCAAAAACGGTTGCTGCAACGCTGATCGAAATTCGCGACGCAATTGTGGACATGCCGTTGACCATGCGCAAGTTGGGCGTGATGATGCTGTTCCAGTGGTATGCGATGGGCATTTACTGGACCTATGTCACCTATTCCATCGCGCGCTCGGTCTATCATACGCGAGAACCGGTCAGCGACGGTTTTCGCAGCGCAGTAATTACCAATGGCACAATGGGGGCATTCTATAACGCAGTGGCGTTTGTCGCGGCACTGCTGATGATGCCGCTGATCAAGAAGATCGGCCCACGCCGGGTGCATGCCGCCGCGCTGGTCGCAGGCGGGATCGGGATGCTGGCGATCCCGCAAGTCACGCAGCCTCATCTGCTGTTTCCCGCCGCAATCGGAGTGGGCATCTGCTGGGGCAGCATCATGGGCACGCCCTATGTCATGCTCGCGCGGTCGATCCCGGCGGAACGAACCGGCGTTTATATGGGCATCTTCAACATGATGATCGTGGTGCCAATGCTGCTCAATGCAGCGACCTTCCCGTTCTATTACCGGCCGCTATTGGGCGGAGATGCGCGCAATGCGCTCATGCTGGCGGGAGTCTTGCTGTTTTGTGCAGCGATAGCTGTGCTAAGAGCCAAGGAACAGCCCAAGGTCGTACTGCCCGCCACGTGGTAGCAGCGCCTTGTGGCAGGCATGATTGCGGGGCGGGAATCGACTCGCGCTGCTCAAAAAGGACGGACTGGGCAGGCTTATGACACCACCGCTGATTGCGTTGCACGGTCCGGGAAGCACGCTGCTGATCGAATGCCCGGCTGGTGCGCCGCCACTGTGGCGTTACTGGGGGCCGCGGCTGGCTGATGATTTTGCCGCTGGCCCAGCTTTGGTTGACACGCGCCCCACGCCCAGCTTTTCGCTCGACCAGACAGTGCCTTTTTCGGTCTTTCCGACTTTCGGTATGGGATGGTTTGGGCAAAGCGCCTTGCTGGCGCATCGGCAAGGGGCCGATTTTTCTCAGGCATTTACCCAATGCGAAGCTGACTGGCTTGAGCAAGGCCGGTCCGTGCGTTTCACCTTGCAGGATGACATTGCCAAACTTGCCGCTGCGATCACCATCACGCTTGACGGCGATGTCCTGACATTTGCGACCAGCCTGACCAATCTGGGCAATTCCCCGCTGGATCTGCAGTGGCTGGCCGCCGCCGCGCTACCGCTGCCCGATAATGCCGCCGCAGTGCAATCCTTTTCCGGGCGGCATAATTACGAATTCATTGCCCAGACCGAACCGCTGGGGCGGGCGATCTGGCGCAAGGAGAACCGGCGCGGACTGACCTCGCATGATGCCTTTCCCGGTGCGCTGGTTGAAGCAGGCGGCACTGTTTACGGCGCGCAGCTGGCATGGTCGGGCAATCATGCACAAACCATCGAATGGCTCGATGACGGGCGGTATCAGTGGCAGCTGGGCGAATGGCTGGCACCGGGCGAAATCTCCTTGGTGCCAGGGGAAACGCTGGCTTGCCCGCCCGTACTGGCAACGTGTTCGGATCAAGGTGCGGCGCAAGTGGCGCAGAATTTCCACGCTGCAATTCGCCGCCGGATGGACTGGCCTGGCGGCGCCATGGCGCCGCGCCCGGTCCACCTCAACACCTGGGAAGGCTTCTATTTCAAGCATGACCTGCCCGCGTTGTTCGAACTGGCTGATGTGGCAGCGGAGGTCGGGATCGAGCGCTTTGTGCTTGATGATGGGTGGTTCCACCGCCGGGATGATGACACGCGCGCGCTGGGCGACTGGTGGGCCGACTCAGACAAATACCCGCACGGTCTTGCCCCGCTGGCGCAGCACATCGTCAGCAAGGGGATGCAATTCGGCCTGTGGGTCGAACCCGAGATGGTCAATCCCGACAGCGATCTGTACCGTGCACATCCGGACTGGGCGCTGCAACTGGCAGGCAGACCGCTGTTGACTGCCCGCAATCAGCTCGTGCTCGACCTGTCGCGCCCCGAGGTGACTGACTATCTGTTCACCTGCATTGCCGCATTGCTCGAAGAATTACCGATCGCTTACCTCAAATGGGATCACAACCGCGACCTTGCCCCGGCGGCAGGTCGCGATTGCCGCGCCGCCTATCATCGGCAAGTCATAGGAGCCTATGCCTTGTTTGACCGGTTTCGCGCCGCCTTCCCGAAGGTCGAAATAGAAGCATGCGCAGGCGGCGGCGGGCGGATTGATGCCGGAATCATCGCCCGGACGCACCGCTTCTGGACCAGCGATTGCATCGATGCAGTGATGCGGGCGCGCATGCAGCCGGGGTTTCTCCAATTCATGCCGCCGGAAGTGATGGGCGCGCATATCGGCACCGCGCCAGCACATAGCACGGGCCGGTCGCAATCGCTTGATTTCCGCGCAGCGATTGCGGTTCAGGGGCATCTCGGGGCCGAATTCAATTTGCTCGAATTGGCAGCAGATGAACGCGCACGGCTGCGCAATTGGATCCTTTTTTACCAGCAGTGGCGGCATTTGCTGCACAGCCAGGTGTGGACTGGCGAGGCAGGAGATTCGATGATCTGGCATGCGGCCGGAAGCAGCGCGGAATGGGTGCTGCTGGTCTATCGTATGGAGCCGATGAGCTATCGCCACATGCCGCCAGTTCGTTTGCCGTTTGTCGACCATGCGGCGCTTTATGATATCCAGCCGATCGGCCCTGCAGCGCACGAACCGGGCGGAACCTTCGATGGCAGCTGGCTGGCGAAGGCTGGCTTGCCTGTGCCGCCAATGAAGGCCGAAAGCGCAGTCATTTATCACGGGAAACGCGCATGACTTTCGATCCGGCCGAACATCCGCACCGGCGCTACGACCCGCTTGCCGATGAATGGGTACTGTGTTCCCCGCACCGCGCCAAGCGGCCGTGGCAGGGCCAGCTTGACCAGCCCGATGACGCCGCGCTGCCAGCGCATGATGCCGGTTGCTATCTCTGCGCCGGGAACCAGCGCATCACGGGGGAAATCAATCCCGATTATCAGGGCACCTTTGTGTTCGCGAATGACTTTGCGGCCTTGCAGGAAGCCACACCGGCTCCTGACAGCGATGATCCACTGCTACGGACCGGCGCTGCCGCGGGAGAAAGCCGGGTAATCTGCTTTTCGCCCGACCACAGCAAGACCTTGCCGTTGCTGCCAAACACGCAAATCGAGGCAGTGATTGATTGCTGGTGTGATCAAAGCGCAGAACTGGGCGAGCGCTATCCTTGGGTCCAGGTGTTCGAAAACAAGGGTGCGATGATGGGGTGTTCCAACCCCCATCCGCACGGGCAAATCTGGGCGAGCAGCTATGTCCCGCAAACCCCTGCGGTCGAGGCCCGCACGCAGGCGGCGTGGCTGGCGCAGCACCAGCTCCCCATGCTGCTCGATCTGGCGGCCCGCGAAGCCGATGGGCCGCGCATGGTAGTTCAGACAGACGCATGGTTGGCAATCGTCCCGTTCTGGGCGAAATGGCCGTTCGAAACACTCGTCCTGCCGCGCTTTGCAATCCAGCGCCTGCCCGATCTTGAACGCGGGCACAGGCGCGATCTGGCAGCGCTGATCAAGCAGCTGACCACGCGCTATGATAATCTGTTCGAAACCAGCTTTCCTTATTCGATGGGCTGGCACGGCGCGCCATTTGACGGCGGGCAGCACCCCGAATGGCAGCTGCATGCACATTTCTACCCGCCCTTGCTGCGCTCTGCCTCGATTCGCAAATTCATGGTCGGATTTGAAATGCTGGCCGAATCGCAGCGCGACCTGACCCCGGAACAAGCCGCGCAGCACCTGCGCGGAGTAGGCGGGACCCATTATCGTGACTGACTTTGCCGATCAGCTTGAAACGCGCGTGCGGCGCATCTTTGACCGGCGCTTCGCTGGATCGCCAGATCTGGTCACGCGCGCACCCGGCCGCGTCAATCTGATCG
>JAHEAW010000186.1 GCA_024642545.1 Erythrobacteraceae bacterium
AAGGGATCCTTCGACGATGCCTGGCGCTACGATGCGAGCGTGAATATTGGAAAGGTGGACTACCGCGAACAGCTTTCGAATGACATTTCGATCAACCGACTGACCAATGCTCTGAACGTTGTCAGCGTGGGCGGCACGCCAACTTGCCAGTCTGTGGTCGACGGGACCGATCCCAGCTGCGTGCCCTATAATATCTGGCAGGCTGGCGGGGTATCCAGTGCCGCGTTGGGCTACATTACTGCAAATGGCAGCAATGTTGGCAGCGCAAAGCAAACTGCAATCACCGCAAACGTGGTTGGTGATCTGTCCAAATATGGGCTGAAAAGCCCATGGGCTGAAGACGGGATCGGGCTGGTTGTAGGCGGAGAATATCGCCGTGAATCGATCAGCAACACCCCCAGTGCAAGCATGGCTGCAGGCGATCTTATGTATGGCAGCAACGTGCTTTACGGAACGCTACCCACGGCCGGCAGCTTCAACGTGCTGGAAGCCTTTACCGAGGTCAAGGTGCCGGTGGCGCAGGACATGCCCTTTGCTTATTCACTCAATCTCGACTTCGCCGATCGCTATGCCCACTATAATCCCCAAGGCAATGTCAACGCCTACAATGTGGGGATAGACTGGGCACCAGTGCGCGAAATCCGATTCCGGACCAGTATCAGCCGAGCTATTCGGGCCGCGAACGGACACGAATTGTTCCTAGCGCAGTCGACCGGGCTGCAACAGATTGCCGACCCGTGCAGCGGTGTGGTTCCGACGGCATCGCAAGCGGCATGTGCCAACACTGGCATGACTTCGGCCCAATACGGCACCTTGCAGCAAGCGAATAGCATCAAGGTCGTGACCGGCGGGAACCCCAACCTTTCGCCAGAGCAGGCCAATACAATTACCGCCGGGGTTGTGTTCAGTGACTTGCCATTTGCCCGCAACTTCGTGCTCAGCCTCGATTACTGGCATATCAAAATCAAGAAATACATCGGCTCCATTTCGGCCAATACGTCGCTGAATCAGTGCCTCGCCAACGGTAACCCAATCTTCTGCTCACTGATCCAGCGCGATCCTGCCAATGGCTCACTAACCACCGGCCAGATCCTGCAGACCAGAGCGAATACAGGGAGTTATAGCGAGAGCGGGATGGATGTGGCTGCCCAGTACATGGTCCATGTCGGATCCAAGCAAACACTCAGCTTCTCGTTCAACGGCAGCGCCCTGTTTACCAACAAGATCCTAGTTGATCCGGCAGCACCGCTGGAAAGCTGTGTCGGGCTTTATGGGCAGACCTGTTCGGGCGATGGCCCGACATCACCGATTCCGCGCTGGCGCCATAGCCTTCGCGCGACGTGGAGCAAAGGCGAAGCCGAAGTGTCGCTGAACTGGCGCCATATCGGGCCAATGGCTTTTGAAGGCACCAACCCGCTTTTTGCCGGGGAGACAGTCTATCCGATCGATTCGCATGTCTCAGCCTATGATTACTTCGACCTGTCGGCTGGCTATCACTTCAAGAATTTCGACCTTAGCGTCGGTGTCGACAATCTGTTCAACACCAAACCGCCAATTTTGGGGTATGGTGCTAACCCTCTGCTCCTAAATGGGAATCTGTTTGCTGGGGCATATGATTCCTTTGGCAGCAAAGTGTTCCTCGCGATAACCGCGCACATGTAATCGTCGGGGGCGGACCAGCTCGCACGGCCGGCCAATAGCCACCTTGCGAGCTGGTCAAACGGGACTTCAGACTCGCTGCGCCAGACAATATAATTGCAGCACGGCTGCAGATATTAAGGAGGACCATTTGCACAAGCCGATCCTGCCACAAGAGGAAACGCGGTCCGCAGATCTTGCGGTAAGTCGAGCATGCCAAATCTGGTGGAAGATAGTAGACTTCAATATCGGTGTGGTGCCGCTGCCCATCTTTATCCTGCTGCTCGGGATCATTCTGGCACTGGTGCAATTGGGCAAGGTTCCCGCAGATATCCTGGCCAATATTGCCGTCCTTGCGGTCGGGGGGTTCGCTTGCGCCGAATTGGGCAAACATCTGCCGCTTCTCAAGCAAATCGGGGCAGCGGCAATTTTCGCGACCTTCATCCCTTCCTATCTTGTCTACGCTCACCTTATTCCGCTTCCGGTCATTGAATCTGTCAGGACTTTCACCAAGGCGAGCAATTTTCTTTATCTGTTCATCGCGGCGATTATCGTCGGCAGCATCCTTGGGATGGATCGCAAGGTCCTGATTTCCGGATTT
>JAHEAW010000103.1 GCA_024642545.1 Erythrobacteraceae bacterium
CGGCCTGCAATATCTGCCACCAATTCGGGCCGCGCCACTGCCGCGCTGTTGACCGCGACCTTGTCTGCCCCGGCCAGTAGCAGCGCGCGTGCATCGCCTACCTCGCGCACGCCGCCGCCCACCGTGACTGGCATGAAGCATACCTCCGCTGTGCGCCGCACGATATCAAGCAAGGTTCCGCGCTCTTCATGCGTAGCAGAAATATCGAGAAAACACAGCTCATCTGCCCCGGCCGCATCATAGGCCCGCGCTTGTTCCACCGGGTCGCCTGCGTCCTTAAGATCGACGAAATTGACGCCTTTCACCACGCGGCCATCGGCCACATCGAGACAAGGTATGACACGGATACGGACCGTCATCCTATGCCCGCCCCGCCATTGCCAGCGCCGCAGCCAGATCGAGCCGACCGTCGTACAATGCGCGCCCGGTAACCACGCCTTCGATGCCCTCATGCGCATGGAGCGAGAGGACGTGGATATCATCCAGCCCCTTGACCCCGCCGCTCGCGATGACCGGAATATCGACCCGCCGTGCGAGATCGAGCGTAGCATCGATATTGCAGCCTTTCAGCATTCCGTCGCGGCCAATATCGGTAAACAGTAGCGCGGCCACCCCGGCATCTTCGAACCGGCGGGCGAGATCGACCACTGCAACATCCGACACATCGGCCCAGCCCTCGACTGCGACCATCCCGTCGCGCGCGTCCACTGCAACCACGATCCCGCCTGCATATTCGCGCGCCATGTCCTTAACAAAGTCCGGATCCTTGAGCGCAGCGGTGCCCATCACGACCCGCGCCACGCCCAGATCGAACCAGCCTTCGACTGCGTCACGCGTCCGAATGCCGCCGCCCAGCTGGACATGGCCGGGAAAGGCCGCGACGATGGCTTCTACCGCGCTGCGGTTTTCCGCCTTGCCGGCAAAACTGCCGTCCAGATCTACGACATGCAGATGCTGCGCTCCGGCCTCTGCGAAAATCATCGCTTGCGCTGCGGGATCGTCACCATAGACGGTCGCGCGGGCCATATCGCCCTCAGCCAGACGCACGACCTGGCCGCTCTTGAGGTCAATTGCGGGGAAGACGATCATGGCCGCCACTCCAGAAACCGTTCCAGCAGCGCCAGGCCGTAAGTCTGGCTCTTTTCCGGATGAAATTGCACACCCACAATATTGTCGCGCGCGACTGCCGCCACCAGCCCACCGCCATGATCGGTCATCGCTGCGATATCCTGCCCATCATCAGGCGCAAAGTGATAGGAATGAAGGAAATAGGCTTCGCCTTCCTCGATCAGCCCAGAATGGCGCTGTTGCCCCGATCGTTCATGCGGCGTCAGGCCGACATCGTTCCACCCCATATGTGGCACTTTGATCGCCGGATCGGTCCGCTCGATCAGCCGAACCTCGCCCGCAATCCACCCAAGACCCGCGCTGCTACCATGCTCCAGCCCGCGCGTGGCCAGCAATTGCATTCCTACGCATATGCCAAGAAACGGCGCGCCCTTTACATGAACCTTCTCTTCCAGTGCCTCGGTCATGCCGGAAATTGCCCGCAAGCCTTGCGCGCAGGCGCTGAAAGAACCCACGCCGGGCAGGACAATTCGCTCTGCACCGCGCACAACGTCCGGATCATCAGTCACCGCAATGCCGCGTGCGCCAGCCGCTTTCAGTGCATTATGCACCGAATGAAGATTGCCCGCGCCATAATCAATCAGCGCAATGCTGGCGCTTTTAGCCACCTAGCTGGCCCTTGGTGCTGGGGATCGAGGCACCTTTGCGGGGGTCAAGTTCCACCGCCTGCCGCATGGCCCGGGCGAACCCCTTGTAAATGCTTTCGCAAATATGGTGGTTGTTCTGGCCGTAAATCAGCTCGACATGCAGCGTGATCCCGGCCGCCTGCGCTACTGAATGGAACCAATGTTCGATCAGTTCAGTATCCCATTCACCCAGCTTTTCCTGCGTAAACCCGGCGCGCCACACCAAGATGGGGCGTCCCGAAATATCCAGCGCCACCCGCGCCAGGGTCTCGTCCATCGGCGAATAAGTGCTACCATAACGGCCAATCCCGGCCTTGTCCCCCAGCGCCTGCGTCAAGGCCTGGCCCAGCGCAATTGCGCTGTCTTCAGTGGTATGGTGCTGATCAATATGCAGATCGCCATCGACCTTCATCACCACGTCAATCAGCGAGTGGCGCGAAAACTGTTCTACCATGTGATCAAGAAAGCCGATCCCGGTGGCAACATCATAGCTGCCGGTGCCATCGAGATTGACCTCGATATGGATCTTCGTTTCGGACGTATTGCGGGTGATTATGGCGCTTCGCATAGTCTGCGCGCTATACTCACAGCGCAGCTTGGCGCAAGTTTTCCAGCAGAATTCGGTTCATTCCAGCTTGACCATCGGGCCCGGCGGCGGCACCTAGCAGGCGTTATGAGCGACGAAGCGCCCGATAGTCTGATCCCTTACGATGAAATCGTGCAGGAGGCGCTGCGCGCCGTGGTGGGGCGCGTGCTGGGCGAGATCCAGCAGAACGGCAGCACTTTGCCGGGCAACCATCACTTCTATATTACTTTCAAGACCGGTGCCCCGGGCGTATCGATCCCGCAGCATCTGCGCGAGCGATTCCCTGATGAAATGACCATCGTATTGCAGAATAAATTCTGGGATCTGGGCGTCGATGATGCAGGGTTTACCGTCGGCCTCAGCTTCAACCAGATGCCGGCCAAGCTGGATATTCCCTTCTCCGCGATAACCGCCTTTGTTGATCCGGCGGTTGATTTCGGGCTACAATTTCAGGCCACTGTGGCTGATATGTCGCCCGAAGCGCATGACGATGCCGAAAATGACGCACCGGGCGAGGACAGCAGTGCTGCGGCTGCCGGAAGTGAAGACGGGTCCAATGTCGTCACGGTCGATTTCGGACGAAAAAAATAACGCGCACGGCCCGGACCGGGCAAATGCGGCGCAAGGCAGCAGGGGCTGACGAACCATGGCCAAAAAGCCAGACGAGAAAAAGCCAGATGAGACAGAAGCTGCCCTATCGGCCATTTCAGCTGATAGTGCTGGGGACCCAAGCAAGTCGCTGATCGAACAGCCTGCCAAGCTGGTTACCGGAGCAATGGCCAGTGAAATCGTCATCCGCAGTGTTGGCAGCATGGTGCGTCAAGCCTTTGAACGCGGTGTACTCAGCCGGCGCTATGACAAGGACACTGCCAAGAAATTTCTCGATAATCGCTCTGTGCTGCATACAGCGGCGGCATTTGGGGTGACTAAGATTGCCACCCGATCGCTGCCAGGTGCTTTGCTGGTCGGGACCGGCCTTGTTGCAAAAACGCTGTTTGACCGCGGCAAGGCACGCAGAACCAAGCGCAAGGGCGGGCCACCTTCCTCGCGGCGCAATGACGAGAACTGATCGCGGCACAAGTGCGGCAACAGACTTGATTTCCGCCCGCGCATGGCCCCATGAACGCGCATGACTGAAGCCCCCGCCACACCAACCCCCAATTCGCTGAAACGGCGGGGATTGATGTTTATCCTGTCGTCCCCATCGGGCGCGGGCAAGACCACCATTGCGCGGCGTATTCTGGCCGAAGATGGCGCCATTCGCCTGTCAGTTTCCTACACCACGCGCCCAATCCGCCCCGGCGAACAGGAAGGGCGTGATTACTTCTTCGTTGACCGTCAGGAATTTGACCGCAAGGTCGAAGCAGGTGAGTTCATCGAATGGGCTGAGGTTTTTGGCCATTTTTACGGCACGCCCAAGGCAGAGATCAAAGCCGGGCTGAAGGCAGGCCATGACTATCTTTTTGATATCGACTGGCAGGGGACGCAGCAGCTGTATCAGCGCATGGAAGTCGATGTGGTGCGGGTGTTCTTGCTACCGCCCAGCATTGGAGAGCTTGAACGGCGGCTATCTTCGCGCGGGACCGACAGCGCCGATGTCGTGGCCCAACGCATGGCCCGCGCCCGCTCCGAAATCAGTCATTGGGACGGCTATGATTATGTCGTGGTGAACGATGATATTGACCTGTGCTTTGCCAAGGTCACCGGCATTCTGGAAGCAGAACGGATGCGCCGCGCGCGCCAGACCGGGCTGGTCGACTTCGTCCGCGAATTGATGCGCTGACCGCATCGGCCCGCCCAGCAAAAGGGCCGCCGCAATGGAGTCAGCGCCTGTGGTTACGGCTTGGCAAAATGGCTCGGCAAATGGGCATTCACAATTCCGCCGTCGATCGGAATCGTTGTGCCAATCACATAATCGCCTGCGCGGCTGGCAAGGAAGATCGCCCCGCCGGCCATGTCTTCGGCATTGCCGACCCGCTTGTTGGGAATGCCGGCAGCGGATTCTTCCTCATGATCGCGCGCTGCCCGGTTCATCGAACTGGGGAACGCGCCCGGACCAATACCGGTGACATAAATATTGTCCTTGACCAGTTCAGCTGCCAGCCGCCGGGTCAGCTGGATCACCGCTGATTTGGACGCTTGATAGGGATAGGTCGGCCACGGATTGATCCGCATCCCGTCAACGCTGGCAATATTTATCACCTTGGCCGGCCGGTCCTTGGTGGCGGCCGCCTTGAGCAGCGGAAACAGCTTTTGGGTCAGAAAGAACGGCGTCTTGACATTCAGATCCATAGTCCGGTCCCAGCCCGCTTCGGTAAATTCCTCGAAGGGCTGGCCCCACGCTGCGCCCGCATTGTTGACCAGAATATCGAGCTTGTCTTCGCGCTCCGCAATAAAATCGGCCAGCTTCTGCATGCCTTCCATTTGTGACAAGTCGCTGGGCACGCCGATCACCTTGTCGCCGAATTCCAATACCGTAGCCTCGATCTCATCGACCTTGCGCGCTGAGATATAAACCCGTGCACAGCCAGCGGCGAGAAAACCCTCGACAATCATCTTGCCGATCCCGCGGCTACCTCCGGTCACCAGCGCAACGCGGCCTTCAAGACTGAACAGATCATTGATATTCATGGTGTTATCCTTCCTCAGGCTCAATAGCCGTTGAGCTGCGCCACGCGTTCTGTGTGATAATTGGCATCGCCAAGAAATTCGGACAAGGCGCGGTCGCGCTTCATATAGAGGCCGATGTCATATTCGTCAGTCATGCCGATCCCGCCATGCATTTGCACACCTTCACGCACCGCAAGATTGGCAGTGCGCCCGACTTTCGCCTTGGCGACCGAGACCATCAGTTCAGCCTTTTGCGAACCAGCGTCGAGCAATTGCTGCGCCTTGATCACTGCAGCGCGGGCAATTTCAACCTCGGAATAAAGGTGCGAGGCGCGGTGCTGCAGCGCCTGAAATTCTCCGATTAACTTGCCGAACTGCTTGCGCTGCTTGAGGTAATCGACAGTCATATCCATCGCCCCGCGCGCCACCCCTATACCTTCCGCTGCAGCACCAATCCGCCCGGCATTGAGCATCCGGTTGAGCACAGCGCGGCCGCCATCGACCTCGCCGATTACGGCATCGCCGGCCAGCGCAACCCCGTCGAGCGTCATGTGCGTGGCAACCGAGCTGTCGACCAGCTTGACTGCGTCCTGGCTGAGGCCCGCGGCATCCTTTGGCACGGCAAACAAAGTCAGCCCATCTGCATCACTATCGCCGCCCGATGTCCGCGCTGCGACAATGATCATGTCCGCGCTGGCACCGTGAATGACAAAATCCTTCTTGCCTGATAGCTTGAAGCCATTGCCTGATTTTTCGGCCTTGGTCTTGATCGCTTCAGGATGGTGCTTGGCACCTTCATCTATCGCCACGGCAAACACGCTGTCACCGGTCAGCAGGCCGGGCAGATAGCGCCCGCGCAAATCATCGCTGCCCTGCGCCAACGCAGTGGCTGCAAGCACAGAGCTGGTCAAAAACGGCGAAGGGGTGAGATTACGTCCGATTTCTTCCAGCACGATCCCGGCTTCGACATTGCCCAGGCCAAGGCCTCCATCATCTTCGGCCACCAGAATGCCGGTAAAGCCCATTTCGCCAAACTGCTTCCACAATTCGTGGCCGAACCCATCCTTGCAGCCTTTGTCGCGCCAATGGCGCAGCTGCTTGTTGATCGCGCCTTCTTCGGCCATGAACTGGCGCGCACTATCGGCCAGCATTGCCTGATCATCATCATGATAAAGTGGCATGAAGTATGTCCTCTTGTTCCCAAAATCACTTGTCTCTGCTGGGGCAGAGGCAGTGCAAGTCCCGCTACTGCGGGTCCAAATTATGCGCCGGGTAAATCCAGAATGCGTTTCGAAATGACGTTCAGCATCACTTCGCTGGTCCCGCCTTCGATCGAATTGGCCTTAGTCCGCAGCCAATTGCGTGAAGGCTTGCCTCCGCCCGTTTCTTCGCTGTCCCATTCCAGACTGCGCGAACCGCCCGCTGCCATCATCAGTTCGTGACGGCGCTTGTTAAGCTCTGTCCCGGCATATTTCATCATGTTGGGCTGCGCTGGATGCGCTTTGCCAACCTTGATTTCGTCGAGGAATCTCTCGCCCATGCAGTTATATGCCAGCGCATCGACATCAAACATTGCCAACTCCGCGCGCAGGATCGGATCAAGCGTGCCACTGTGGCGCAGCATTGCCGCACCGATTGCACTGTTCCGGTCACCGCCGCCCGCACCGGAGATCATTTCGCGTTCGTGGCCCAGCAGATATTTGGCCACATCCCAGCCCCGGTTAATCTCGCCCACGAACTGGTCCTTGGGCACCTTCACATCATCGAAAAAGGTTTCGCAGAACGGGCTGTTGCCGCTGATAAGCAGGATCGGCTTGGTCGAAACACCCGGCGTTTCCATATCGAACAGCATGAAGGTGATGCCCTGATACTTATTCGTCTTGTCGGTTCGCACCAGACAGAAAATCCAGTCCGCAGCATCGGCATAGGAGGTCCAGATTTTCTGGCCATTGACCACCCAGTGATCGCCCTGATCGTCACCAAAGGTCTGCATTGACACCAGATCGGAACCTGCGCCCGGTTCGGAATAGCCCTGGCACCAGCGGATTTCACCGCGAGCGATTTCGTTGAGATATTTGACCTTCTGTTCTTCAGTGCCGAATTTCAGCAAGGCGGGGCCAAGCATCCAGATACCAAAGCTGGACAGCGGCGGGCGCGCACCAATGCGGGACATTTCTTCGCGCAGTATCTTGGCCTCTGCTGCATCCAGCCCTGCACCGCCATAGGCCTTGGGCCAGGCCGGGACGGTATAACCCTTGGCCACGCAAGCTTCAAACCAGGATTTTTGCGCAGCGCTCTTAAAGGTCGCTTTTCGGCCGCCCCAATAAACATCGTCTTCATCGCGCACTGGCTCGCGCATTTCAGCGGGGCAATTCGCTTCCAGCCAGGCACGGGTTTCGCTGCGGAAAGCATCCAGATCAGCCATTGTCATCTCCTGTCGACTCGGGGGCAGGGCTTTTGCCTTTGCCTGCCTTATTGCCGCTTACGTTAAGGGTAAAATGCGCGGGTCTGCAAGCCGCTCTTCGGTTTGCCGCCATGCCGTAGCGTCATACGAAGGCGCGTTGACGGATGCCGCGAAACGCCTACTCTTATCTCCACTGCATGGGAGAGGCAGAATGAACGGATTCGCGCAAAACGACGGAGGCTTCACGCCTACCTGATGTCTGCTGTGCACGCTCCCCTGCCTATGAAATTGAAGATAACCCATGGTTTTGGCGCCATGGCGTTCGGGGTCAAGGATAACGGTTTTTCGTTCTTCCTGCTGATTTTCTACAATCAGGTTCTGGGGATGAATGCCGGGCTGGTCAGCCTGGCGCTGTTGACCGCATTGTTGGTCGATGCGGTGATCGATCCGATCCTGGGCAATCTGTCTGATCGCACCTACACCCGCTGGGGCCGCCGTTTACCATGGCTCTATTGCGCACCGATCCCGTTGGCTGTCGCTTGGGTTATCCTGTGGTCGCCGCCTGTGGGCAGCGTCCCCGGCTTCTGGAATCTGCTCGGAATTGCAGTGGTGGTGCGCATATTGCTGTCTGCCTGCGAAGTGCCTTCGGTCTCTTTACTGCCCGAACTGACGCAGGATTATGACGAGCGGACGACGCTGTTTCGCTATCGCTATCTGTTCGGCTGGAGCGGCGGTATTCTGATGATGGTGCTAGCTTACACAGTATTCATGCCTGGTCCCG
>JAHEAW010000104.1:0-5945 GCA_024642545.1 Erythrobacteraceae bacterium
AGAATTTCTCCTGGCTGCTCAAGAAAATGGGATAATTCACTTTGACTCAGGTTGCGATCAGGCGGGCACTGCTTTCAGTGTCCGACAAGAGCGGATTGGTGGAACTGGGACAGCGGCTGGCCGCACGCGGAGTGGAGCTTGTTTCGACCGGCGGCACGGCCAAGGCGCTGCGCGATGCCGGGCTGACGGTCAAGGATGTGTCAGACATGACCGGCTTTCCCGAAATGATGGACGGCCGGGTCAAGACGTTGCATCCCATGGTCCACGGCGGCTTGCTGGCGGTACGCGACAATCCCGAGCATGCGGCTGCCATGGCGGAGCATCAGATTGGCGCGATTGATCTGGTGGTGGTCAACCTCTATCCCTTCGAAGCGACCGTCATGCGCGGCGCAGAACGCGATGAAGTGATCGAAAACATCGATATCGGCGGCCCTTCAATGGTTCGCTCTGCGGCCAAAAATCACCAATTTGTCACTATTGTTACCGATCCTGCGGATTATGCCGCGTTGGAGGCGGAACTTGACGCAGGCGCAGGCGCCGCCTCGCTTGCCTTCCGCAAGGCAATGGCGGCCAAGGCTTTTGCGGCCACGGCGGCTTACGATTCGATGATCAGCCAGTGGTTTGCCTTTGCTGACCAGCAGCAGAACTTCCCGCCGATAGTGAGTATGACCCGCAAGCTGGCGGGCACTTTGCGTTATGGCGAAAACCCGCATCAGGAGGCAGCACTTTATTTGCCCGGCGGCCCGCATTCACAGGGCCTGCCGCAGGCACGGCAGGTTCAAGGCAAGGAACTGAGCTACAACAATTACAATGATGCCAATGCGGCGTTCGAACTGGCAGCGGAATTCCGCGGTCAGGAACCGGCGATTGTGATCGTCAAACATGCCAACCCGTGCGGCGTGGCGCAGCGGCAGAGCCTGCTCGGCGCGTGGGACGCAGCGCTGCAATGTGACAGCGTTTCGGCCTTTGGCGGGATTGTCGCGTGCAATGTTCCGCTCGATGGACCGACCGCAGAAGCGATCTGCCAGATCTTCACCGAAGTAGTCGTCGCGCCTGGTGCCGATGACGCAGCGCTGGCGGCCTTTGCCAAAAAGAAGAACCTGCGCTTGCTGCTGACCGGCGATCTGCCCGATCCGCGCCGTCCCGGCCAGACGCTGACGATTATCGCAGGCGGCATTCTGGTGCAGGACCGCGATAGTGCGGCAATTACAGCCGCCGATCTCAAGGTCGTCACCAAGCGCGCACCGACTGAACAGGAACTCAAGGACTGCCTGTTCGCCTGGACTGTGGCGCGCCACGTGAAGAGCAATGCGATCGTTTATGCCAAGGACGGTGCAACCGCCGGCATCGGCGCGGGCCAGATGAACCGGCGTGACAGTTCGCGCATTGCCGCCATGAAGGCAGCCGAAGCGGCAGAAACCTATGGCTGGGACAGGCCGCGTACGCACGGCAGTGCAGTTGCATCGGATGCATTTTTCCCCTTTGCAGATGGCTTGCTGGCCGCTGCAGAGGCTGGGGCCACGGCGATCATCCAGCCGGGCGGGTCAATCCGTGATGAAGAAGTGATCGCTGCAGCCGACGAAGCAGGCCTCGCGATGGTGTTCACCGGGATGCGCCATTTTCGCCACTGAATCTCGGTCTACCGCTAGAAAAAACCGCTCTGCCGCGCGTGCTGCAACCATTTGCCGCGCTTCAGCGAATGGAAAGTATTGCCGCTTAACGGCACTATCTTAGCCATAAAGAGAAAGCATTACGCATGGGCCTGTTCACGCCGGATCTGTACCGCAACTTCGCCATCGGCTTTGCGGTCGGCACTTTGATCGTGCTTGGGCAGCTGACAGTAGGCGACTGGCAGACCGCAGTCCCGCAAGCCTTTGCACAAGATAATCCGGCTGCGACCGCGCCATGAGACTGCTGTTTCCTCTATTTGCCGCTGCCAGCCTGACCTTGTCGGCCTGCAGCCCGCCCGCTTTCGCTGCCGAAGACGCGGTCAAGGCTCCTGCCGCTGCGCGCGCCGCGCATGAAACACCGGGCCTCAAGGTTGCGATTTTTTCGGGCGGATGTTTCTGGGGCATCGAAGGCGTGTTCAGCCATGTAAAGGGCGTGACCAGCGCAGTTTCCGGCTATCACGGCGGTTCTGCCAGCACGGCTGATTATAGTGCTGTCAGCACCGGCACTACCGGCCACGCCGAATCGGTGCGAGTGACGTATGATCCACAGGTGGTGCGCTATGACCAGCTGTTGCAAATATTCTTCTCGGTTGGCGCAAACCCGACCGAAAAGAACCGGCAGGGTCCTGATTACGGGACGCAATATCGCTCTGCTCTGGTGCCGCTGAGCACCGAACAAACCGCAGTGGCGCGCGCTTATCTCGCGCAACTGCGCAGGTCAGGGCTGTGGAGCGCGCCGATCGTGACCCGCATCGAAGGCAATGCGCGTTTCTATCCAGCAGAAGCCTATCATCAGGATTATCTCTACCTGCACCCCAACGCGCCTTATATCGCGGCTTGGGACATGCCCAAGATCAGCGCGCTCAAGGCGATGTATCCGGCTTTCTATTCCCCCATCTACAAACGCGGCTGAGTAGCATTTTCGGCGGCTCTGCCTTATATGGGGCAGATGGGACTTCATCAGCACAAGCACGCCGAACATGAAGGCGCAACACTGATTGACGCTGCGCGCACGGCCCTGACCAACGCGGGCGAACAATGGACCGGCATGCGGGCAGACGTGTTTGCCGAACTCGCCCGGCACGAGCGGCCCGCTTCAGCTTATGACATTGCCGACAATCTTTCGCGCATACGCGGCAAGCGGGTGGCCCCTAACAGCGTTTATCGCATTCTGGACCTGTTTGTGAGCAACAATCTGGCTATGCGGGTGGAAAGCGCCAACGCCTATCTTGCCAACACTCATCCTGGCTGCACGCATGATTGTATCTTCATGGTATGCGATGAATGCGGTGAGGCCACCCATATTGACGATGATTCCATTTCACAGGCGGTGCGCGGCGCGGCGCACAGCGCAGATTTTACCGTCTCGCGCCCGATCATCGAAATTCGCGGCCTGTGCGCTGCATGTCGCTAGACTGGCGCGATAAATTTACAAACCGTCGTTCATCGACAGGCTCGAATTCGCCGTGTAAGCCTGCGCTATGACTATCAGGCCTGAAACCCCTTTACTCGACACGGTCAATTCGCCGGAACAGCTCCGCCAACTGCAGCCCAAGCAATTGCGCCAGCTGGCCGATGAATTGCGTGCGGAAATGATTTCCGCTGTGGGTGCCACGGGCGGCCACCTTGGCTCCGGCCTCGGCGTGGTCGAACTGACCACTGCGATCCATTACGTGTTCGATACGCCCGCTGACCGACTGATCTGGGATGTTGGCCATCAGGCCTATCCGCACAAGATCCTGACCGGGCGGCGGGACCGTATCCGCACCTTGCGACAGGGCGGCGGGCTATCCGGCTTCACCAAGCGCAGCGAAAGCGAATATGATCCGTTTGGCGCTGCGCACAGCTCAACCTCGATTTCAGCCGGGCTGGGCTTTGCCGTGGCCAACAAACTGGCCGGGAAGCCGGGCAAGGCCATCGCCGTGATCGGCGACGGCGCGATGAGCGCGGGCATGGCCTATGAAGCGATGAACAATGCTGAACAGGCGGGCAACCGGCTGATTGTGATCCTCAATGATAATGACATGTCGATCGCGCCGCCGGTGGGCGGCCTGTCCGCCTATCTTGCGCGAATGGTCTCCTCGAGCGAATATCTCGGGCTGCGCAGCCTTGCATCCAAGGTAGCCCGCAAGTTCTCCCGCCGGGTGCATTCGGGCCTCGAAAAGGCTGAAGAATACACCCGCGGCATGGTCACCGGCGGCACCTTGTTCGAAGAACTGGGCTTTTATTATGTCGGCCCGATCGACGGGCACAATCTCGACCATTTGATCCCGGTGCTGGAAAATGTGCGGGACAGCGAACAAGGCCCGATCCTGGTTCACGTCGTCACCCAAAAGGGTAAGGGCTATGCCCCGGCTGAAGAAGCGGCCGATAAATATCACGGTGTCGCCAAATTCGATGTCGTCAGTGGAAAGCAGGACAAGGGGCCGGGCGGCGGCCCGCCAGCCTATCAGAATGTATTTGGTGAAACGCTGGCCCGGCTGGCCGACACGGACCCGCTGATCTGCGCGATCACAGCGGCGATGCCAAGCGGGACCGGGGTCGACAAATTCGCCAAGGCGCACCCGGACAAGGCGTTTGACGTTGGAATTGCCGAACAGCACGGCGTCACCTTTGCGGCCGGGCTGGCCGCTCAGGGGATGCGGCCGTTCTGCGCGATTTATTCGACCTTCCTCCAGCGCGCCTTTGACCAGGTGGTGCATGATGTCGCGATCCAGAACCTGCCAGTTCGCTTTGCGATTGACCGTGCGGGGCTGGTCGGTGCCGACGGCGCGACGCATGCCGGCAGCTTTGATATCACCTATCTGGCGACGCTGCCCAACTTCGTGGTGATGGCCGCTGCGGACGAGGCGGAGCTGGTCCATATGACTTACACCGCCGCCTGCCATGACAACGGCCCGATTGCCTTCCGCTATCCGCGCGGCGCGGGCACCGGCGTGCCGCTTCCCGAAACGCCCGAGTTGCTAGAAATCGGCAAGGGCCGGATCGTGCGCGAAGGCTCGAAAATCGCGCTGCTGAGTCTCGGCACGAGGCTGGCGGAAGCCCTGAAGGCCGCCGACCAGCTCGAAGCCAAGGGGCTTAGCACCACCGTGGCCGACCTGCGCTTCGCCAAACCGCTCGACAGCGCGCTGATCGAAAAGCTGATCCGCACCCACGAGGTGGTCGTGACAGTCGAGGAAGGCAGCATCGGCGGCCTCGGCGCGCATGTACTGACGCTGGCAAGCGATCAGGGCCTGCTCGACAATGGCCTCAAGATCCGCACCCTGCGCCTGCCTGACATATTCCAGGACCACGATGCGCCGGACAGGCAATATGACGAAGCCGGCCTCAACGCGCCGCAAATCGTCGACACAGTCCTGAAGGCGCTGCGCCACAACAGCGCCGGAGAGAGCGAGCGCGTGGAAGAAGCGCGGGCCTAGCGTGTTGGTGCACGAAAGCGACCGCGGGCGGCCAAATGGCAGTCGTTAAGCGGGCGATTTGGCTACTTTACGGCGGACAGGTGCGGTTTCGGGCATGGCGGCCATGGCGATGGCTCCGATCAAGGCTACGCTGGTCAGATACCATGCCAACGCCATCGGTGAGCCTGTCACATGCAATAACCATGTCACCACAAGCTGGGTGGTCCCGCCCAGCACGGTAATTGGAATGGCATAAACCAGCGCTAACACCCGTGCCCGCACCGTCCGTGGGAGCCCTTCGCTGATCGCAGCGAGCAGTGGGCCGAAAGAAAGATTCGCAAAAAAGGACAGCATCAGGTTCGCGCCGATGAACGAGACCGCGTTGCGCGCAGTAGTCAGCCACAAGAAGCAAGGGATGACCAGCAGCATGTAAGCGAGCTGCGGGGCGAGCATGATCCGTACCCGACCGAAGCGGTCGCTCAACACACCGCCCATGAAGATAGCGATCGCTCCGATCGCGTTGATGCCCACTTCTGCGGTAAACGAGACGCTGCTCGACAGGTTGAGATTGCGTTGTCCGAAGGTGGCCATGTACTGAAAAATATAGTTCATGATCGTACCACTGCCGAGCACGACAGCGCCGAGTAGCGCAAGGCGCCGATAATCGCTGAAGCGCGAAGGTTCAGCCTGTGCGGACAGTACGGGCACATGCGTTTCGGGCAGTGATTTGCGGATATACAGCGCCAACGGCACGACCGACGCACCGAGCAATAGAGCGATCCGCCACCCATAGCTGTCAAGTTCAGCAGCGGTAAGGACAAAGGTCAGTCCAAGACCGACCGACGAACCAATTGTTGCCGATATTAGTTGACTCACG
>JAHEAW010000104.1:5955-8008 GCA_024642545.1 Erythrobacteraceae bacterium
GCCCTGCCACGAGCTGGCCCTTCCTCGTTGGGATTCGGGCGCGGCCTCAACCATGTAGGTCGTTGCCGATCCAACCTCACCGCCCAGCGCAAAGCCCTGCAGCAGCCGCGCCATGACCGCGATCACTGGTGCGGCGAAACCGATGGTGGCATAGCCGGGCGTGAATGCAAGCAGGCAAATGCCTCCGCCCATCATCGTCATGCTTAGCAGCATCGCGGGTTTGCGGCCGCTGCGGTCGGCATAGCCACCAAGGACATGCGCGCCGATCGGGCGGGTAATGAAGCCTGCGCCGAAGGTAGCTAGCGAACCCATGAGGCTGAGATAGGAATTCCCCGAAGGAAAGAAGGTATTGCCAATCTGGATCGCGAAGAATGCGAAGGTGATGAAATCGTAAAATTCGAGACCGTTGCCCAGCGTTGCGGCAAATATCGCCCGGCGCATGTCATTTTTCGCAAGCGCTGGCGTTTCCCCGCTATTACTACCGGCAGAGTCCAAATAAAACCTCGGCAATTTTTATAGAAATTAGGCATTCCAATCATCTGTTCATAACAAGAAATAATGAGAATGACCAGGGCGGCCTTTAGACTTGGACCAACGACATTCGACAGACCGAAGATCGTATTTATTTGCTTTCCTACTCTGGCTGAAATTGCCAATAAGACAGCGCTCTTTCTCATGGTCAATCACGGGCAGATGCCGCTGCCCCAAGCCGCTCATCCGCGCAGAATGGAATATTGCATCAGGACCGTGTTCCATGTGTTCCATATTGTAGGATTTGCCCCCGGCAGAGCGCGGGCCAATGCGGCTTAGAGCCAGCGCCACGCGCCCGCTACGATCCCGCCAGCCGGGGCGTGGAACCAGGTTACTGAGAGCCACAGGACAAGCGCTGCTGCCCAAAGAAGCGGGCCAACTTCGAGTAGATAGGACCAGCGCGGGGCGAAGCTCGTTTTGCTTTCCCAGGTCCGCCACGCCTCGCCCATCAGCACTTGTTTCTTGCGGTCCTGCAGCCGCGCGCCCAGCAATGCGAGCAGCATCATGCTGCCCATCACTATCAATGTGCGGGCGGTCGGGGCGGCGACCAGATGGCCTAGCGCGATCAGCGCAATACCCCACATCATCGGATGGCGCGTGACCCGGAAAACCCCCGCCGGGTCAGCCAGTGCGGCTTGCTCGGCGCCGGGCGCAGGCAAAGCGGGATTACCGCGAAACGATCCAGCCAGCAGCACCATGCCGATCAGCGCCAGCGCGCTGCCGACCCCCCAGCTGAAATCGTCAAACCCGGCCCACAGCGGCACCGTCTGCGTCGTCACCGCAGTAAAGGCAAAATAAATCCACGCCATCGCTGCTAAGCTGACAGCGCTATAGGCACCTTGAAAGCCCGCCGGCCCGAGCGCCTGCACCATTGGCTCACGCAAGGGGTGCGACATCAGGAAATGCGTTCCCACAAAGGCCGCACAGGCGGCGATCAGCGAAGTCAGGGCAGGGTCCGGCACGGGCTTTCCTTTGCGGTTACGCCTTGGATCTACCAGTCATACGCCTTGGGCAATACGCCTTCATCAAGGTTCTTGTAGCGTTCGCGCAGGCGGGTCTGGTGGTCAATCAGCGGTTGTTCAACCCCGTCAATAAACACCTTTTCAGGCGCGGAGGAAAGCTCCAGCGGATCGCCGTCCCAGATCACCACATCGCCTGCCGCACCGGGCGCCAGAACGCCCAGCTTGCCGCCCATCCCGCTGATCGCGGCTGGAACCGAAGTGATGGTCGCGAGCGCTTGCCCCCAGCTGAGGCCAGTCGCCTGCGGCACCTTTTGCAAGGCGACCAGATTGCCGGCATATTGCTTCGCGTTACGTGGCTGGACGGTATCGGTCATATCGCCAATCGCAACCTTGACCCCGGCTTTGACCATACGGCCGACATTGCTTTGCGTGGCGGCAAGTTGTTCAAATTTGGCGGGCAGATCGTTGAGCCCATCGGCAATCACCGGCACGCCTGCCGCGGCCAGTTCCTGCGCCACCAGCCAGCCTTCGCTGGCACCGACCAGTACCACGTCAAGTTG
>JAHEAW010000187.1 GCA_024642545.1 Erythrobacteraceae bacterium
CCCTTGCCTTTGCATGGTTCCCGTCTAGGGTCCTTCGCAATTGCAGCAAACCGGATTGTGGCAGAAATGACCCAAACAAAAAGAGCGTTGATTACCGGTGTAACAGGTCAGGACGGGGCTTATCTATCACGCCTTTTGCTGGAAAAGGGTTACGAAGTGCACGGTGTTAAGCGCCGCTCGTCATCGTTCAACACCGGGCGAATTGAAGATATCTACGAAGACCCGCACACGCCCAGTCAAAGGTTCCAGTTGCACTACGGCGATCTGACCGATGCAACAAACCTGATCCGGATCGTCCAGGAAGTGCAGCCTGACGAAATCTATAACTTGGCGGCGCAAAGCCACGTAGCTGTAAGTTTTGAAACGCCTGAATACACCGCCAATTCGGATGGGATAGGAACACTGCGCCTGCTCGAAGCGATACGCATCCTGGGATTGGAAAGGAAAACCCGGTTCTACCAGGCTTCCACTTCTGAGCTTTATGGTCTGGTGCAGGAAGTACCGCAGCGCGAAACCACGCCGTTTTATCCGCGATCGCCTTATGGCGCTGCCAAAATGTACGCCTATTGGATCGTGGTGAATTACCGCGAGGCATATGGGATGCATGCCAGCAATGGCATCTTGTTCAATCATGAAAGTCCGCTGCGCGGCGAGACCTTCGTGACTCGAAAAATCACCAGAGCCGCCGCCGCGATCAAGCTGGGACGACAGCAAAAACTATACCTCGGCAATCTGGACGCCAAGCGCGACTGGGGCCATGCGAAGGAATATGTGCGCGGAATGTGGTTGATGCTGCAACAGGATAAACCAGAAGATTTCGTTCTGGCAACTGGACAGACAACCGAAGTGCGGGACTTTGTTCGCTGGGCCTTCGAGGATGTCGGCATGCCGATCGAATTCCGCGGTGAGGGCGTGGCAGAAAAGGGCTATTGCCAGTCTAGCGGAAAATGTCTGGTCGAAGTTGACCCGCGATACTTCCGGCCAACCGAGGTCGATCTGCTGATCGGCGACCCGACCAAGGCATTTGAGAAGCTGGGCTGGCAGCACGAAACCTCGGTCCGCGATCTAGCCCGGGAAATGGTCCAGGCCGACCTCAAGATCATGAAAGACGCCCCCATCGCAAAAGAATAGTTGATCCAGTTCGTGAAAAAATGACCGAGTCTGTTTTAGGAGACGCATGGTCAGCAGCGATGTCATCGAATGTTTTCGTTCGAGATCAAGAGAGTGTGTGATAATGACCGGCAAGGTTTATGAATATTGTATGTTTCATAACGAGCACGCTGTTCTTGATCTTAAGCTTCGGGAATCCGGTAAATTTGTCGATCAACTGCATTTGTGTGAAGCGAACAAGACCTTTAAAGGCGGAACAAGAATTCAGGCCCTTAGGCTTGTCGAATCCTCCTTTGTCAAACCGCACCTTCTTGATGCAGAAAAGGCGTTCCATCCTGGCTATAGCTGGGGGCCGAGCCGAAAATTTCCCTTCTTCAGAAAACGCAAGATGGCTCGTAAGAATGAAACCATCCAGCGCAACCATGTCCACCGTATTCTCCGCGAAATTGATGATACGGATCTGGTTATTCTCAGCGACATCGATGAAATTATTGATTCGCGATTTGCAGATGAAATAATCGAGAAAGCAAAGCAGTATGGCATCGTCAGCATCGAGATGCACCATACACTTTTCTACCTGAACCTTTACTCGACCAACTGGCAGGAGGTTTGGCCCAATTCGCCAGCGAATTACGCCTACCGGGTCTTTGTGCTGACGGGGGCCCGTTTCAGATCATTGCACGAAAAATCCGATCGATTGCGGCGGCGGGGCGAATGGAACCAGCTTGGCAATGAAGTTCACCTTATCAAGGGCTTCAAGGGCTTCCACCACAGCTGGTTGGGCGATGAAGATGCAGCACTGGAGAAGCTGGCAAGTTATGCGCATTCAGTGAGCGAGCACCGGCCCGATCTTGCTGACGCGAATGGCAAGGTGACCCGCGAGGCGCTCGCGAAATTCATCCGCGCCGGGGAATCCATCTTTCCCGGCAATCGGCTCGAAATTCGCTCATTTGAGGAAATCCAGCCACTCGCAAGCATTAGCTCCGACCGCGACAAATTCGCCAAATTCCTGTTGTGACCTCATGGCTATGTTCAGACAGTATCTTTTGAATCTGGCACTATTCGGGCGGATCGACCCGGTGGAGTA
>JAHEAW010000188.1 GCA_024642545.1 Erythrobacteraceae bacterium
ATATCCGTTGCAAGAGGCGACGGATATGGAGATTTGACTATGCACAATTTTGTGAAAATCGCCGGCGTTGCTCCGCTGGTGCTGGCCCTTGCTGCCTGCGGTAACAACCCTGCCAGACAATCTGCCAGGCAACCTGCCAGCAATGCAGTCAAGGTGACCTTGCCGACGACCGACGTTGCCTTTCCCGACGTGCCGCTGGACGCCAAGGTCAAGCTGGACTTCCCCGGGACTTACCAGCAGAAATTGCCTGGTGGGGGCACCCGGTCGGTCACGCTCAATTCGGACGGCACGTTCATCATCCACGATGGCCACGGCATTGAAACCACTGGAAACTATAGCTGGCTTGATGACAATAGCCGGGTCCGGCTGGGCACAGGCAAGGACGCGCCCATTTATGCCGTGGCTGACGGAACGATTTACCGAATGGCCGGTGAGAACAGCTCCATCAGGGGGCCGATGTCGGCCGGTCAGGCCTTTGCCAAAGTTATCGGGCCCGGCGGCGCGATGCCCGCCAGCAGCACTCCAGCGGTGAAGTAAACTGTGCGTATCGCATTCCTGCAAAAGTATCTAGGATGCTTGCCGTGGGCATGGGGAGATGTGGTGCGTGAAGAAACCAACCTGTTTGATCATGGGCGCAGGTATCGGCCTTGGTACAGGGCTGGCGCATGCTTTTGCGGCTGAAGGTCTCTGCGTGTGCCTGACGCGGCGCCCGCGTAATCTACCTGAGCTTGAAGCTCTGGCTGGTGATATTCGCAGTGCAGGCGGAGAAGCGCATGCATTTGGCGTTGATGCTCGTGATGAAGCGCAGGTCGCTGCGCTGGTCGACCGGATCGAAGCGGAGATCGGGCCGCTCGACGTGGTGGTTTTCAATATTGGCGCGAATGTGCGCTTTTCGATCCGCGAGACGACCGCCCGCGTGTTTCACAAGGTCTGGGAGATGGCGACTTTTGCCGGGTTCCTGACCGGACGAGAAGCGGCGCGGGTTATGGTCCCGCGTGGGCGCGGCACCATTATCTTTACTGGCGCAACCGCCTCGATGCGCGGCGCGGCAGGCTTTGCCGCCTTTGCCAGTGCCAAGCACGGTCTGCGCGCTTTGGCCCAAAGCATGGCCCGCGAATTGGGGCCGCAGGGTATCCATGTCGCGCATACTATCGTGGACGGTCTGGTGGACGGCAAATTCGCGCGCGCAAATTTTGCCGATGTGGGACAGCGCGCGGATCGCGACAGCATTCTTCACCCAGCCGATATTGCGCAAACCTATGTCAATCTGTGGCGTCAGCCGCGTTCCGCATGGACGCATGAGCTCGATTTGCGCCCGTGGACGGAGAATTTCTGAGATGCCCAAGACCATCGAATTCCTGTTCGATTTCGTCAGCCCCAATGGCTATCTGATGTGGCACCCGTTGCGCGAAGTGGCAGTGCGGCAGGGCACCAAAATAACGGTCATCCCGGCACTGCTGGGTGGCATGCACAAATTGACAGGTAATGCACCGCCGATGATCCGCGATGCCGAAGTAAAGGGCAAGAATGCTTATGCGATGCTTGAGATGAACCGGTTCATCTCTCGCCATGGTCTGACGAAGTTTGCCATGAACCCCCATTTCCCCTTTTCCACGGTGATGTTGCAGCGGCTGCTGCTGGCCGCGCAGGAGCAGGGGCGCGAGCAGGAGTTCATCGATTATTTTCTTCCTTATGCGTGGGAACAGGGAGCCAATCTGGCCGATCCGGAGATTGTGACCGGCTTGCTCGAACAGTCTGACTTCGATGCCGCCGCCATGCTTGGGCGAATCCAGTCGGACGAGATCAAACAGCGATTGATGGACAATACCTCTGCCGCAGTTGAACGCGGCGCGTTCGGCATTCCCACCATTTACATCAATGGCGAGATGTATTTCGGCAAGGAACGGCTGGGCCAGATCGAAGAACAGTTGGCGGGCTAAAGTTCCTGTGCGGCAGCCCAGCCGCTGGCCCAGGCCCATTGAAAATTATACCCGCCCAGCCAACCGGTGACATCAGCCGCCTCACCGATAACATAGAGGCCCGGCACCCGCCTGGCCTCCATTGTCCGAGACGAGAGTTCTGCAGTGCTGATCCCGCCCAGGGTAACTTCTGCCTTGGCAAAGCCTTCCGAGCCATTGGGAGTAAATGGCCAGCGGGCCAATCGACTTTCTACAGCATCGAGCGCCCTGTCTGA
>JAHEAW010000018.1 GCA_024642545.1 Erythrobacteraceae bacterium
CCGTTCATTTTGATGCTGATTGGCCTGCAATGTGCGCTGTGGACGTACTGCCGGCAGCGCGATTCGCAGCGGCGGATACAGCGCAAGGGCCAGGTGCATCCGGTTAACTCCGGTGCGGGCAGCAATGCCGTAACGGCAGTCTCTCCTGCGTTGCGCTGAGGGCTGCAATGCGCCATGAAGCCGCCAGATTAACGATTCTGGTGGTAAAAGGAGAGACGCATGAACCCGCAGGACATCGCAGCAAAAACCGGCGAAATTATCGGTATCAGCGATTGGGCTGAAATGAGCCAGGACCGGATCAACCTGTTCGCTGATGCGACAGGCGACCATCAGTTCATTCATATCGATGAAGCAAAGGCCAAGATGACGCCGTTTGGCGGCACTATTGCGCATGGCTTTTTGACTTTGTCGATGATCCCCTATCTTGGTGCCAATTCGAACATGCCCCGGCTTGAAGGGGTCAAGATGGGTGTGAATTACGGAGGCAACAAGACCCGGTTCATCTCGCCAGTGCGTTCCGGCAAGCGTATTCGCGGCCATTGGAAGCTACTCGAAATGGTCGAAAAGCGTCCCGGCCAGTGGCAGCAGACTTGCGAGATCACGATCGAGATCGAAGGCGAGGACAAGCCTGCCTTGATCTGTGAATGGATCACCCAATATTTCGTCTGAACCCGCCCCTCCCCAGCAGGCAGACCAAACCGTAAACTTTCAAGGAATTCACTATGCGTGACGCAGTCATCGTTTCCACCGCTCGCACCGCTATCGGCCGCGCCTACAAGGGTGGGTTCAACGCCACTTCGGGCGCAACGCTTGGCTCCTATTCGCTCAACCCTGCGCTCGCGCGGGCCGGGATCGAAGGCCCGGAGGTTGACGATGTAATCTGGGGTTCCGCGCTGGAGCAGGGCACGCAGGCCGGCAACCTTGGCCGTCAGGTGGCCTTGCGTGCAGGTCTGCCGGTTACCGTTTCGGGCATGACCATGGACCGCCAGTGTTCCTCGGGCCTGATGTCGATTGCGACCGCAGCCAAGCAGATCATAGTCGACCGGATGGATATTGTTGCCGCGGGCGGTCAGGAATCGATCAGCCTGGTGCAGACCCCTGAAATGCGCGTTGCGCCAGACCGCGAGCTGATCGCGATGCACGGGGCAATTTACATGCCCATGCTGCAAACGGCAGAAACCGTTGCCGCCCGTTACAATATCAGCCGTGAAGCGATGGACGAATATGCGCTCGAATCGCAGAAGCGCACGGCCGCAGCGCAGGCTGCAGGCAAATTTGACGATGAAATTGTTTCCGTGTCCACCACCATGAAGGTCAAGGACAAAGAGAGCGGCGAGATCAGCGATGTTGCGGTGACCATTGCCAAGGATGAGGGCAATCGTCCCGACACGACTTTGGAAGGACTCTCCAGCCTGAAGCCAGTGATGGGCCCTGAAATGACCATCACGGCGGGCAATGCATCGCAGCTGTCTGACGGGTCGAGCGCCTGCGTGCTGATGGAAGCCAGGACAGCGGAGAAGCGCGGCCTGACCCCGCTGGGCCGCTATGTCGGTATGGCTGTTGCTGGCACCGAGCCCGATGAAATGGGTATCGGACCAGTATTCGCGATCCCCAAGCTGCTCGAACGGTTCGACCTGAAAGTCAGCGATATTGGATTGTGGGAGCTCAACGAAGCCTTCGCTGTGCAAGTGATCTATTGCCGCGATAAGCTGGGCATCGACAATGATCTGCTCAACGTCAATGGCGGCTCGATCTCGATCGGGCACCCTTACGGGATGACCGGCGCCCGCTGCACCGGCCATGCGCTTTTAGAAGGCAAGCGTCGCGGCGCGAAATATGCAGTCGTCACCATGTGCGTCGGCGGCGGCATGGGCGCGGCAGGATTGTTCGAAATCTTCTGATTTGAAGCCTCTCCCCGCTGGCGGTGCTAGCGGGGGGACGCCTCAAGCGTCACTGCGTTCAGGCAACTGCCTGCAATTTTGCTTTCGCCTGATGCTTGGCAAGGAACGCCTCTACCTCAGGAGCGATCTTTTCGCGCCACCGGCTGCCATTGAAGATTCCGTAGTGCCCGGCACCTTCGGCCAGCAGATATTGCTTCTTTGATGCGGCCAGGCCCGTGGCAAGATCGAGCGCGGCCTTGGTCTGGCCAATGCCGGAAATATCGTCCCGTTCCCCTTCAACGCACAGGATTGCCGTTTCGGTAATCTTGCCCAGATCGACAACCAGTCCCTTGTGTTCAAAGGTCCCGTTAGGGATCGAATGCTTCTGAAACACTTCTTCGACGGTTTGCAGATAGAATTCTGCAGTCATGTCGCACACCGAGCGGTATTCTTCGTAGAAATCCTTGGTCGTTTGTGCGCTTTCATCATCTCCGACATTGAGATGTTTGAACATCTCGTAATGGCTCAGCATATGGCTGCCCAGGTTCATGCTCATGAAACTGGCGAGCTGCATGAAGCCGGGATAGACACGCCGTCCGGCCCCGCGATAGCTCATCGGTACAGTTGCGATCACGGTTTCGCGGAACCATGCAATCGGCCGTTCCATCGCCAAATCATTGACAGTCGTGGGTGATTTGCGGGTATCGATCGGCCCACCCATCATGGTCAATGTTGCCGGGCGCGCGGGGTGCTTGGTGCCATTCATGAGCGCAGTTGCGGCAAGCGCGGGTACAGACGGCTGGCACACGGCCATCATGTGAGTGCCGGAGCCGATGAAGGCGAGGAAATCGATTAGATAATCAATGTAGTCATCAAGATCGAAAGTTCCCTCGGCCAGCGGCACCGTGCGGGCATCAGCCCAGTCGGTAATATAGACCTCGCAGCTTTCCGTCATCCGTTCGACCGTGCCGCGCAGCAGCGTGGCATAATGCCCGCTCATTGGCGCTACGATCAGCAGTTTGGGTGCATCGTCGCTCAGATCATCGCGTCGAAAGCGGAGCAAATTCCCAAACGGCTTAGTCACTACAATCGATTCGGTTACGGTATGAATTTCTCCGCCGACTTCGACCGATTCAATACCAAAATCGGGCTTGCCTCGGGGTGCAGCAGCATGGGCAAACACTTCCAGTGCCGATGCCGCCGCTGGTGCAAGGCCAAGGTAACCGAGCGGGAAGCGCGGATTGCCAAGCATTTCCGCGCCAATTGATGCCCAAGCACTGGCGCTTGAAAGCCACGCGCGCTGCAATTCATGTGCATGATAAAGCAAGATTTTTCCCCTGCGACCCGCGATTCTGCGGCTTTGTTGCGATGCACCATGATCGGTTTCGTAGCATTGTGCAACTCAACTCTGCTTCTTATCTCACGCCTGTTGAAGCACGCGGTAGATTTTGGCGGTGTGCGGCGCTAGGTGAGTGCGCAATGGATCAAGCCCCCCCGATGACCCCACAACCATCCCCGCAGCCTGAGGCTGACGAGGTGGTAAATTCTGACGCTCCAATTGGCTCTGATGCAACCGGCCATAGCGACGAGGAGTTGGCCGGGAGTTCGCCCAAACCTGCGCGCACGCTTGGCCCCTTGAAAATGATCTGGTCCGAGCTGGCCAATTACCCGGGCAAAGTGGCACTGGCGCTGGTCGCGCTAACTGTCACTGCTGGCACGACCTTGGCCATCCCTGCCGGCTTCAAGATGGTGATCGACCAAGGGTTCGCCGGGGGCGGGAGCCATGCCGATATCGGCTATTGGTTCAAATTCCTGCTTGGGATTGTGTGCATCCTGGCAATGGGTACGGCAATGCGGTTCTATTTCGTCAGCTGGTTGGGGGAGCGGGTGGTCGCTGACATCCGGCTGAAAGTGCAGACCAACCTGTTGCGGCTCGCGCCTTCGTTTTATGAAGAGAACAGCCCGAAGGAAATATCCAGCCGGATGACCGCCGACACCACGTTAATCGAACAGGTTGTCGGCACCACGGTTTCGGTTGCTTTGCGCAATACGCTGATGGGCATTGGCGGAACCGCCTACATGTTCTGGCTGGCCCCCAAACTGACCGTTTGGCTGGTGATTGCCATTCCGCCTATTATCCTGCCGATCGCATATTTCGGCCGCAGGGTCCGCAGTGTATCGCGCTCCAGTCAGGACCGGGTTGCCGATGTTGGGGGTATGGTGACCGAGACACTTGGCGCGATGAAGATCGTTCAGGCCTTCAATCAGCAGGAACGTGAAGGTGGGCGGTTTGCTGCTGCTGTGGAAGCCATTTTTACCACTGCCAAGCGGCGCATTCTGCTACGCGCGGTGATGACCGCAATCATCATCCTGTTTATTTTCGGATCCATTACTTTGATCCTGTGGCGCGGCGCGATCGGGGTTTCCACTGGCGAAATAACTGGTGGTACGATTGCAGCGTTTGTTTTTGTCGCTGCGCTGGTGGCAGGCGCATTCGGTTCGCTGACCGAAGTTTATGGCGATCTTTTGCGCGGCTCGGGTGCCGCTAGCCGCCTCAATGAACTGCTCAACGAAAAGCCCGGTATTGCCATGCCGGCCCGACCAGAGAAACTGCCTGAGCCGCCACGTGGCAGCCTGTCCTTTCGCAATGTGACTTTCCGCTATCCAACCCGTTTGGAGGTCGCGGCGCTCAAGGATTTCAGCTTGGAAGTGGAACCGGGCGAAACCGTGGCGATAGTCGGGCCATCGGGTGCCGGCAAATCGACTATCTTCCAACTGGCCGAGCGATTTTATGACCCGCAAGCCGGTTCAATCCGGATTGATGGTGTGCCGCTGACCAGCGCAGACCCAGCCGCCATACGCAGCCGCATGGCGCTGGTGCCGCAGGACGGAATCCTGTTCTCTGCCAATGCGCGGGATAATTTGCGCTATGGCGAATGGGCTGCCAGTGATGAACAGATCTGGGAAGCGGCCCGCGCCGCCAATGCAGAGGCGTTCCTGCGAGCCTTGCCAGACGGTCTGGATACCTATTTGGGCGAAGGCGGCGCGCGGCTGTCTGGCGGCCAGCAGCAGCGCATTGCGATTGCCCGGGCAGTTCTGCGCGATTCGCCCATCCTTCTGCTGGACGAGGCTACCAGTGCGCTTGATGCGGAGAGCGAATTGCTGGTTCAACAGGCGCTTGATCGGCTGATGGAGGACCGCACGACGCTGGTGATTGCCCACCGGCTGGCCACCGTGCGCAAAGCGGACCGGATTGTGGTTCTCAGCGATGGCCAGATTGTGGAACAAGGCACCCACGCGCAATTGAGTTCAGCTGGCGGCCTTTATGCCCGATTGGCCGCCTTGCAATTTGGCGCGGTTGACCCGCTATAAATCCCACGGATCTGCCGGTCTTTCGATAGACAGATTTGCTGGGCCGATGAACGACAAGGCGATTTGGCAACCCGCTGGTTATAGATAATGCGTGATCAGGCATTTCGCCGTCAGGGCGCTGGGCCATTTTTTGGGGAGCATTTTTTCATGATCAGAACTTTTCTTGCCGCTGGTGCCAGCGCAATGGCGCTTAGCATGGCTTTTCCGGCGCTCGCACAGGACGCACCGGCAAAGGCAGCTGATACCGCCGCAGACAAGACACCTACCATGAGCTTTGGCACTTGGGGCGTCGACCCCAATTTGCTCGACCCGGCGATCAAACCAGGGGACGACTTTTTCGGCTATGTGAATGACAAGTGGCTCGCAGAAAATCCGCTGCCTCCCGAATATTCACGCTTTGGCGCCTTTACGTTGCTGGGTGAGAAGTCGGTTTCCGATGTCAAGGAACTGGTTGATGACCTGGTTGCCAAAAAGCCGGCTCCGGGCAGCCCGGAGCGGAGGATTGTCGATGCCTATGATGCATTTCTGGACACAAATGCAATCGAAGCAACCGGGCTCAGTCAGGCGAACCCCTATCTCTACGAAATTTATGGAGCCAACACGCTCGACAAGATTGCCAAACTGTGGGGCCAGCCGGGTATCCCTAGTCCGATAGGCGGCGGGGTTACTGTCGATCCCAAGCAACCCGATCAATATGTCACCTATGTTGGCAGCGGCGGCCTGGGCTTGCCTGACCGGCAATATTATCTTGATACGAGTGACAAGGGCCGGGAACTTCAGCAAAAGTACCGCGACTATCTGTCCTTCCTGTTCAAACAGGCTGGGTTCCAGGACCCGGACATGACCGCACAAGTGGTGTATAATTTTGAAGATACGATTGCGCGGACAATTTCATGGGATCGCGCCGTTAGTCGCAACCGGGACCTTACCTATCATGCGGTCTCGCCCGCCGCGCTCAGAACCATGGCGGGAGGCTTCCCGATCCAGGACATGATCGATGCATCTGGTCTGTCCAAGGCAGATAAATTTGTTGTGCCGCAGATCAAACCGACTGCGGACGAGATCGCCCAGCTTGGCCTGACCCCGGATTATGTTGCCAAGATTGGTGACGGCACTCCGGGTATGTTTGCGCTACTCGCGAAGACACCGATTGCGACCTTGCAGGCCTGGACCACTGCACAGTTTCTGTCGGGCAACGCCGCTGTCCTGCCATCAGCAATTGATGAGGCCAACTTTGACTTTTTTGGCAAGACCTTGCGCGGGACGCCTGCTCAGCGCCCGCGCTGGAAGCGCGCTATTGCTGAAGTTGAGGGCGAATTGGGAGAGGTTCTGGGCAAGAGCTATGTTGAGCGTTATTTCCCAGCTGAAAACAAGGTGGCTATGACCAAGCTGGTCGCTAACCTTCGCACTGCGCTTGGACAAAGCATCGAACAGATCAGTTGGATGGGGCCCAAGACCAAGGAAGAGGCCGAAGCAAAGCTGAACGCGTTTAACCCAAAAATCGGCTACCGCGACAATCTGGAAACCTACAAGGGGCTGACCATCGTACCCGGTAACCCGATTGCCAATCGGATGGCCGCGGCCGCATGGCAGCAGCAGGACAATATTTCCAAACTCGGTGGTCCGATTGACCGGACCGAATGGGGTATGCTGCCGCAGACAGTGAATGCCTATTACAGTCCGACCAAGAACGAGATTGTCTTTCCGGCAGCGATCCTGCAGCAGCCATTTTTCAGCCTCACTGCTGATCCGGCGGTCAATTATGGCGCAATTGGCGGGGTGATCGGCCACGAGATGGGCCACGGGTTTGACGACCAAGGTTCCAAGAGCGACGGCACCGGAAAATTGCGCAACTGGTGGACCGATGCGGACCGCACCGCCTTTAACAAGCGCACCGATGCGCTGGTCGCGCAATATAACGCTTTTTGTCCGCTTGATGATGGCAAGACCTGTGTCAACGGGCGGCTTACGCTGGGCGAGAACATCGGCGATCTCGGCGGCCTTAGTCTTGCGTACAGGGCTTACAAACTGTCGCTCGGCGGCAAGGAAGACAAAGTCATTGATGGCTTCACCGGTGACCAGCGGTTCTTCCTTGCATGGGCGCAGGTGTGGCGCTCTGCCCAGCGCCCTGCCAGCTTGCGACAAAGGCTGCTGACCGATCCGCACAGCCCGGAACAGTTCCGGGTCAATGGCGTGGTACGAAATTTTGACGAATGGTACAAAGCGTTCAATGTGAGGCCAGGGGACGCGCTCTATCTGCCGCCGGAAAAGCGCATCAGGATCTGGTAATTCCCGCACAATCAACATGCTAAGGCGCCTCCTTTCACCATGGAAAGGGGGCGTTTTTCATTTTTGCATTTGACTTGTTTGCAGGCGCCGTCTTGAGCAAGCGACATGGATCTCACAATCACCGCCATCCTGCTGGGCATCGTCGAAGGGCTGACCGAATTTATTCCGGTCTCCTCCACCGGGCATCTTATTCTTGCCACCGAATTGTTTGGCTACAATGCCGGACAATGGGCGATGTTCAATGTCGTGATCCAGCTTGGCGCTATCCTGGCTGTAGTGGTCCAATATTGGGGGACCTTTTGGAAAGCCGGAATGGGCGTGCTCAAGCTGGAATCAGAGGGATTGCGGTTTGCCCGCAACATTTTGCTGGCATTCCTGCCTTCTGCTGTGATCGGCCTGGCATTGAAGGATTATATCGACGTGATGCTGCAAAGCCCGTCCGTCGTTGCATGGGCTTTGATTGTCGGCGGGATCGCTATTCTCGGGATTGAGAAGGCCATTACGCCGGGCGCAGATTCCAGTGTCGCTGATCTGCCGATGAAAAAGGTGATCGGGGTAGGCTTCGCGCAATGTCTGGCGATGGTCCCCGGGGTCAGCCGTTCGGGCGCCACCATCATGGGGGCGCTAAGCATGGGCATCGGCCGCAAGACAGCGGCTGAATTCTCCTTCTTTCTCGCCGTGCCGACCATGGTTGGGGCAACCACGCTGGAACTGCTGACCAAGCGCGATCAGTTGAGCGCTGGCAGTGGTTCGGTCGGCTGGTCGGAAATCGCGGTTGGCTTTGTAGTCAGCTTCATTGTGGCGCTAGCGGTTATCCGCTTGTTCGTCGCTTATGTCAGCAAGCATGGCTTTGCCCCCTTTGCCTGGTACCGGATTGTAGTCGGCGGCGCAGCCGTTGCATGGCTCATGCTACGCTGAGTGATTTGACGATTAGCCAAAGCTGTGGAACCAAACCTGCCGCGGCCTAGTTATTGGGCTGCATAGCAACAGGATTTCGTAACATGGGCTTGATCATTTTGATTGTTCTGGGCGGGCTGCTTGGCTGGATGGCAACCATCCTGCTGCGCCTAGAAGATTCGCAGCAGATTCTGGCCAATGTTGCCGTAGGCGCAGTGGGGGCATTGGTTGGCGGCCTGATGACCAACAGCGGATCATTGCTGGGCGGGATCAGCCCGGAAGGTTTGTTGGCTGCCTGCATCGGTGCAGCAGTCATTGTGGCGTTGCTCAATTTTGTGCGCCACCGGATCACCGGTTAGCTTACTGAGCAAACCGCCGTTCAGACAGGATCGGCACCGCTGCCGCGCCCGCCGCGCAGGAGATATTCCTGCGTCCCTGTGTGGACTACATTATCCACGTCGATCACCGCTGAATTGGCATAAGTAAAGGCGGGCGGCAGGCTGCGATAAAGCCGGTCAAAATCCCGTTCAACCGTCTGGCGATACAAATCCTCGAAGCTCTCGATCACAAAATAGGTCGGCTGCAAATCGCTGATGACATAATCGGTCCGCATGACCCGGTCGACGTTGAGCATTATCCGGTTGGGGCTCTGCGCCTCAACCGCAAATACCGCTTCGGCCGGCCCCGAGAGAATGCCTGCGCCATAAGCACGCACTTCACCGGCCTCCAGCATCAGACCGAATTCAACCGTATACCAATAGAGCGCACCCAGCGCTTTGAGCCGGTTATAGCGCATCGCTTTCCACCCGGCCCGTCCATATTCCTGCATGTAATCAGCATAGACCGGGTCGGTCAGCATTGGGACATGACCAAACACATCGTGAAACACGTCGGGTTCCTGAATGTAGTCGAACGCATCGCGGCTGCGGATGAAATTGCCTGCTGGAAAGCGCCGGTTGGCAAGATGCCAGAAAAACACATGATCCGGAATCAACATCGGCACAGGAACCACGCTCCACCCGGTCAGCACGCCAAGGTCTTCCGACAATTTGCCAAATTCCGGCACACCGCCGCGCCCCAGATGGAGCTTTTGCAAGCCAGCCATAAAGGCACTGCATGCGTGTCCGGGCAATACATCCATCTGCCGCAAGAACAGATCGTTCCAGATCGCATCTTCGAAAGATGAATAATCAGCTTGTTTTGGCTCCAGCCAGTCATCGCCAATATGCGCCGGTTTCCGGAGCGGCGCAGTAAAGACATCCCCGGGCAATGGGGGTAGCGTGCTGAAGTCGCTTTGATGTTCGGTTACAGTGGCCATATCTTGCGTTTTGACATTAGCATTGCGGCAGGTAACTGACAAATCGATCAATCGGGCAGGGAGCCACCATGACCAAGCTCAAATCCAAGAAATATGATGCGCTGCTTGAGCCGCTCGAGGAGGAGCTGGTAGCGATGGCCCGCTGGGCGCAAAGCAGCGGCGCCCGCATTCTGGTGCTGTTTGAAGGCCGCGATACAGCAGGCAAGGGCGGGGCAATCCGTACTGTTTCCGAACGGCTCAATCCACGCCAATGCCGCATTGTCGCCTTGTCCAAGCCAACCGAGCGCGAAATGAGCGAATGGTATTTTCAGCGCTATATCGAACATTTGCCTGCTGCCGGGGAAATCGTGCTGTTTGACCGCAGTTGGTACAACCGTGCCGGGGTCGAAAAGGTCATGGGCTACGCCACCGATGATCAGGTAAAGCGTTTCCTGAAAGATGTCCCGAAGTTCGAGCAGATGCTGATCAATGACGGGATATTGCTGTTCAAATATTGGCTGACGACCGATCAGGACAAGCAGGAGGAACGGCTGACTGAGCGGTTGGAGGATCCCCTTAAGCGGTGGAAACTCTCACCCGTCGATCTTGCGGCGCGGGGCAAATATCAGGCCTATACCGATGCGCGCGAGGCGATGCTCAAGGCGACGCACACAGCCCATGCGCCGTGGACGCTGATTGATTTCAACGACCAGAAACTGGGCCGCCTTACGCTGGTGCAGGACTTGCTGGCACGCTTGCCCGAAACTCACGTCGAACCGCCGGAACTGGCTTTTCCGCCGCTTGGTGGCCCACCCATTGCCGAAAGCTATGCAGTGCTGAAACCCATCAGGAATTTTACGGTCTGACGGTCAGTTCGCGCGTTCAAAAATCGCGGCCATGCCCTGACCGCCGCCGATACACATCGTTTCAAGCCCGAAGCGAACATCACGCCTGACCATTTCATGCGCCATATCGGCCAGGATTCGTCCGCCGGTTGCGCCGATCGGATGCCCGAGCGAGATGCCCGAACCATTGACGTTGAGGATGTCCCGGCGGCTGTCATCTGCGCTCCAACCCCAGCCTTTGAGTACGGCCAGAACCTGCGGCGCGAAAGCTTCGTTGAGTTCGACTAGCCCAATGTCATCCCAGCTTTTTCCGCTGCGGGTAAACAGCCGTTCGACCGCTGGGACCGGCCCGATTCCCATACGCGAAGGGTCGCAGCCAGCCGCAGACCAGCTGTGCAGCCAAAGAAGGGGCGTTAGCCCTAATTCTTCCAGCTTGTCCTCTGCCACCACCAGACAGGCAGCAGCGGCATCGTTCTGCTGGCTGGCATTGCCCGCTGTCACCACCGCATCAGGATTGGTCTTGCCTTCAATCGCGCGCAAGGCCCCGAGGCTGTCCATCGTGGCATCGGCGCGAAATCCTTCATCCTTGGCGAAGGTTATCGGATCGCCGCGCTTTTGCGGGATATCGACCGGCACCAATTGCGCATCAAACTTGCCTGCATCCCATGCCGCAGCAGCATTTTGGTGACTGCGCACGGCATAGGCATCCGAATCCTCGCGACTGATGCCATAATCCTTGGCCAGGTTCTCGGCTGTTTCGATCATTCCGCTGATCACGCCGAACCGTTCGATCGGCTGCGACATCAGCCGGCCGCGGGTCAGCCGATCATGAAGTGTCAAATCGCCAAAGCGTACCCCGCTGCGCAGGTCAGTGGTGTAATGTTCGACATTCGACATGCTTTCCACGCCGCCCGCCACCACCACATCGGCAGCGCCGGTCTGGACCATCATCGCCGCATTGACGATGGCTTGCAGGCCTGAACCGCAGCGCCGATCGACCTGATAGCCGGGAACTTCCAGCGGCAGGCCCGCCGCCAGCCAGCTCCAATGGCCGATTGCAGGCGCTTCTGCGCTGCCGTAACCTTGGCTGAACACCACATCATCAACCCGCTCGGGATCAATTCCGCTACGCTCTACCAGTGCCTTGAGGATGACGGCACCCAATGCGCCCGCTTCGAGCGGCGCAAGCGCGCCGAGAAACCTGCCAACCGGCGTGCGCAAGGGGCTGACGATGGCGGCGCGGCGTAATTGCATATTGTGTGTTCCCATTATCTAAAGCCGGTGCTTGATGGTGCGCCTGCCTATTACTTGTCGCTGGTTGCAACGATTCCTGCATCTATCAATTTTGCGATTTCACCCGAGCCAAGCCCCAGCCGGTCAGCCAATATCTGCTCGCTATGTTCGCCCAGATAAGGCGCGGGGCGGGGCGTCTCGCGCGTCTGGGACGGCATATTGGCAAAAGGCCCAGGCGCTGGATAGGCAAACCCGCTCGGGTTTTGGGTCGAGGGGCCAAACAGCGGATTTTCGGTTACCAATTGCGGGTCCCGCGCTGCTTCGTGCATGGTGCGGTAGCGCTCGAACGTGGTTCCGGCTGCTGCCAGCCGCTCGGCCAGATCGGGATAGTCGTAATTGTCTGCCACGCGCTGGAACAGCGCGAAAAGTTCCTCCCGGTGCGTGAATCGGTTGTGATCGCTTTCCGCAAAGCTGAGCTCAAGGCGCGTTTCGATTGCGGCAATTTCACCGCCCACATCAAAGGCCTCGATCAGCCCGGCCCATTGCTTGTTGGTTAGTGCCGCGACCATAAAGCGCGTGCCGTCCCGGCAGCGGAAATCACGCCCGAATGCACCCCAAATGGCGTTACCAAGCCGTTGGCGGTCACTGCCGCGGTACAGCATTTCGGCCATGGCCCCGCTGTTGGCGACCGTGCCGATGGCCACATCGCCCAGTGGTATCCGCACCTCGCCCCCTTCGCCCGTGGCATCGCGGTGACGCAGGGCGGCGAGCAGCGAAAAGGCCGTGTAGGCCCCGGTGATGAAGTCCCACGCCGGCAGCAACTGGTTGACGGGCGGCGCACCGACCTGGTCCCAATTCTCTGGTCCGGTCATCAGTGGATAGCCGCTGGCGGCATTGACAGTGAAGTCCATCGCCTGACGTCCATCGCCCCAGCCCATGATCCGCACTGTGATCATATCCTGCCGCCCTTGCGCCAGCTTGGCATGCGAAAGGAAGCTTTGCTCTGGAACGTTGGTAATCAGCTGCCCGGTCTTGCGCGCCAGTTCCGCAACCAGCTCACGCCCTTCGGCAGAACGCAGATCGAGCGCGAGGCTTTGCTTGGCGCGGTTGAGATTTTCCCACGATAACGATCGACCTTCGTCAGTTAGCTGGTAGCGGTCATAGTCGAGCCCGCCGCCGATTTGATCGACGCGGATAACCTCTGCGCCCATCTGCGCGCAATAAAGGCCCGCCGTCGGCGATGCGACGAAGCTGGAGACTTCGATGACCGACAGACCGGACAGCAATTGGTACATCTACGCGGTCACCCCGGCAGCAAAATCGCGCAGCATATTCTTGGCGATCACCAATTGCAGGATCTGGGTCGTCCCTTCGTAGATCGTGTAGATGCGGCTATCGCGATAGAAACGTTCGGCTTCATATTCAGCCAGATAGCCTGCACCGCCGTGGATCTGGACGCAGCGATTGGCCACCCGGTTGCACATTTCAGAAGCAAACATCTTGGCGCTCGCGGCTTCGATGATGGCTTTGCCTCTGTCTGCTTTGGCCGACGCGTCGCGGATCATGCATTCGGCAGCGTAGATTTCCGCCTTGCTGTCCGCGAGCATCGCCTGAATCAGCTGAAAATTCGCGATCGGTTCGCCAAAGGCTTTGCGTTCATTGGCATAACGCATCGCGGTATCAAGAATCCGCTGGGCATAGCCCGCACTTGCCGCAGCAACTGACAAACGGCCATTATCGAGGCTCTGCATGGCAGTCGCAAAGCCCTTGCCTTCTTCCCCGCCAAGCAGCGCGTCGCCCGGAAGTTTTACATCGTCGAGATAAATGTCGGCGATATGACTGCCGCTCTGGCCCATCTTCTTGTCCGGCTTGCCAACCGAAATGCCGGGCGCATCCATCGGCACCAGAAAGGCCGACACATGCGCATTCTTGGGCAGGTTTTCCTGGCTGGTGCGGGCCATGATCAAGCCCAGCTTGGCATGGGGCGAATTGGTGATGTAGCGCTTTGATCCGTTAAGGACATAGCCATTGCCGTCCTTGCGCGCGGTGGTGGCCATGGCCGCGCTGTCTGATCCTGATCCTGGTTCGGTCAGGCCAAAGCAGGCGATTTCACCGGCCGCGAGACGCGGCAGCCATTCAGCCTTTTGTTCCGCAGTGCCCGAGTGTTTGAGCGCGGAACAGACCATGCCGAGATTGATCGACGTGATCGAGCGGTAGGCCGGCAGTGCATAGCTGAGCACGCGGATCGTCTCGACATATTGCGGCACGTTCATGCCCGATCCGCCATATTCTTCGGGCATGGTCAGGCCGAACAGGCCCATTTCTCGCATTTCATCGATGAGATCTTCGGGAATACGATCATTGGCGATCACGTCTTCTTCGGCGGGGATCAGCCGTTCGCGCACATAGCGTTTCAGTTGATCAATGAACTGATCAAAAATTTCCGGGTCCATGCCGCTGTTGGCCATTTCTACGTCCTTCTTTAGTGCCCGATCTGCGGGGGATATTGTGTGTCAGTCTGAGGCGGCACCTGCCCCGGTCGGGGTGCTGGTGCTGGTGTTCCGGTATCCTGCGGGGGCAGACGGCGCGCTTCGATCATAGCTGCGGCATCATCCAGTGCGCGTGCCTCACCCACTGTCACGCCGCCGGGGCCAGGGTCATTGTCCGCCGCGCCGCAAGCGGCCAGCAGGGTAAGAATGATCAGACAGGCTATCGGTTTCATTTCGCGACCATAGCGCAGTTACGGCAAAGGAAAAGCGAGCGAATCGATAGGGTGATCCGCTCGCCTAAATTCTATCCCCGCGTGCCGACGTTTCAGTTGGGTGCGGCTGGTGTCTTTGACGTTTCGGGAGGTTTGGCATCCCCTGCCTTGGTCGCGGTAAAATCTGCCGCAGCAGCAGCTGCAGCTTCCCCGGCGGCATCTGCTTCGGTGCTTACAGCATCGCTGGGGCCAGCATCGGCAGTGTCGGCCGCATTGGCGTCTGCGTCTGCTGCGGGGGTTTCGGTGACCGGGGTCATCGCGTCATTGGCGGGCATTTCAACCGTGTCGGCCTGTGCATCGACCGATGCATCATCTGAACTGCCACATGCAGACAGCGTCATGGCCAGCGCCGAAACGGCAGTGAAAGCAATGATCTTTTTCATATTTCTATCTCCCCTGATATGGCCCCTTGGGGCAAGTTTCTGACCAGACCTTAGCCGCGCGACAAAGCCGGGGCAAATGACAATTCTCCCCGCCAAAACCGGCAGCGCCTATTCACCGCTTGCAGCGCATCTGCCATGGAACCGGTCATGTCGAGCGCGCTGAAGAGCCAGTATCCTGCTGAATTGATGGGTGAGGCCCGGGCACGCCTGAAGAGCATTTTTGGGTTCGATCACTTTCGCGGACGCCAGCCTGAAGTGGTGGAGCGAGTGCTGACGGGCGAATCGACACTGGCCGTGATGCCTACCGGGGCCGGCAAGTCACTGACGTATCAATTACCCGCCACGATCCTGCAAGGCACCTGTGTGGTCGTTTCGCCCCTGATCGCACTGATGCATGATCAACTGCGCGCGGCACGGGCCAACGGGATCCGCGCGGCAACGCTGACCAGTGTTGATGCCGACTGGCGTGAGACGATGGACGCCTTTCGCAGCGGCGAGCTTGATCTGCTCTATGTTGCGCCAGAGCGGGCCAGCCAGCCTCAATTCCGCGAATTGCTGGCCAGCGCGCCGATTGCGCTGTTTGCAATCGATGAAGCGCATTGTGTGTCCGAATGGGGCCATGATTTCCGCCCTGACTACCGCCAGCTTCGCCCGCTGATGGACGCGTTTCCACAAATCCCCCGGCTCGCGCTGACCGCGACAGCGGATGCGCATACGCGAGCTGATATTCTGGTCCAGTTGGGCATCCCTGACAGCGGTATGATCATCGCTGGCTTTGACCGGCCCAATATTCGCTATGCCATTTGCCACGGGGATAATGCAGGTCGGCAGATCGCCCGGCTGATGGAAGAAAATCCCGGTCCCGGGATTGTCTATGCGCCTACCCGCCGCAAGGTTGAGGCGTTGGCAGAGCAATTGGCCGTGGCCACGGGACGCGCTGTACGGCCTTACCATGCAGGCTTGCCGCCGGAAGAGCGCGCCGCCAATCAGGCGGCTTTTGTTGCCAGCGAAGATATGGTCATCTGCGCCACGATTGCCTTTGGAATGGGGATCGACAAGCCCGATGTGCGCTTTGTCGCGCATGCCGGTATCCCCAAATCGATCGAGGCCTATTATCAGGAAACGGGCCGCGCGGGGCGTGATGGCGATCCGGCGCAAGCGGTGATGCTGTGGGGCGCTGGCGATTTTGCGCAGGCGCGCCAAAGACTGTCCGAAGTGCCCGAGGACCGGCGCGGCGACGAACGTACGCGGCTCGATACGCTTGCCGCACTGGTTGAAACTGCCGGGTGCCGCCGGGCCATACTGCTGCGCCACTTTGGCGAAAACCCGCCTGCAAGTTGCGGCAATTGCGACAATTGCCTGAATCCGCCGCAAGTGGCCGATACCTCCGAAATTGCCCGCAAGCTGCTGTCAGCGGTTTATCGCACCGGCCAAAGCTTCGGTTTCGGCCACCTGCAGAAGGTGTTGACCGGGCAAGCGGATGCGCGGGTGCAGCAGCGCGGCCATGACCATCTGAGCGTATTTGGCATTGTCAGTGCCGAAGAAGCGCCACTGCTCCAGCCCCTATCCCGCGCCTTGCAAGCGCGCGGCGCACTGGTCCCGACTGACCACGGCGGCCTGGCGCTGGGCGGGAATGCGCTTGCGATCTTGCGCGGCGAAGAAGCGGTGGAAATCGTGCTGCCGCCCAAACGTGAGCGGCGCGGCAGGCGCGGAACCGGCGTATCCAATCCGGCAGGCGACCCTTTGTTCGAGGCATTGCGGGATTTGCGCCGTGATCTGGCCGCACAGGCCGGGCTGCCTCCCTATGTGATCTTCCACGACGCAACATTGCGCGAAATGGCGGTGCAGCGGCCTGTCAGTCTGGCGCAGATGGCCGAAATTGGCGGCGTGGGCGTGAAGAAGCTCGATGCCTATGGCGAGGTTTTTCTGACGGTGATCCGGCAGCATTAGCGCGCAGCCAGTTTTGCTTGACTCTTTCGCCTGGCGATATAAATATGATATCATAATTATATCGTAGGAGGTTTTCCATGTCGGAAGAAAATAAAGCCCATCGCGGGAAAATGAATGTCAGCCGCGAACACGACTCCAGCACGTATAGCGGCTATCTCTTGCTGCTGCTGGTGGTTGTGGTGACCGGTCTGGCATTCTGGGTACTTGCAGGCGGATTGCCAGATGTCGGCGCTTCGAAAGCGGCGAAGCTGACCTTCGTCGGTACGCTGGCCGGGTCATTTGTGACGGTTCTCTTGATGGTGTCCGGCTTTTTCATGATTCAGCCCAATCAGGTGGTGGTGATAACCTTGTTTGGCGAATATCGCGGCAGCGAGCGGACCGAGGGGCTGCGCTGGATCTGGCCATGGATGATGCGCAAGAAACTGTCGGTGCGGGCCAACAATATTCATTCCGATCGGGTAAAGGTAAATGATCTGCGCGGCAATCCGATCGAGATTGCCTGTAACGTGGTGTGGCGTGTGCAGGATTCGGCGCAAGCCAGCTTTGACGTCGATGATTACCGTGAGTTTGTAAATATCCAGATCGAAGCAGGGCTGCGGACCATCGGCTCGCGTTACCCCTATGACGATTTCGAACATCACGAGATTACGCTGCGCGGCGGTGCAGATGTGATCAATCCCGAATTACAGACCGAGCTCAATGAACGGCTGGCCGTGGCTGGGATCGTGGTCGACGAAGCTGGGCTGACACACCTTGCCTATGCGCCCGAAATTGCCGGGGCGATGCTCCGCCGTCAGCAGGCCGAAGCAGTGATTGCCGCGCGCTCCAAGCTGGTGATGGGGGCCGTCGGCATGGTTGAGGATGCGCTCAAGAAACTGGCGGAGGATGGAATCGTCGATCTTGATGACGAGCGCAAGGCGACTATGGTGTCCAATCTGATGGTAGTGCTGTGCGGTGAACGCGAAGCCCAACCGGTCGTCAATGCCGGCTCGCTTTACTGAACAGAACCGATCCGGATATGTCCAAGAAAGCCTTTGCCCTCCGTCTCGATCCGGCAGTCCATGCCGCAGTCGAACGGTTGGCAGCGGCCGAACTGCGTAGCGCCAATGCCGAGATTGAAATTTTGCTTCGCGAAGCGCTCAAGGGGCGCGGGATCAGTCTCGCACCGGCAAAGCCCCAGCGCCGGGGCAGGCCACCTAAGACAGGAGAATGACCATGCTGCACAATTTGTTTGATGATGAACCGTGGTTTGAGCCCAAGCGATTCGGATATGGCGCAGGTCGGCCGATTGTCTGGCAGGGGTGGGTAGTCTACCTATCATTCATTGCTCTCATTCTCGGGCTAACCTCCTTTGCGCAGGCGCGGCCGGATTTTGCGGCGCCATTGGCAATACCCCTGCTGGGCATCGCAATTGTGCTGCTGGTGGTCATCTCTCGCCGCCATACCAAGGGCGGATGGCGCTGGCGCTGGGGTGAGTAGACTTATCTGTCCTTTAACCTTGGCAATCTAGCATTGCATGCATGGGTAAAGTGACCTTCAATTCGCCAAAAAATGCCGCCGTTACGGCGGTAGTCGCAATTTTAAGTCTGACCTTGCCGGTAGCAACACCGGCGCAAACTGGCGCGCGCGTTCCGTTCAGTATTGCGGGCACCAATCAGGCCTTCAACCAACTGCAGCAAGCGGTGGATGCGATTGGCAGCGGGCAAGGCACCATCATGATCGCTCCAGGGACATATCAACAATGCGCGGTGCAGGAAGCGGGCTCGATCGCCTATTTGGCCGATCAGCCCGGCAGTGTGACCTTTGAAGATACGGCCTGTGAAGGCAAGGCGGCGCTGGTGCTGCGCGGAAAGAATGCCCGCGTTTCCGGAATCATCTTTCGCCGAATGGCGGTGCCCGATTTCAACGGCGCAGGGATCAGGCTTGAACAGGGCAATCTGGACGTAGCGCTAAGCTGGTTTGCCGATAGCCAGCAAGGGATTTTGACTGGCAACGATCCGGCTGGCTCGATCACGATCGACCAATCGACCTTTTCGGGCCTTGGCACCTGTGAAGGTTCAGGCGGCTGCGCGCATTCGATCTACATCGGTGATTACGGGCTTCTCCGTGTGACCCGTAGCCGGTTTGAGAAGGGGCGCGGCGGCCATTATGTGAAAGCGCGCGCAGCCAGGGTCGAAATATCGGGTAATAGTTTTGACGATAGCGCCGGGCACGCTACCAATTACATGATTGATCTGCCTGCAGGGACGACTGGCCAGATCTCCAACAACTGGTTTGTTCAAGGCAAGGACAAGGAAAATTACTCCGCCTTCATCGCGATTGGTGCAGAGGAAGTTCTCCATCGCTCTGACGGGCTGGCAATCACCGGCAACGATGCCCGCCTTGCGCCTGGCGTGCAGCGCAGCACAGCCTTTGTCGCAGATTGGACCGGGGCCGACCTGACGATTAGCGGCAATCGTCTGGGGCAGGGGCTGAAACGCTTCGAACGGCGCTGAGCCTAGGTCAGTAAATGGCCTGATTTGTCGCGTTTGGTGGCAAGATAGCGCAGATTATGCGGATTGGCCGGCAGCTCGTGCGGCACACGCTCGATCACCTTTACCCCGGCTTCTTCAAGTGCGACGACTTTGCGCAAATTGTTGGTCATCAGGCGGATATCACCAATATCGAGCAAAGCCAGCATTCGCGCTGCTGTGGAAAAATCGCGCGCTTCATCGGGTAGCCCCAGCCGCTGATTGGCCTCCACTGTGTCGAAACCCTGATCCTGCAACCGGTAAGCGCGCAGCTTATTGATCAGGCCGATCCCCCGCCCTTCTTGCCGCATATAGAGCAAGACGCCCCAGCCGCCACGCTCCGCTTCTTCGGCCATAGCGATAAGCGCCGCATCGAGCTGCGGCCCGCAATCGCATTTAAGGCTGCCCAGGATATCGCCCGTCAGACATTCGGAATGGAGCCGGACAAGCGGCGCACGGTCAGTCATCTGCTGGCCGATTACCAGTGCGACATGTTCGCGCGCGTCATTGATGCTGCGAAAGGCTATTATCTCCGCCTCCGCACTGGCGGCAACTGGCAGCCTGGCGTGGGCAGCAATGCCAAGCTGCACCGTATCAGCCCAATGCGCCAGATCCTGCGCTGCCACCGCCTGCGCTTCGCCTGCATGGTCGGGGTCAACCAGAAAGGCGGGTAAAATTCCCGCGATCCGGGCCAGTTCGAGCACAGAGATCGCTTGTTCTTGCCACAGCAGGGTCTCGGCCAGGAAGGGGCCCTTAAGCGGATTTTGCAGGTCGAGCGCCGGGTCAGCAACTGGCCGCGCTGACGCCAGCGTAAACGGTTCAGCGCCCCGGATCAGCACGGGGGCGTGGGGGGCTGCGGCTGCGCGCTGATTGGCCAGCTTGAGGGTCGCCGCACGTGCAGCCGAAATCAGCATCTGCGGCGCGCTTGCTTGGCTGGCTGCAGCAGTTTCAACCGGCAGCAGAACGGGGCCGCCATCAAGCGCCAGCGGCCAGCCGTGGCGCAGCGCGTCAATCGCTTGCGCTACGCGGCGGGCCGGCGAAGGGCTGGAGGATGGCGGCGCTGAGCTCAGAGATCAAACTCCGTCATCAGGGGAACATGATCGGATGGCTTGTCCCAATCGCGGCAATCCTCATGAACGCTGTGAGCGACCGACTTTTCTGCCAGAGCGCGGCTTGCCCACATATGGTCGAGCCGCCGCCCGCGATCATTGGTCTTCCAGTCTTTCGAACGGTAGCTCCACCAGCTGTAATAGCGCTGCGGTTCAGGAATATGCTGGCGGCCCAGGTCGACCCAGTCATGCGCATTCTGGAACCGCGCCAGCGTCTCAACTTCGATTGGCGTATGGCTGACGACTTTGAGCAGCTGCTTATGTCCCCACACGTCACTCGGGAGCGGCGCGATATTGAAATCGCCGACGATCATGGTGGGGCGATCGACTTTCGCGGCCCAGCGTGTCATCCGCTCAAGAAAATCAAGCTTCTGGCCAAACTTGGGGTTGATTGTCCGGTCGGGCTCATCGCCGCCCGCCGGGACATAGACATTTTCCAGTATCATGCCTCCACCGGGACCCTGCAGTTCCACCCCGACGTGGCGCGCTTCGCCATTATCCTGCCAGTCATGCCGCGAAACTTCGCGCATCGGAATCCGGCTGACCGTGGCCACTCCGTGATAGCCCTTCTGTCCGTGCACCGCCTGATGGGCATAGCCAAGCGCTTTGAACGCATCGGTTGGAAACAGCTCGGCGACTGTCTTGATTTCCTGAAGGCACAGAACATCGGGCGCCTTTTCGGCCAGAAACCGTTCAACAATGGGCATCCGCAAACGGACCGAATTGATATTCCAGGTAGCAATCTTGATCATCTGCGCGGCGATAGGCGGGGCAGGCGGTGGTGTCTATTGTTTAGCCCGGTCAGGCGTGACCGATGGCCAACAAAAAACCGCCCCGAAGCGATGAGCTTTGGGGCGGTAAGTTGTTCCGATGACACTCTTTGGGAAGAAATTATCTTCGGAGAAGATTGAATTAAGATGGCGCGTTGCTCAGGCAGCTTCGGCCTTCGCATCGGGATCGCGCAGCACATAACCGCGGCCCCAAACGGTTTCGATGTAGTTTTCACCGCCGCATGCATGCGATAGTTTCTTGCGCAGCTTGCAGATGAACACATCGATGATCTTGAGTTCCGGTTCGTCCATCCCGCCATACAGGTGGTTGAGGAACATTTCCTTCGTCAGCGTGGTGCCTTTACGCAAGCTGAGCAGCTCGAGCATGGCATATTCCTTGCCTGTCAGGTGAACGCGGGCGCTGTCGACTTCGACGGTCTTGGCATCAAGATTGACGGCCAGCTTGCCGGTGCGGATGACTGACTGGCTGTGGCCCTTGGACCGGCGGACCACGGCGTGAATTCGGGCAACCAGCTCTTCGCGGTGGAATGGCTTGGTCACATAATCGTCCGCGCCGAAACCAAAACTGCGGATCTTGCTGTCCATTTCGGCAATGCCGGACAGGATCAGCACCGGCGTCTGCACTTTGGCGACGCGGAGTTTCTTCAGCACGTCATAGCCGTGCATGTCGGGCAAGTTCAGATCGAGCAGAATGATATCATAATCATACAGCTTACCCAGATCGAGGCCTTCTTCGCCGAGGTCGGTCGAATAGACATTGAAACCCTCGGTCGTGAGCATCAGCTCAATTGCCTTTGCCGTTGTCGGCTCGTCTTCGATCAGCAGTACACGCATGGGTTGGTCCCCCTTCACCCGATTCCGATGGTCGGTAACCCCTTAGCAAGAGGTATTGACCTGCATTAACCACACGAGTTCTGAACAGAAAAGGTTAATTTTACGTAAACCCAGCATTTCTGCCGAGTCGCGTGATATTTTTGTTTACCGGATTCCCGCCATCTTTTTGGCTCTTCGGCGTTGCACGCTGCTGCCAATGCCCATTGCCTCACGGTATTTGGCAACCGTTCGCCTGGCCAGATCGAACCCTTCTGCCTTCAGCAGATCGACCAGACTATCGTCCGACAGGATCTTTTTGGGGTGCTCTGCATCGGTCAGCGCCTTGATCCTGGCCTTGACCGCTTCGGAGGATGCGCCACCTTCGCCATCGGCTCCGCCGCCAACACCGCTCATGAAGAAATATTTAAGCTCGAATGTGCCGCGCTCGCAGTGGAGATATTTGTTCGACGTGACCCGGCTGACCGTGCTTTCATGCATTTCGATGGCTTCGGCGACCGTGCGCAGGGTCAGCGGCCGCAAATGGGTAACGCCGCGCCGGAAAAATCCGTCTTGCTGCTTCACAATCTCGGCCGCGACCTTGAGGATGGTCTTCTGACGCTGGTCCAGCGCCTTGATCAGCCAGTTGGCGTCCCCTAGCTTTTCCTGCAACCAGGCGCGCGATTCCTTGTCTGCAAGGCCTTCGCGCAATTCGAGATAATAGCTTCGGTTGATCACCAGGCGCGGCAAGGTCGCTTCGTTGAGCGAAATGTTCCAGCCGCCTTCAGCCGTGCTGCCAATGAGGACATCAGGGACCACCGCTATCCCGTCGCTAGCCCCGAATTGCAAGCCCGGGCGCGGATCATAGCTGCGCAGTTCCGCCAGCATGTCGGCAAAGTCTTCTTCATCGACCTGGCACATACGCCGCAGCTGCTCGAACGAACCCTTGGCGATCAGGTCAAGATTATCGATCAACCGCGCCATGCATGGATCATAGCGATCCGCTTCGCGGGCCTGCAGCGCCAGGCATTCCGCCAGATCGCGTGCGCCAACACCGGTGGGATCAAGCGACTGTACTGCTGCCAAAGCGCCTGCCACATCGTCTGCAGGGACACCAAGGTCGAGCGCAGCTTCGTGCACATCGCTTCGCAGATAGCCAGCATCGTCGATCTGTCCGATCAGATAACGGGCAATCTGCGCCTCATGCGCGGTGCGTGCGGCAGGTCCGATCTGTTCCAGCAAATGTTCGGTCAGAGTCAGGCATCCGCTGCCGCGCTCATCGATCGAGGGTCCTTCTGTGCCAGTCCCATCGCTTGTAGCGCTGCCCCATTCCCCTTGTTCCCGCTCGCCACCGCTGCCCGCGCCGTCACCAGTGTCGCGATCAATGTCGAGTGTTTCGGGTAAGATATCGAGCGGGCGATCGTCTTCACCGCGCCCTTGCGCAATCAGCATATCAGCCGGAACATCCTCGCGCGGGGTGATCTCGCTCTCGGAAGGGGTCGCGTTTTCGCGCTCGGCCTCTCCTGCATCAAGCAGTGGATTGGCCTCTAACGCTTCGCCGACAAAGGCTTCAATTTCCAGATTTGACAGCGCCAGCAGCTTGATCGCCTGCTGCAATTGCGGCGTCATCACCAGCGACTGGCTTTGCCTCAGGTCAAGGCGAGGCCCCAGCGCCATGACTCAGATCCCGGCTGGCGAGAGCTCAGAAGGGTGCTGCCCAATCACAATGTGAACCCCTCGCCCAGATAAAGGCGGCGGACATTTTCATCCGCGACCAGATCATGCGGCGTCCCTGCGAACAGCACTTGTCCGCCATAAATAATGCAGGCGCGGTCAACAATATCAAGTGTTTCGCGAACGTTGTGATCGGTAATCAATACGCCGATACCGCGGTCCTTGAGGTCAATCACGAGATCGCGAATATCGCTGATCGACAGCGGATCAATCCCAGCGAAAGGTTCGTCGAGTAGCATGATCGATGGCTTTGCCGCCAACGCGCGGGCGATTTCACAGCGGCGACGCTCCCCGCCCGATAGCGCCATTGCCGGAGAAGCGCGCAGCCCGGTCAGACCGAATTCGCCGAGCAGCCGTTCCAGTTCGGCACTGCGGGTGCCGGCATCGGGCTCCACCATTTCGAGCACACAATTGATGTTCTGTTCCACCGTCATGCCGCGAAATATGCTTGTCTCCTGCGGTAGATAGCCAAGCCCGAGAATCGCGCGGCGATACATCGGCAGATTGGTCACATCGACCTCGTCCATCAGTATTCGCCCCGAATCCGGCTTCACCAGACCCATGATCGAATAGAAGCAGGTGGTCTTGCCCGCACCATTGGGACCGAGCAGCCCGAGCACTTCACCCTTGCCCACGGTAAGCGAAATATCGGTCAGCACTGCACGCTTGTCATAGCTCTTGGCGATGGAAACCACTTCCAGCCCGCCTTGCGGAATGGGAAAGGACGCATCGGCCCGGCCATGCGCTGCCCGTTCAGGCAGGCTGTCCGATATCAGCGGTGAAGTTGCTGCCATGTATGGTTCGCTTGTCGTCATCGGGGCTTCATGTAGCAGCGCCGCACGCTCTTGAAAGCCCCGTTTAACAAAAATTGGCAGGGTTTGTGCATGGCGCGCGGGGCGCAGGCGCATGCAATGGGCGGCGTACAAGGAGGTATCGTCCCGCGTCATGGCTGGAAATTACTTAGTTTGACTAGGCGGCAAAGGTTTGAAATACTCGGCCACAGGGTCACTGTCTGGGGAGATAGGTGCATGAACAAGGCACACGATCAAATTTTGCGCAGCAAGGCCGGTCCGCGTCCGTGTGACTGGCGCCGCGGAATGAGCGATAATGTCGCTTACGCGTTGCTGGTTTATACCGGGTTGCAGATTTTCGTGACCGTTCACGCCATGACCAAACATGCCACCACTATCTTGCCTTATCTTGCGCTGATCGTCCTGATTGCGGGAATTATTCCGGCCTGCCGGTACTTCGAAAAGCGCTGGAGCGAAGTTGGCGATGAGGCGGCGGCGGACCCAGCCTTGGCACCGGCATATCGGCGCGACCAGCTTGGACTGTGGGCTTTGGCACTCGGCCTGCCGTTTATCCTGACGGCTATTTACAAGGCTGTCGCCGGGCTCGTTTGACCGGGCCCGTCCCGCCATTGCCAGCCGCTGAAGCCTCCTTTAGGGGCTGATCATGATCGATTGTAATACCGCGCAGGATCGCTGTGCCCAATTGCTCGCCGTTGCCAAACGGCATGGTGCCAGCGATGCAGAGGCTGTGGCGATGGCCAGTTCGTCTGAAGGCGTGTCGGTGCGGCTCGGGAAGCTGGAGGATGTTGAGCGTTCGGAGAGCGAAGAAATCGCTCTGCGCGTGTTTGTTGGCCAACGATCTGCATCGATCAGCACCAGTGATTTTTCTGCAGCTGCGTTTGAAGAAATGGCTGATCGCGCGGTGGCAATGGCGCAGGCTGCGCCGGTAGATATCTATGCCGGGCTGGCCCCGGAAGAGTTGCTCACCAAAGGTCCGTTTCCCGACCTTGATCTGGTGGACGCCGGAGAGCCCGGTCCTGCCAACCTGCGCGGGGCAGCCGCCGCCTGCGAAGATGCTGCGCGCGGTGTGGCAGGGGTAACCAACAGCGAAGGGGGAAGCGCCAGTTTTGGCCGATCGGTAGCGGCCCTGGTGACCAGTGCAGGTTTCGCCCAAGCCTATAGCGCGACCAGCCATTCGCTCAGCGCCAGTGTCATTGCCGGGGAAGGCGGCGCCATGCAGCGCGATTATGCCTATCGTACGGCGCGACATTCGGATGATTTATTGTCGCCAGCAGAAATCGGAAAGCTGGCCGGCAGTCGCGCAGTAGCCCGCCTGAACCCGGGCGCGCTGGCAAACGGACCCAAACCCGTCCTGTTTGATTCCCGGGTTAGCGCTTCGCTGATCGGTCATTTGATCGGTGCAATGTCAGGGTCAGCGATTGCGCGGCGCACCAGTTTCCTGCTTGACCGGCTTGATCAGACCATCGTCGCTCATGGGGTCCGCTTAATCGAGAATCCTCATTTACCGCGCGGCCTTCGTTCGCGCCCGTTTGACGGCGAGGGGCTGGCCACTGCGCCGCGTGTTCTGGTCGAGGGCGGCAAAGTCACCGGCTGGCTGACCAACATGGCCGCTGCGCGCCAGTTGGGGATCGCTCCGACAGGCCATGCTGCCCGCAGCGGCAGCGGTGCACCGGGTATATCGGTAAGCAATGTGCATCTTGAAGCGGGTACTGCAACCCCGGCAGAACTGATGGCGGATATTGCCGATGGCGTGCTGGTAACCGAACTGTCCGGTCAGGGCGTGAACGCGGTAACCGGCGATTATAGCCGCGGCGCAGCGGGCTTCCGGATTGTGAACGGGGAATTGGCTGGCCCAGTTGCAGAATTCACAATCGCTGGGAATCTGCTAGCCATGCTTTCGGCGCTACAGGTTGCCAGCGATCTCGAAATGCATCACGCGATCAATGTTCCAACACTGCGCGTAGACGGTATGGTTGTAGCTGGCGGTTAAGCTGGGTTTCAACTGCCTTTTTTTGCCCGCTCGATCGCTTCGAGCACAATTTGCCGTGCCTCTGCCGCATCACCCCACTGGCCGATGCGGACCCATTTTTCTGCTTCCAGGTCTTTGTAATGAGTAAAGAAATGTTCGATTTGCTGCAGCACAATTGAGGGCAGATCGCCGCGTTCCCCAACATCGGAATAATATGGGAAGGTGGTATCAACCGGCACGCAGATGAGTTTTTCATCGCCGCCATGCTCATCTTCCAGATTGAGCACGCCGATGGGGCGGGCGCGCACTACGCAGCCGGCGATGAAGGGCGAACGGGCAATCACCAGCGCATCAAGCGGGTCGCCATCGGGCGATAAGGTATGCGGCACAAAACCATAATTGGCCGGGTAACGCATCGGAGTGTGCAGAATGCGGTCGACAAACAGCGCGCCAGACGCCTTGTCGAATTCATATTTTACCGGCTCCCCGCCAGTGGGCACCTCAATGATGACATTGAGGCTTTCCGGCGGGTTGTCCCCGATAGGTATCTTGTCGATCTGCATGGCGGGCCCTTAAGCACATTATTGCAGTGCAGCATAGTGCCGATTGCTGTTAGCGCACGCTATTTTGTGCGCGGCGCCAACAGTCGATCGAGGCCTTGTTCACCCTTGCTGACAGGTTCCAGCCATGGGTAGCGCAAGCCGCTGGCAACGGCGACCGGCACGGTCAGAAAATGATCTCCGCGCTGGACCAGCAATGTTATCGGATCCTTGCTGCCCTTGGCCGCCGTAATCGCCTGCTTGATGGTATCAGCGTCGTAAGCCTCACCGTTTACTGCCAGGATCTTGGCCCCGTTGACGATCCCGGCATTGAAAGCGGGTCCATCCCACAAGGTGGAAGTTACAGCGCCTTCCTTGTTCAGATTGACACCGAGTGAATAGGTCAGGTCAAGATAGTGAGACCCCTTCATCCGTCCATCATCATAAGGATTGGGGGTATCCTTCCACACCAGTTTGTAGCCAGCCATCTCAATGCCCTTGAGCGGGGCTGGCTGACCCGGCTGGCCAATTCTGGTCTCGAGGAAAGCCGCCCAGTCATAGGGATAGACGTCATTCAGCGTGTTGACGATCGTATCGAAATTGTACGTGAGTTCACCCCAATCCCCGTCGCGCATACCAAAAAAGGCCTTGGCAAAATCATCAATACCCTTGCGACCCTTTGTCCCGGCGCGAATGATCTGATCGGCTTCAAGCCATACCAGCGCGCCTTCGGTGTAATAATCTTCCGCCCGCTGCAGCGAGCGATATGGCTGCGCCTGGCGTTTGTTGATGATGGGGTCATTGGTGGTATCCTCGACCGAGCGCCATGCGCGGCCTGGCTCCCCTTGTGCAAAGCCGCCCGCCCAATTGGCAAGCGAGCCCAGCACGATATTCTTGCTCTGAACGCCGGAACGCGCGGCCAGAACAATGCCCCAGAACTGAGTCTGGCCCTCGTACATCCACAGCAAACTATCCTGCTTGGTCTGCTGGTAATCGGGTGTCCACAAATCCGCCGGGCGGCGATATTTGCCATTCCAGCTATGCGTGAATTCATGCGGGATCACATTGTGATCCCAGTCCATCTTGTCCCAGTCAATCAGCGAACGCGGCTCGTACTGATTTTCGCTCGATCGGTGATGTTCCAGGCCGATCCCGCCCATCCGGTCGGTCAATGCGAGCAGGAAATCATAATGATCAAAATGCCGCGCGCCGAAATTGGCCAGCGCTTCGTCCACCAGTTTGCGGAAATGGGCCAGATTCTCCGGCTTGATGGCGAGCAGTTCAGGCTTGTCTGCTACGACATCCATGCTGACATTATGGCCGAGGTCGAACTTTTGTGCATATTTGCCCGCGAAGATCGGTGAATCGACCAGCGTGTCATAGCGGGTGGCATCCCAGCTGATCGTTCCGTTGGGTGCGCTTTGACCGTCAAGTGCGGTGAACACGCGCCAACCATCGGGGAAGGTTACGGTCGGCTTCACCTTGATCTGGCGCACGTAATAGCCAGCGGGATAAAGGCTCATCTTTTCCCACTGCAGGTTAAGCATTTCCTGCGTCATGGTAATCCGCCCTTCGCTAGTCTGCAGCGGCGAGGTATGGACGAAAGTGGCCGTTACATTGCTGGCGCCAGCGGGCAGGTCGAGGTGAAATGCATTCACATCAACCGGATCGCGCCGCCAGCTCACTGGCTTGCCATTAGCGGCAAAGCGAATATCGGCGAATTGCACTACTGGCCCGACAGGCGAGTGGTTGCCCGGTAGCCAGAGCGGGATCAGCAGAGTCAGTTGCCTGGAGCCGGCAACAACGGGAATCGTCTCAGTCACGCGGTAAACGCCGCGCTGCGTATCCCGTGCATCGATTGTGAGGTCGATTACGCCGGGATAGGGCGTGTCGACGGCCTTTGGAACCGAATGGACCACCGGGATCGCTTGGGGCGCCGATTGCGGCACTGCCTGCGCGGCGATGGGGGTACTGAAAGAAAGAGCGACGGCGAGTGGTGCGACCACAAATGTATTTTTCATGTGCCGCCTATTGGCGAGCGCAAAGCTTCAGTACAAGCATGAATCGGCAACGCGCTTTCGCCTCCGGGATTTTCGGGCTAAGCGCGCGGGCATCATGGCCATTACCAACACCCCCCAGGCAATCCGCGGCACGCAGGATATCTTCGGCGCCGATGCAGAAGCCTTCGCTTTCGTGGTCGAAACCTTTGAACGCGTGCGCAAGCTTTACCGCTTCCGCCGCGCTGAAATGCCCGTGTTCGAAAAGACCGAGGTGTTTGCACGATCAATTGGCGAAACTACCGACGTGGTATCAAAGGAGATGTATTCCTTCGAGGATCGCGGCGGCGAATCGTTGACTTTGCGGCCCGAATTTACCGCCGGTATTGCCCGCGCATACCTGACCAATGGCTGGCAGCAGCACGCGCCGCTCAAATTAGCGACGCATGGCCCGCTGTTTCGCTACGAGCGCCCGCAAAAGGGCCGCTACCGCCAGTTTCACCAGCTTGATGCCGAGATAATTGGCGCGGCGGAACCGCAGGCCGATGTGGAATTGCTGGCGCTGGCTGACCAGCTGCTTAAAGAACTGGGTGTGGCGGACGGGGTGACGCTGCAGCTCAACACGTTGGGCGATGCAGACAGCCGTGAGACTTGGCGCGCCGCGCTGGTCGGATATTTTCGCGATGTGCAGAGCCAGCTCAGTGAAGATTCGCAGGAGCGGCTGGAGAAGAACCCTTTGCGGATTCTCGACAGCAAGGACCCGCGTGACCGCAAATTCGTAGCCGATGCTCCGCAAATTGATGATTTTCTGAGCAGTGAAGCGCAGGATTTCTTCGAGGCGGTGACCGCCGGACTGGATGCTGCGGGCGTTGCCTATGAACGCAACAAGGCGCTGGTGCGCGGGCTCGATTATTATCGCCATACCGCGTTTGAATTCGTCACTGACCGGCTTGGCGCGCAAGGCACCGTACTGGGTGGCGGGCGCTATGATGGGCTGATGGAAAGCCTGGGCGGCCCGGCGACACCGGCGGTTGGCTGGGCGGCGGGAATCGAGCGCCTGGCGATGCTGGTGGGAGAGCGGGGTGATGACCGCCTCGAACTCGCCATCGCTGCGGAACATGACCAGAGAATTCCCGAAGCGATCGTTCTTGCAACTCAGTTTCGACGTGCTGGCTTCAAAGTGGAAATCTTTATTTCAGGCAGCGCGCGCAAGCGTTATGACAAGGCACGGAGAGCCGAACCCGCAGTGTTGATATCACTTGATCTGCGCGAAGGTGTCCGCGCCCACGGTTTGAATTTGCTTGATCAACATTTTGAGCGCGCAGGCGAAGCTCAGGCCATTTTTGACAGCTGCCAATGACCATCACCGCTGAACGCCTGCACCAGATCACCAATCGCTTTGCCGAGCTGGAAGCGCGGATGGCGTCAGGCACGCTCGAGGGTGAGGAGTTCGTGCGCGCCAGCCGTGATTATGCGGAGCTGGAACCGGTCGCCAGAATTGCTGGTGAAGTACGTGACTTGCGGGCTGAGATTGCCGAGCTTGCCGCACTCACCCAAGACCCGGAAATGCGCGCCATGGCAGAAGAGGAACTGGCCGAAGTCCGCGCTGCGCTGCCTGATAAAGAACGTGCGCTGGCCATCGCCATGCTGCCGCGCGACAGCGCTGATGCGCGGCCCGCGATGCTGGAAATCCGCGCGGGCACGGGCGGCGATGAAGCGGCGCTGTTCGCTGCTGATCTGTTCCGGATGTATGAAAAATACGCTGCTGAGCAAGGCTGGAAGGTTGAGACCGTCAGCATG
>JAHEAW010000189.1 GCA_024642545.1 Erythrobacteraceae bacterium
ACCGAGCGAAGCCGGCGCTGCCGCCCGCACTGTTAGTGATCCCGGTAATTGCCCGTCCGGCATCCTCCACCTCCAGCGCGGATTCGCGCAACTCAGATGGCGACGGTTCGGTTGGATCGGCCAGGTCCAGATCAGCGAAATTTCCGGTGGACAACAATTCAGCAGGAGCCAGTCCTGCATAGGGGTCTTCGGGTGCAAGCCGGGCCATGGCGACAGCCCGATCGGCCAATTCGGCAAAGGCAGCCTTCGAAAAATCGCTGGTGCTGATCGTTGCTGAACGCTGACCCACAAATACGCGCAGGCCAATCTCTTCGCCTTCGGAGCGTTCGACATCCTCCAGCTTTCCCAGCCGTACAGCAACACTTTCAGACGAACTGGCCGCTGTTACTGCATCGGCAGCATCTGCACCCCCCTTGAGAGCGAGATCGATAATCTGGCCGCAGCGGTCCTGCGCCTGGGAAGCGGTAATCATTTCAGATCTTGGCCAATGTCATATGAGGGATCCATATGACCGGCGTAGAGCGGCTATGGCCTGCGATCAATGCCGCACGCGCATCAGCCTAGCGCAGCAATAGCTTTACAAAGCGCGGTCAGGCCAAACGGCAGACCAATCGCGAGCAGCCACAAAACGGCCTGATCCCGTCGAAATGCCGGTGCCAGGGCGGGATCGGCAGCCTGTTCATCACTGAGGCTACGCCAGCGCCGCTCGAAAGAGCGGCAGGCAGGGATAATGCCAACGACAAGGACCACCAGAGCGAACAAGGCCATCGACTTCATGCCGGTTTCCTTCATCGCACCGACCGTCGCGAAAATATGCAGGGCGGTATAGATAATCAGCGCATATGCGACATTGTCACTCATGCTTTTGCGCCAGTCACGTGCCCACGCCCGGTTCTTGCCGGTGCTGGTTTCTCCTTGCAGCGCCTTGTTCATGCGTGCTCTCCCCATTTCCTCATCCGACTCGGAGTATCTCAAAGAGTGGCGCGACAATCAAGCGCGGTAACCAAAGCTGCAATTCCCATGCATTTGGTCGGCCACTGAGAGCGTCATGCAGGAATCTTGCCAATTTGGTTCAATCGGGGGTTTTCTTGATGTTCGCCAATGCTACATGACGCAGCTATGAGTATTCAAGACTTGGCCAAGCCGGCCCCCATTGTCGATGCCAACGCCCCGATGCCTAACGGCGGGCTGGAAGTTGTTTCCATTGCCAAGAGCTATGACAAGCGGGCGGTTCTGACCGATATTTCGCTTACCGTAGGTAAAGGTGAGGTGCTCGGCCTGCTCGGCCCAAACGGCGCCGGCAAGACAACCTGCTTCTATTCAATCATGGGCTTGGTCAAACCTGATTCGGGCCGAATCCTGATGGACGGAGAGGATGTAACCAAGCTCCCGATGTATCGCCGCGCGATTCTCGGCCTTGGCTATTTACCGCAGGAAACCAGTATCTTCCGCGGAATGACCGTGGAGCAAAATATAAATTGTGTGCTTGAAATGGCCGAGCCGGACAAGGAAACCCGTGCCGCCGAACTGGAACGGTTGCTCGAAGAATTTGGTCTTACGCGGTTACGCAGCTCCGCTGCGATGGCACTGTCAGGCGGCGAAAGACGGCGCTGCGAAATTGCCCGTGCGCTTGCCGCCAAACCTTCGATCATGCTGCTCGATGAACCCTTTGCAGGCATTGATCCGCTGTCGATCAACGACATCCGCGATTTGGTGAAAGATCTCAAGACGCGCGGGATTGGCGTGCTGATTACCGATCACAATGTCCGTGAAACACTCGAAATCGTGGATCGCGCCTGCATTATTTATGGCGGACAAGTGTTGTTTGCAGGCACGCCGCAAGCACTGGTTGCCGATGAAAACGTCAAACGGCTCTATCTGGGCGAGGGTTTTACCTTGTGATAGGCCGCCGGACAGGACACTAATCGATGGCCTTGGGGCCGCGCCTGGATCTGCGCCAGTCGCAATCGCTGGTGATGACGCCGCAGCTGCAGCAAGCGATCAAGCTGCTGGCGCTCTCGAATCTCGAAATAGAAACCTTCATCGGCGATGCGCTGGATGCCAATCCGCTGCTCGAAGCAGGGGAACTGAGAAGCGAGGACACTTCCGGCGAAGTGATCGAAGCAAACGGCGAATCATCGGCAGATGCGCCCAA
>JAHEAW010000190.1 GCA_024642545.1 Erythrobacteraceae bacterium
GCAGCGAAGGCTGTCACGCTGATGACGCGCAGCCCCAGTATGATCAAACGGCCAGTTGCTGAATATGCAGGCGGAATTCTGGTCGGTTTCAAGGAAGACGAATGGTCCGCAATATTCTCCTGAGCGCAGTGGTCGCGCTTGCAGCCGTTACAGGGATGCCCGCCATGGCACAGAGCAATTTCCCGCTGATTATCGCGCACCGAGGTGCCAGCGCCGAGCGGCCCGAACATACGCTGGCTGCCTATGAACGCGCGATCGATCAAGGCGCTGATTATATCGAGCCCGATCTGGTGGTGACCAAAGACGGCGTGCTGGTTGCACGGCATGAAAACGAGATATCGGGCACCACCGACGTAGCCACGCGCGAAGAATTCGAGGGCCGCCGCCGCAGCAAGTCCATTGACGGACAATTGACTGCCGGATGGTTTGCGGAGGATTTCACACTCGCCGAATTGCGCAGCCTGCGCGCCAAAGAACGCCTGCCTGGTGTGCGCCCCGCCAATGCGCGGTTCGACGGTTTATATCAGGTGCCCAGTTTCGAAGACATTGTGAAACTGGTCCGCGCGAAAGAGGCGGAAACCGGCCGCCGGATCGGTCTTTATCCCGAAATCAAGCATCCCGATTTTCTGCTCCAGGAAGAGGGGATCGATATGGTCGATCTGCTGCTCGCCGAATTCCGGCGGCTGGGCATCACGCCTGATGATCCGATATTCATCCAGTGCTTCGAGGTAGGTCCGCTCCAGCGGCTGAACCAGCGCAGCGATTTCAAACTGATCCAGCTGGTGTCAAGCGACGGAGGCCCGGCGGACGAACCCGCGATGCGTTACTCCGCGATGATTGCGCCTGCGGGCCTTGCGCAGATTGCCGAATATGCCGATGGATTGGGTGCGGAGATCTCGCTGATCCTCAATCCCGACGGCACACCGACAACGCTGGTGGCCGAGGCCAAGGCAGCGGGGCTTTCCAGCGGGGTCCATGCATGGACTGTGCGCCCGGAAAACGTGTTCCTACCGCCAGCATTGCGTTCCTCAGGCGGCGAGAATGCCAAAGGCAATGCGTCGCAATTGATTGAATTGCTGCGCCGCGCGGGGGTGAGCGGATTTTTTACCGACGATCCCCGTCTTGCCTATTCGGTCAAGACTGGATCGCAGTGACGATATAGTTCAGCGCCAGCTGGCTGGAGAGATGCAGACCCTTCATCGGGCCAAAGGCTATTCCGAATGGCTCGCCCATGGTCAGCCCGGCCTCGCCGAGCAGTTCGCGCAGTTCGTCGGGCGTGATGAAATCATCCCAATGATGCGTGCCCTTGGGGATCATCCCTGCCGCTTCCGCACCTTCAACCAGCAGCAAGCGCGAGGCAGCGGTGCGGTTGGGGGTGGACAGGATCATCAGTCCGCCAGGCGATAGTCTCGCCGTGAGTTCGGCCAAAAACGCGCGTTTGTCTGCAACGTGCTCGATCACTTCCATACACGTCACCAGATCGAATTGCCCGATATTCTGCGCGCCGATCTCGCCGGCAATATAGCGAATATCGAGACCGCTTCCTTCGGCATGGAGCGCGGCAGCCTGCGCATTTTCGGGCGCTGCATCGACGCCGGTCACTTTTGCGCCCATCCGCGCCAGCGGTTCGCACAGCAGGCCCGCGCCGCAGCCGACATCGAGCGCACTTTTGCCTGTGAGCGGCTTCACACTCTCCGCATCGCCGCCCCAATGCAGATCAATCGCCTCCCGAGTGAAGCTCAGCCTGACGGGGTTTAGTTTGTGCAACATCGCGGACGAACCCTTCGGGTCCCACCAATCCTTGGCCAAGGCACCGAAATGCGCGGCTTCATCGGCCCTGATTGTTTGGCCTGAATAAGAATTCGTTTCTGCGCTTACTGTTGCATCGCTCATGCGGCGACCTTAACAGCGCCAAGAGACTCGCACCAGTATGGGGATTGCACAGTTGGCCCGGATCGTGATGAAATTTGGCGGCACTTCGATGGCCGGAACCGAACGCATCCGGCGCGTCGCCAATATTGTGCGCCGTCAGGCCGCAAATGGCGATCAGGTCGCGGTGGTGGTATCGGCGATGGCGGGCGAGACCGACCGGCTGGTCAATTTCTGCCGCGAAGCCAATGCGCTGTATGACCCGGCCGAATATGATGT
>JAHEAW010000105.1 GCA_024642545.1 Erythrobacteraceae bacterium
CAACTGAGTCAGCAAGCTGCCGCGACCGATGCCGACGTGATCGCCTTTTGCGGGGTCAAGTTCATGGCCGATACGGCCAAAATCCTTAGCCCGGAAAAGATCGTGGTGCTACCCGATATGGATGCCGGTTGTTCGCTGGAGGACAGCTGCCCGCCGGAAAAATTCCGCGCCTTTCGCGAGGCCCACCCTGACCATATTGCGCTGACGTACATCAATTGCTCGACCGAGGTGAAGGCGCTGTCCGACGTGATCGTGACCAGTTCCAGCGCAGAGACGATCCTGCAGCAAATCTCGGCTGACCAGAAGATCATCTTCGGGCCTGACCGGCACCTGGGCGGCTACCTCAACCGTAAGTTCAACCGCGAAATGCTGCTGTGGCCGGGCGTGTGCATCGTGCATGAAGCCTTCAGCGAAAGCGAATTGCTCAAACTGATGCAGCAGCACCCCGACGCACCCGTTGCCGCCCATCCGGAATGCCCGCCGCATGTGGTTGACCACGCCGATTATGTCGGATCGACCAGCGGCATCCTCGCCTTTGCCAAAAGCTTCCCCGGTGACACGCTGATTGTGGCGACTGAGCCGCATATAATCCACCAGATGGAAAAGGCGCTGCCGGGCAAGACTTTCATTGGGGCCCCTGGTGCAGACGGCAACTGCAATTGCAATATCTGCCCTTATATGGCGCTCAATACGATGGAAAAACTCTATACCGCCTTGCGCGATCTGGAACCGCGAATTGAAATTGAGGAAGGCCTGCGGATCGCTGCCAAGAAGAGCCTTGATGCAATGCTCGATATGGCAGGCGGCACGGTCGGCAAGGGCGATCTGGGCCGCGCCTGATTGACAGGCGGGTTAGCTAATCAGACGAAAGCGTTTTCGCTACTCGCGCTGCAGTCGGGCTAAAGCCGCGTGCCAGCACCAGTGCCATGCCCAGCAGCACCATGCCCAGCAGGTCGGTCCAGCCAACGCTTTCCCCAAAGGCGAACCAACCGGTCAGCGCCGCAATCGCGGGCTGGGTCAGCAGAGCCAGCCCGATCAAGAGCGGCGGGAAATGCTTGAGAGAATAGACCAGCAGCCCCTGCCCAACCAACTGGCTAAGAATAAACAGGGCGATGATCGGCCACCAGTTTTGCGGCCATACAGGCTCCCCGCGCAGCAGCGCGATTGCCAGCAGTACTGGCGCACCGGCGAGACTGCTCCAGGTCAGCAGGCTCCAACTGCCCAGTTTTTCCCGCGCATTCTGCAGGATCAGCAGATAGGCGGCGTAGAACATGCCCGCGAGCAGGCAGAACAAATCGCCAATCAGCGTGCGGCCCGAAATCTGGAGCGATTCGCCCATCAGGATTGCTGCGCCACCTATTGCGAAAGCGATCGCCAGCCATTCAAGCGCGCGCGGCAAACGCCGCCACAGGACAAAGCCCCACACCATCAGTACCAGGCTGCCCGAATTGCCAAACAGAGTGGCATTACCCAGCCGGGTCAGACCAATCCCGATGTGCCAGCTGGCCAGATCAAAGGCAAAGACGACGCCTGCCACAATTACCAGCGAGAATACCGGCCAACCTAATCCGCGCAGCGGCTCACCATTGCGGCGGGCAAGCAGCGCGAGGAATGGCAGTGCCAGAAACAGGCGCCAGAAACCCGCCGCCACGGGCCCGGTATCCGACAGCCGCACTGCCCACGGCCCAAGCGCCAAAGCCGCATTACCCAGCAGCAACGCTGCCACATAAACCCACCTCGGCCTTTCCGGGTTAAAAGCAGAGCTATCGATGGAAGTGGTTGAATTGACCATCACGGCCCCTTAGCTGCCAGTTTGATTTTCAAGAACACCAAAAGGGCCCCTTATCGTGAATGACGCTCTGTTTACTCCCATTTCCCTTGGAGCCATTGAGGCAAAGAACCGAATCCTGATGGCTCCGCTTACGCGCGGCCGGGCCGATGTACCGGGCTTTGTACCCAACGATATGATGGCGACATATTACCGCCAGCGCGCCAGTGCCGGGCTGATCATCAGCGAAGCCACCGGCATTTCGGTCGAAGGGCTTGGCTGGCCGTCTGCTCCGGGGATATGGAGCGATGAACAGGTTGCAGGCTGGCAGAAAATCACCAGCGCAGTGCATGAAGAAGGCGGCAAGATCGTGCTGCAATTGTGGCACATGGGTCGGATCGTCCACCCTTACTTCCTTGGCGGCGAACCCCCAGTTTCGGCATCTGCGACAACTGCGCCGGGCGATGCGCACACGCCGGAAGGCAAGAAGCCTTATGCCGAGGCGCGCGCACTGAGCGTCGAGGAAGTCGCCCGCGTAGTCGAGGATTACCGCCATGCTGCTGCCAATGCCAAGAAGGCCGGTTTTGACGGGGTCCAGCTGCACGGTGCGAATGGCTATCTGGTTGACCAATTCCTGCGTGACAGCACCAATCTGCGGACCGACCAATATGGCGGCTCGCCGGAAAACCGCGTCCGGTTTCTGCGCGAAGCGCTGGAAGCGCTGATTTCGGTCTGGGGCGCGGACCGCGTGGGCCTGCGCTTATCTCCTAATGGAGAAACACAAGGCTGCGATGACAGTAACCCGCCAGCCACGTTTGGTGCAGCGGCCAAAGTCGCTCAGGATCTCGGCATTGCCTTCCTCGAACTACGCGAACCGGGCCCCAATGGCACCTTTGGCGCGACCGAAGTACCCAAGCAGAGCCCGCTAATTCGCAGCGTCTATTCCGGTCCCTTGGTACTCAACAGCGATTACAGCGGGGCCGAAGGCGCGCAGGACGTGGCGAGCGGCAAATGCGATGCGATTGCTTATGGCCGCCCGTTCATATCCAACCCCGACTTGCCCGAACGTATCCGACTGGGCGCAAATTTCGCACCCAATGTGAATGTCCCGCAAAGCTGGTACTTCCCCGGTCCGGCCGGATATGTCGATTACCCAACGCTGGCTGAGGAAAAAGTCACCAGCTGATCTGACAAGCAAAACGGCGCGGCGGCAATGCGCGCGCCGCGTCAGTTTTGCGCGACGGGCGCTGCTTCGGGAACAACTGGCTGCGCAGCATCAACCGCAGCCGCCGCTGAATCCGCTGCCCCGGGTCCCTGGGGTTTGACCGCGGGCGTATCCTTGAGCGGCGGCGACTGGGAGGTAACCGTGTCAAGCGGCAGCATCGCATCGCTGATTGTTCCGGGCAGGACCTGACCTGAGGCGGTAGGGGCAGACTGTTTGTCAGAGCCGGCGCCTGACTGGCTGCCACAGGCAGACAGCAACAGCAGAGTGGGAATAAGGACAGCTGAGCGCTTCACGTCATTTCTCCGCATGAATTTTCCAGCGCGGCCAGAAAACCGCCTGCGCGCGCCAGCAATGCCTCATCCCATGTCTCGGACGCAAGCGTGATTCCCAACCGTTCGAGGCTGGTCACGCCATACTCGGCAATGCCGCATGGCACGATCCCGGCAAAATGCGACAGGTCAGGTGAAAGGTTGACCGAAAAACCATGCATCGTGACCCAACGGCGCACACGCACCCCGATTGCCCCGATCTTGGCTTCGCGGCCATCAATATCGCTCGTCCAGATACCAATTCGGCCATCTGCACGCCAGCTTTCCACCCCAAAATCACCCAAAGTGTCAATCACCCAGCCTTCCAGCGAATGGACAAAGCGGCGAATGTCGCGGCCCCGCTTGGTCAGATTGAGCAGCACATAGCCAATCCGCTGCCCGGGCCCATGATAAGTATAACGCCCACCCCGCCCCGCCTCGACGACTTCGAAACGCGGGTCGAGCATTTCGGCGGCGGCGGCGCTGGTCCCGGCGGTATAGACCGGTGGATGTTCCAGCAGCCAGACAAGTTCTTGCGCTGCACCTTCGCCAATTGCCCGATTGCGCGCGTCCATTGCCGCCAAAGCCTCGCGATACGGGATCTGACCCTGTTCGCGTCGATACTCGACACTGCAGCCGGGCGCTTGAGAGAACATTTTTGTCATTTCCATTGCGTGGCAATGCCTTGACCGCTTATCAAGGGGGATATTGAACGAGGGGAGTGCAGGAAATGAAGTTTGACATGGGCCGCGCGTGGAGCGAAGCCACCACCATGCTTGCCGCCAACAAGGAATTACTGGCGATCATTGCCGGCATTTTTGTGTTTCTGCCCAGCCTGATACTGGGCGTCGTTGCGCCCGAAATCGTTACCGGTCCAGCTGAGATAAACCCCAATGATGCCACTGCCGCGCTCCGCGAATTCTACACCACCAATGGCCTGTGGATTTTGCTGGTTTCGATCATCAATGCCGTGGGGTCTCTGGCACTGTTTGCGCTGTTCACGGAAAATCGACCAACCGTGGCACAAGCGATCATGGCCGGGGCCAGGGCCCTGATCCCTTATCTAGCTGCGCAAATCCTGCTGGTGGTCGGCCTGGCAATTGTCATTGGTGCCCCAATCGGGCTTGCTGCTGCTGGAGGCGGGGTTACCGCCGCAGTACTGGTTGGCCTGCTCGGTCTGGTGGCCTTCATTTATGTCATGATCAAATTTTCGCTGCTCGCCCCGGTGATGGTAATCGATGGACAGCTTAATCCGATCAAGGCCTTGCTCGCATCGTGGCGCGCCACCAAGGGTAACAGTGTCCGCCTGCTCGCATTTTATGTGCTGTTGCTGGTCGCGGTGATGGTCGTGGCGATTATCTTCAGTATGGTCAGCGGTCTGTTAGTCGCCATTTTGGGCGCAGGCACTGCCGGATTGATGCTCGGAGGGGCGATTAATGGCCTGCTCGGCGCGATCTGGGCGGTTCTGATTGTTGCGGTAGTCAGTGCGACTTACCGCCAGCTGGTCGGCCCATCCGCAGCAGCGGTCAGCGCAACCTTCGAGTAATTGAACAGGTGACAAGTGGCCGCCGCTTAGCCGCGTCAGGCCGCTTCGTCCTTCCAGCCCCAGAACAATTTGCACGGCAGGATATTGAGCGGTTCGTACCCCTGGTCGATCCGGTTGAAATGTTTGGCCATGAAATCGCGCGCGGCGGCGGAAAACTGATAGACCAGAAACGCCCCGCCGGGCCGCAGCACATCATAAGTTGCCTTGGCAATCGCCGGGCCGACACCTGCTGGCAAGGTCGAAAACGGCAGGCCGGACAGCACATAATCGGCATGGTCATGGCCGTGTTTGCGGATGATTTGATCCACATTTTCGGCTGATCCGAGGACGGCAGTGAAGCGGCTGTCCGATATCGTCCGATTGAGATAATCAATAAATAGCGGGTTGGTGTCGATCACCAGCAAGGTCCCATCATGCCGCAGCCGGTCCAGCACCGGGCCGCAGAAAGTGCCGACACCTGGCCCATATTCGACAAACAGGCGGCATTCGTCCCACTTCACCGGCGCCAGCATTTTATTGATGGTAAAATGCGATGATGGAATGATCGAGCCGACCATGCGCGGATGTTCGACAAATCCGCGGAAGAAAACCCCCCACTGCCCAATCCATCGACTAAATTTCTGGCCCATGCTTTCGCCCGGCTTTACGGTCATCTGGTTGGAAGTTGTCAAACAATGGATCCCGATTTCTGAGTGCGGCGAAGCTTCTGTGCGGCTTCGTCGTCCGATGTGCGGCGGCGTTGGCAAATTCGCCGGATGATTGCAAGGGCTGCCCGCCAACGCGCCCGCCTGATCGGGCCAAAACCATTGCCAGCGTCGCTGAGCCAGCCTAGCGCTCTTGCTGCTATGGCCGACGTCGAACCCACGCCTTCGGGGACTGTCCCCATGCCCCACGCTCCGGCTCTGGTCGCGCGGCCCATTTCGCGCAACCGAATGATCCTGCTGTTTACGGTCATGTTGACGACCGCTGCAGGCAATACCGCCATGCAATCAGTGATGCCTGCAATCGGCACGTCGCTCGGCGTGCATGATGTGTGGATCAGCCTGGCTTACAGCTGGTCTGCGCTGTTATGGGTGATTTGTGCACCGATCTGGGCGCGCAAATCCGACCAGCGCGGCCGCAAGGCGATGATGGCTCTGGGCCTGACCGGCTTTGCCACCTCAATGGCGCTGTGCGGCGCAACTTTGTGGCTGGGGCTCAATGGCTGGTTGTCGGCAATGTGGACCTTGCTGATCTTTGCTGCCGCACGCAGCCTGTATGGCGGCTATGGTTCCGCCGCACCGCCAGCCGTGCAGGCCTATGTTGCATCGCGCACGGCGCGGGCAGAGCGCACGCAAGCGCTGTCGCTGATTGCTTCCAGCTTTGGCCTTGGCACAGTGATCGGCCCGGCATTGGCGCCTTTGCTGGTATTTCCCGGGCTGGGATTGACCGGACCTTTCGCTGCCTTTGCGTTGCTGGGTGCAGGTACGCTGATCGCGCTGCGGATCAACCTGCCCAATGATACGCCGCAATTTGCAGCGCGCGGCGCCGCCTATGATGCTCCCTATGGTTCGGGCGGCGCGAGCAGGGAGCCGCAATCGCAGCTGGAAGTTGATGATGAAGACGAGGAAGGCAGCGGCGCGGAAAATGAGAGCGGCAAGCAGCTCGGCTGGTGGGAGCCGCGCCTTCGGCCGTGGGTGATTGCAGGCCTTCTGGGCGGGCATGCGCAAGCGATGGTTCTGGGTATATCGGGCTTTTTAGTGCTCGATCGGATGGGGCTGCGCGCTACGCCCGACAGGGCCACAGGCGAGATCGGACTGGTGCTGATGTGCGGGGCGATTGCGACGCTGCTGGCGCAATGGGGCCTGATCCCGCGGCTTAACATCGGCCCGCGCGCAGCCGTGCTTTCCGGAGCGATCCTGGCAGCCATTGGCACGATCATTCTTGGCGCGGCATTTGATCTCTATGGGATCGCCCTCGGCTATGCGATCGCATCGCTGGGCTTCGGGCTGCTACGGCCAGGGTTCAACGCCGGCGCGTCATTGGCAGTCAGTCGGCGCGAACAGGGCGAAGCATCGGGCGTCGTGGCATCGGCTACCGGCGCTGCCTATGTTGTCGCACCGGCAATCGGCGTGTGGCTTTACGGCCATTCCGACTGGCTGGCATTTGGTTTGATCGTGGCGCTCTGCCTTGCAGTGCTGGTGATCGGCTGGCGTTCTCTGCTGCCCGATACTGTGTTGACCCGCGCGCGGGCCGGCTAGAGCCATCGTAACCATACAGAGGCGCCCGATCAGACGCGCCCGCTTAGAGGATTTCCTCGACCTTTTCCTTGGGCCGGCATAGCCGAACGCCCTTGTCAGTTTCGACTAGCGGGCGATTGATCAGGATTGGGTCGACCATCATCGCATCCAGCACAGTATCATCATCAGCTTCGGGCAAACCGCGTGCTTCGGCATCAGTGCCCATCAGGCGCAGCCCTTCGCGCGGGGATATCCCTGCATCACGGAAAAGCTGGGCCAGTTTGCTGCGGCTTGGCGGCGTTTCGAGATACCGAATCACGGTCAGGTCCATATCGCCGCGCCCCTCCAGAATCGCCAAGGTATTTCGCGAAGTACCGCATTTCGGATTGTGCCAGATGGTCGCCCTCATGGGTCGATTTTCCTGCTGAAAGTCAAAATCCCCCGCGAAATAGCGAGACGTGCGCAACAGAACAATCAAAAATGTCCTTGCAACTGATAATCAGTCGCAATAGAGACGCTGTTGCAAATCATTTGCAATAATTCTTGCAAAACCATTCAGGGGGATCTGTGCTCAAAAAATCCAACCTTTTCCGCTATGCCATGCTGTCGGGCACCGGTTTGCTGATGTCCTGCCCTGCGCAG
>JAHEAW010000106.1 GCA_024642545.1 Erythrobacteraceae bacterium
GATGCCGATCCGCTGACAGGCGGAGGCATGCGTGACGAGGTTTTGGCCAATGCGCCCGTGGCCGAACACGGCTTCTTCGGCGTGCCCAAGGTGATTGAATAATGAGTAGCGATCTGACCCAGTTGGGTGTCAAGGCCATCCGTGACGGGGTGGCTGATGGCAGCTTTACTGCGCGCGAAGTGGCGGAGGTATTCAATGCCAATGTTGCCGCTGCCGCTGCGCTCAATGCCTTTATCGTGACCACGCCTGACCATGCACTGGACGCAGCAGACCGGGTCGATGCGGACCGCGCCGCAGGGCGCCCGCTCGGCAGCTTGGCAGGCGTCCCCATCGGGATGAAGGATCTGTTTGCCACCAAAGGCGTGCAGACCACTGCCGCCAGCCATATCCTCGAAGGGTTCATTCCCGAATATGAAAGCACCGTGTCGCAAAATCTTTGGAACGCGGGCGCTGGGATGCTGGGCAAGCTCAACCTTGACCAGTTCGCGATGGGTTCTTCCAATGAAACCAGCTATTTCGGCAATGTAATTTCACCGTGGCGCAAGACTGGCAGCAATGCCGCACTGGCGCCAGGCGGTTCCTCTGGCGGCAGCTCTACGGCGGTATCCGCCCGGCTGGTCCCGGCAGCGACCGGCACGGACACGGGCGGTTCGATCCGCCAGCCTGCTGCTTTTACCGGTATCACCGGGATTAAGCCGACCTATGGCCGGTGCAGCCGGTGGGGCATCGTCGCCTTTGCATCGAGCCTCGATCAGGCAGGGCCGATGGCGCGTGATGTGACGGATTGCGCGATCATGCTGGGCGCGATGGCCGGGTTTGATCCCAAGGATGCGACCAGCCTTGATTTGCCCGTGCCCGATTGGGCGGGGTCGCTCAATGCCGATATGCGCGGCAAGAAGGTGGGTATCCCGCGCGAATACCGCATGGACGGCACCGATCCGGAAATCCTCAAAAGCTGGGATGACGGGATTGCCTGGCTCAAAGATGCAGGCGCCGAAGTGGTCGATATCAGCCTGCCGCACACCAAATATGCGCTGCCCGCCTATTACATTATTGCTCCTGCCGAAGCATCGAGCAATCTCGCGCGCTATGACGGGGTGCGGTACGGCCTGCGTGACCTGCCCGAAGGCGCCGGGCTTCAGGATATGTACGCCGCCACCCGCGCAGACGGGTTCGGGGATGAGGTCAAGCGGCGCGTCATCATCGGCACCTATGTGCTGAGCGCAGGTTTTTACGATGCCTATTACAATCAGGCGCAGCGCGTGCGGACGTTGATTTCGCAGGATTTCGAGAACGCGTTCACCGAATGCGACATTATCTTGGCCCCGACTACCCCCACAGCGGCCTTTGCGCTGGGCGACAAGAGCGATGATCCGCTGGCGATGTATCTCAATGATGTGTTCGCTGTGCCCGCCAGCCTTGCGGGCCTGCCTGCAATGAGCGTGCCGTGCGGCGTCAACAAGGACGGCCTGCCGCTGGGCCTGCAGATCGTTGGCAAAGCGTTTGACGAGCAGGGGGTACTCAACGCTGGCCTCGCCATTGAAGGACGCGCCGGGTTCATCGCGAAGCCGGAGAAGTGGTGGTAGCCGATCCGGGCGCCGACGCAGGTCGGCCGGCGCGGTTTGTCGCGCTTGATTCGCTTCGCGGCGTGGCGGCGCTTTTGGTGGTTATGTTCCACATTGGCAATTTCGGCTGGTTGGCCGGTATCCCGATGATGCGCGCTGGCTGGCTGCTGGTCGATTTCTTCTTTCTCCTGTCAGGCTTTGTCATCAGCGCCAGCTACGGCGCGCGGCTGGCACAGGGATTTTCGCGCGGGCGGTTCATGGCGCTGCGGGCAGGGCGGGTTTTGCCGCTGCATTATATGGTACTGGCCAGCATGGTGACACTGCAGTTTACGGTCTTTGCACCGTTGCTGCATGAACCCCATGCGTGGGGCGAATTCTGGCGCAGCCTGTTCCTGCTCGATGCGTTTCGTCCGCACACAGGCAACTGGTTTTCCCCGGTCAGCTGGTCGCTGGCGGTGGAAATGGTGCTATATCTGCTGGCGGTGCTGTTTTTTGGCCGCGGGCGCCTGGGCGTGGCCGGCGCGGCCATACTGGCCCTGGCAGCGGCAGTCTGCTTGTGGTCCGGCTATAACCCTGTCGTGTTCGGCTCGCTCTTGCAGCGCGGCGTGCTGGCATTTGCGCTGGGTGCGGTAGCCTATTGGATGCACAGCAAGGCCGGCGGATGGCATTTTTCATACCGGGTGCTGAGCGTTGCGGAAATTTTGGTCCTGTGCGCGATTGTCATCGTGCTGGCCGCCGCCCCGCCAAGCCGGGCCTGGGTGCTGGCAGTTGATGCCGTTTTTCTGCCAGCTGTGCTGATTTTCGCCCGTGATGGCGGCGTGGTCAGCCATCTGCTGCACAGGCGCGGGCCAGCTGCGCTGGGCCGCTGGTCCTTTGCGATCTATATGACCCATCTGTTCGTCATCATCGGGTGCAACCGCGGTCTGCCGATCTTGTTCAGTGCCGTCGGGCGGCCCGAATGGGTGGTGGCTGGCCATCCGCGGTTCGGGCTGCTGAGCGTGGAGCTGGGCCAGCTTGGCGAAACGCTGCTGACCCTGGCCGTGCTGGGCGTCATTCTTCCGCTGGGGTGGCTTGCCTGGCGTTTTGTTGAAGAACCATCGCGGGAATGGAGCCGGGCCGCATTTCGCCAAAAATGAAACTCGCCCTTCCCTTGTTCACGATCCGCACCTATCGGCAGAAACATGACTGAAACCACTTACCGCATCCACGGCGCAACGGGCGAATGGGAGGTCGTGATTGGCCTTGAGGTCCATGCGCAGGTCACTTCCAAATCCAAGCTGTTCAGCGGCGCGGACACCACCTTTGGCGCAGAACCCAATTCGCAAGTGTCCCTCGTTGATGCTGCGATGCCCGGCATGCTGCCCGTGCCGAACCGTGAATGTATCCGTCAGGCGGTACGCACCGGCATGGCGATCGAGGCGCAGATCAACGCGTGGAGCCGGTTCGACCGCAAGAATTACTTCTACGCCGATTTGCCGCAGGGCTACCAGATTTCGCAGCTGTTCCACCCGATCGTGGGTGAGGGACAGCTGCTGATCGAAGCCGATGAGAAAGCGGGCATTCCGGCTGACAAGATCATCGGGATTGAGCGAATTCATGTGGAGCAGGATGCGGGCAAGCTGATGCATGACCAGCACCCGACCATGTCCTATGTCGATCTCAACCGCAGCGGTGTGGCGCTGATGGAGATTGTCAGCAAGCCTGATATGCGCAGCCCCGCTGAAGCAGGGGCCTATGTCCGCAAATTGCGCAGCATCCTGCGCTATGTCGGATCGTGCGACGGCAATATGGAGCAAGGCTCGATGCGCGCCGATGTCAATGTCAGCGTGCGGAGGCCGGGCGATGAATTCGGTACGCGCACGGAAACCAAGAACGTCAATTCGGTCCGCTTCGTGATGGCGGTGATCGAACAGGAGGCGCGCCGCCAGGTCGATCTGATCGAGGATGGCGGCACCGTAGTGCAGGAGACCCGGCTCTACGATCCTGACAAGAATGAAACGCGCTCCATGCGCAGCAAGGAAGACGCGCATGATTATCGCTACTTCCCCGATCCAGATCTGCTGCCGCTGGAGCTGGATCAGGCGTTTCTGGATGAATGCCGCGCCAGTCTGCCTGAACTGCCCGATGCCAAGCGCGCGCGTTATACTGGCGCGCTGGGTCTCAATGATTACAACGCCGCGCAGCTGACGATGGAAGTAGAGGTCTTTGCCCGCTTTGAGACGCTGCTGGCAGAGACCGCAACGCGGCTCGGCAAGAGCGAGGCGGAGGTGGCCACGCAGGTCGCCAATTGGACGCTGTCAGTCGCCCCCGGCGTGCTCAAGTCGCTGGGTGACGAAGCGCAGCTGGAATATAACACAGCTGCAGCCAACGCCGGCATTTTGCAGATGGTCGATGCCGGCACTGTGTCGGGCGGGCAGGCCAAGGAAATCTACGAACTGGTCCTGCGCACCGGCCGCGACCCGGCCGAAATTGCCGAGACCGAAGGCCTGAAACAGCAGAGCGACACTGGCGCAATCGAAGCGGAGATCGACAAGGTACTCGCCGGCAACCCTGAAAAGGTGGCCGAATATCGCGGCGGGAAGGATAAATTGTTCGGCTTCTTCGTCGGCCAGACGATGAAAGCTATGCAGGGCAAGGCGAACCCGGCGGTGGTGAATGATTTGCTGAAAGTGAAGCTGGGATAGGCTGCTCAAGTCAAGCAAAAGGGGCCGCCGGAGTTTTCTCCGGCGGCCCCTTGGTCATTCAGGCGATTCAGGCGTGAGCCAAATCAGCCCTTGCGTTCGCCGGTCATCGGCATCGAGCCAAACGCGCCCGCATTGACCGAACCGGTCAACTGGTCGCCATCGACTGTGGCTGTGCCTTCCAGCGTCATCGGCATCGGCACGGTCATCTGCATCTTCCACGTCAGCGTATTGCCGTCGATCTTGCCGTCTTCAACGTCCATGCCGCCCATCGCGCCTTGATTGGAGCCGGTGAAGGTGGAGCCATCATCGGAAGGGACAACCGTAAAGGTGCTCTTCTGGTCACCCATCGGGCTTTTGGTCACGCACTCATAAGTTCCTGCTACAGACATTCATGTTCTCCTTGATAGATTGAAGTCATTATTTCTCGTCACTGCTTTGGCGTACCTCTACGGGTAAGCCGAGTTGGTCAAGTTGCGGGCGAACTACTTTTGCATCGCCCACCACGACATAGACCAGATCCTTGCCGACGAAATTCTCCTTGGCGGCCTGATCGAGTTGGTCCGCGGTCAGCGCCTGATAACGTGCGGCAAGCGTATCATAGTAATTGTCGGGCCTGCCATAAGTATCGATCGACCGCACCCCGCCCAAAATCGCGTTCGCTGTTTCAAAGCTGCCCGGCAATTCGCGGACATTGCCCTTGATCAGCCGGGCCAGTTCTTCCTGTGTCACCCCTTCGCCGCTGGTATAGGCAGCCAGGTCCTTGCGCAGCGCGGCGATTGAATCGCCGGTCTTGTCCGACTGGACCGGTGCATAAAGTGTGAAGGCAATCCGTTCGAGCGGTGCCCGTATCTGACTGCTGACCCCATAAGACCAGCCTTTGGTTTCGCGCAGATCCATGTTGATACGGCTCAGGAAATCGCCGCCAAAGACCTGATTGGCGGCCCTGAGAGTGACCAGGTCATCAGTGCCATTCTCGGTCAGGACTTGTCCGGCATAGATCAGCGATTGCGGCGAATTGGGCCGGTCGATCAGCACGATGCGCTGCTTCGGCGTCGGGATAGCGGCGCTGTAATCCTTCACGGGTACAGGAACATCCGGCGCTTTCCAGCTACCAAAGCTGGTTTCGAGCAGCTTGGTCGCTTCAGCCAGCGAGACATCGCCAACCATATAGATGCGTGCTGTATCGGGGCGAATCCAGACTTGATGGAAATCGCTCAATTCATCCCGCATCAGCTTGGAGACGACATCGGCTTCGCCCGTTCCGGTGGGCGGGATGCCATAGGGATAAGGGCCATAGATGATGGGCGCCAGCGCCCGCTGGGCAATCGCGCCGGGGTTGCTGAGTTCACCCTTGATTCGGTTCAGTTGCTGCGCGCGGACGCGTTCAAGATCGTCGGGCTTGAACGCCGGGTTGCTGATATAGTCGGCCATCAGGTCAAGCGATGCCGCCAGATTGGGTACCAGCGCATTCATGCTGAAGGAAGTAGTATCCATATCGGCAAAGCTGCCCAGGTTCATCCCCAGACGTTCCTTTTCGATCGCCAGCTGATTGGAATCGAAATGGGTGGTGCCTTCATCCATCATTTGCAGCATCATGGATTGCAGGCCCAACTTGTCCTTCGGGTCAGCAGTAAAACCGGCATCAAACTGGATCTGGACCGATGCCACCGGCACACCTTCACGGTGCACGAACAGCACTTTCATGCCGTTTGACAGCGTTGTGCGCTCAATGGCCGGGAATTTGAGCGGCTCCAGCTTTCCTAGCGGTGGGAGCGAGGAACGGTCAGGCGCGGTGAGACCGGCTTTGGCACTTGCTTCTGCGGCGGCCTGTGCGCTGAAGGGCCCGCTGTAGAAAGATGGCTGCATTGCGCCGCCTTCTCCGCTTGCTGGCGCTGTGCGGAAGCTGGCGCGGTTTTCGCCGCCTTCCTTGCGGTCACCGGGCTCCACAGTCAGATCGAATACCGGGCGGCTGAGCCACTTGCTGGTCACCGTTTGCACTTCGGCGGGTGTCATGCTGACAGCGCGTTCCAGCGTGGTTTTATAAGCAGCCGGATCGCCCTCATAGAGCAGGCCTTGTGCCAGCGTTGGCGCCTTGCCACTGAAGCCGCCGAGGCGATCCAGCCCGCGAATCTCGCTAGCGGTGTAGGCGGTGGTTGATCTCTGCAACTCGTCGGCGGTTGGTCCTTCAGCGATGAATTTGGCGATTTCTTCGTCCAGTGCCTTGGCCAGCGTCGCTTCGTCCACACCCGGGCGCGCATCGGCGTAAATCACCATTTGTCCGCCTTGCGCGAAGATATCCGCACTGGCAGAAACACGCACAGCCAGCTGCTTTTGCTTCACCAGCACATTGTCGAGCCGCGAACTGGCCAGCCCGCCAAGCACGGTCGCGCCCATCTCCAGTGGCAGATGGTCAGGATTGTCGAGACCCGGGATGGCCCACATGCGATAAATGCGCGGGGTCGGCACCCGGTCAAAGATGGTCTTGGCGAGCGGCGCAGGCAGCGTCGGCACTGGCACTGCAACCGGCTTGACCTTTGGACCTGACGGGATGGCGCCGAACCACTTGGCGACCTTGGCCTTGGCAGTGGCCAGATCAACGTCCCCAGACAGCACCAGAATGGCGTTATTGGGTGCGTAATGGTCGCGGAACCAGCTCTTCACATCGTCCAGCGTCGCGCTGTTAAGGTCCGCCATCGAACCGATGGTGGAATGGTGATAAGGATTGCCGGAGGGATAAAGGTTTTCCAGTTCCTCATATTCAACCAGTCCATAGGGCTGATTATCACCCTGGCGCTTTTCGTTCTGGACCACGCTGCGCTGATTATCGAGCTTCTCCTGCGTCATTGCGCCGAGCAGATAACCCATCCGGTCCGATTCCAGCATCAGCACCCGGTCGAGACCGGCGGTCGGGACCGTTTCAAAATAATTGGTCCGGTCAAACCAGGTGGTGCCGTTGTAATCGGTCGCACCCATATCCTGCAGCGGAGCGAAGAAATCTCCGGGCGAATGCTCCGACCCGTTGAACATCAGATGTTCGAACAGATGCGCGAAACCGGTCTTGCCCTTGGGTTCATTCTTCGATCCGACGGCATACCACACCGATACCGCCACCACTGGCGCCTTCCGGTCGGTGTTGACCAGCACTCTGAGGCCATTGGGCAAAGTGAATTTCTGATAGGGAATTGAAACCGCCTTGATCAGATCTGACAACGGTGCAGGCTTGGGCATATCGGTAATCACCGAAGCAGGCATTGGCTCGGCCGCAGGTTCGGCCATGGCGGCAGAGGAGAGTGCCAGTGAAAGGGCAGCCAGACTGGCAGCAGGAGGGCGAAAATTCATAAAGGTCCCCATATTACAAAAAATCAGGCGGTGTTAGCC
>JAHEAW010000107.1 GCA_024642545.1 Erythrobacteraceae bacterium
GGCCGGGGCGGACCCGGCCCAATCGGTGCCTTTGGGCCTGCCTGATGCAGAAGGCGGAACAGGAACGGTCAGCTGCACTTCAGACAAGGGCAGGCCAAAGCAGCCCGCCGTCATCTTTGACGCAGATGAAACCGCTATTCTCAATCGCGGTTATGAATATTGGCAGGCGTCGAGCGGCAAGGGCTATGACCCGCGCGAATGGAAGGATTGGGCGACTAATGGCGCACCTTATGTCGATCCTGTGCCCGGTGCAGTCACCGGGATCAAGCGGCTGCGCAATGCGGGAATTGCAGTGATATTCAACACCAACCGCAATGCCGCAGATGCAGCTGGGACCGAAGCTGCTCTGGATGCTGCGGGCGTCGGCCCTGCCAAGCACGGCGAAACCCTGTTCATGCGCGGCGATGATAATATGGGATCGCGTAAGGATGGTCGGCGCGCTGCCATTGCCGCGCGGTATTGCGTCCTGGCGCTGGCAGGTGACAACCTTGGAGACTTTGCCGATCTGTTCAACGCCAAAGGGCTGACCGTGCAGGACCGGCGCGAGGCAGCATCACGCGGAAAGCTGGCGCAATTATGGGGTAATGGCTGGTTTGCTCTACCCAATCCGGTGTATGGCGATTCGATCCGCGGCACAGTGAATGACGTGTTTCCGCCCGAAGCGCGCTGGACGCCGCGTCCTCCTGCAATCATGAATGGAGGCAAGTGACATGAGCGGAACTGCAACCAAGGCTGGCTGGACGCGGGACGAAATGGCGGCGCGCGCGGCGCGCGAGTTGAAGGATGGATATTACGTCAATCTCGGCATCGGGATACCGACGCTTGTTGCCAACCACATCCCTGCCGGGATGCATGTTACGCTGCAATCGGAAAACGGGATGCTGGGCATTGGCCCGTTTCCCTATGATGACGAGGTCGATGCTGATCTGATCAATGCCGGCAAGCAGACGATCAGCGAATTGCCCAACAGCGCCTATTTTGACAGCGCGGCCAGCTTCGCCATGATTCGCGGCGGCCATATTGACCTCACGGTGCTGGGCGCAATGGAAATTTCAGAAGGCGGCGACATTGCCAACTGGATGATCCCGGGCAAAATGATCAAGGGCATGGGCGGCGCGATGGATCTGGTCGCCGGGGTCAAGCAAATCATCGTGGTGATGGATCACTGCGCCAAGGATGGCAGCCCGAAATTCATTCCTGCCTGTACCTTGCCGCTGACGGGCCGCAATGTGGTGGACATGATTATCACAGACCTCGCTGTGTTTCGTCGGCCAGATCACGAAAGCCCCTTTGCACTGATGGAATTGGCGCCGGGGGTGAGCGCTGAAGACATCGCTGCGAATACCAGCGCGCACTACGTCAGCTAGGCCAGAAGGCATTTGATGACCTACACGCTCATCACCGCCAACAGGAATTATTCGAGCTGGTCGCTCAGGCCTTGGCTATTGATGCGCGGGCTTGGAATTGATTTTACCGACCGGGTCGAACCTTTCGCTGCGCCTGTCAATTACGGGGCGTTTCGCGCATTCTCACCAACGGGCCAAGTGCCTGTCTTGATCGATGATGACCGCACGATCTGGGATTCGCTTGGCATAACGCTCTATCTGGCGGACCGGCACGAAGGCGTCTGGCCACATGATCCGCAAGCGCGAGCCTTTGCACAATGCGGGGTGTGCGAGATGCATGGCGGATTTTCTGCCCTGCGCAGCCAATGCACCATGAATGTCGGTGTGCGGGTCAAGCCTGCACCCTTGTCACCAGCATTGCAGCATGATGTCGCGCGAATTATTGAGCTCTTTTCCGGCGGGCTTGATCGCTTTGGTGGGCCGTATCTCGCGGGCGAGAAGTTTTCCGCGCTCGATGCGTTTTATGCGCCAGTCGCTTACCGGGTGCGAACATATGGCCTGAACATAAGTAAGGGCCAAAAATGGGTCGATCATATCCTCGCCCACCCAGCAATGCTCAAATGGGAGTCTGCCGCGCTTGCCGAAAGCTGGCGCGAACAATCGCATGAAGAGGAATTGCTGGCTGGCGGGGTAATTCTGGAAGATTTCCGGTCTGGATAATTCGTGAACCTATCCGCCCAAGGCAGCCTTTAGCGCGTCTACCAGATCAGTGCGCTCCCAGGGGAAAGTATCGCCTTCCGGCGCACGGCCAAAATGGCCATAAGCGGCAGTCTGACGATAGATCGGCTTGTTCAGCCCCAGATGAGTGCGGATGCCTTTGGGAGTGAGGCGCACCAATTGCGGCAGCGCAGCTTCAATCCGGCTTTCCTCCACCGTACCGGTGCCGTGCAGATCGACATAGATCGAAAGGGGTTCAGCCACGCCGATCGCATAGCTTAGCTGGATTGTGCAGCGCCGGGCAAAGCCAGCAGCAACAATGTTTTTTGCCAGATAGCGGGTGATATAAGCCGCTGACCGGTCAACCTTGGTTGGGTCCTTGCCGCTGAAGGCACCACCGCCATGCGGGGCCGCACCACCATAGGTATCGACGATGATCTTGCGACCTGTGAGCCCGGCATCACCGTCAGGTCCGCCAATCTCGAACCGGCCAGTGGGATTGATGTGATAGACGGTCTTGTCGGTCAGCAATTCGGCTGGAAGCACGTCTGCAACCACGCCCTTAACATAATCGCGCAGTTCGGCATATTTGGCTTCATCGCCTTCGCCGCCGTGAAAATAATAATCCGGCGCGTGCTGGGTCGAGACCACAATCGCAGTCGCTTCCACTGGGCGTTCGTTGGCATAACGCAGTGTTACCTGGCTCTTTGTATCAGGCTCTAGAAACGGCGCTTTGCCCGATTTGCGATCTTGCGCCATGCGCTCGAGAATTTTGTGGCTGTAATCCAGCGTTGCGGGCATCAGATCGGGAGTTTCATCAGACGCATAGCCGAACATGATCCCCTGATCGCCAGCGCCTTCATCCTTATCCGCGCTGCTATCGACGCCTTGAGCGATATGCGCTGACTGGCCATGCAGATTGTTCTGGAAAGTCAGCGTTTTCCAATGAAACCCGTCTTGCTCATAACCGATTTCGCGTACCGTGCGGCGCACGGTTTCCTCGACCTTCTCGGGAATGCCCGGCGCCCATTCGTCATTTTCATAAATCCCGCGCCCACGGATTTCCCCGGCTAAAACAACCAACTGCGTCGTCGTCAGCGTTTCGCAGGCAATTCGCGCTTCTGGATCAATGCCGAGAAACAGATCGACAATCGCATCGGAAATCTGGTCGGAAACCTTGTCAGGATGGCCTTCGGAAACGCTTTCGGACGTGAACAGATAGGAATTGCGCATGGAACCTCGGCTGCAAGATCAGGGCTTGATATAAAGACATCTTTATGTGTTCCATGGCTTACTAGCGGCGTCTCCACCATGTGGCAACCAGTGATCCGGCAATCAGCAGAAAAGCCCAGCCCAGCGACAGCAGATTGCCAAGTTGCGCAAACCAGGTCGGCGGTTTTGCAGGCGGTATGAAGCCATCAATCCGCGCGGCGCGGTGCAGCGCAATATGCTGGCGCACCACGCCATCAGCATCAACAACCGCACTGATGCCAGTGGTTGTTGAACGCAGGATTGGCAGCCCTTCTTCAATTGCCCGCATTCGCGCCTGACCAAGATGCTGCGGCGGGCCCCATGCGCCAAACCAGCCGTCGTTTGACGGATTGAAAATATAATCTGGCCGGTGCCGCTGATCAACAACTTGCCCGGCAAAGGTGATTTCGTAGCAGATCTGGATGCCTGCCTTGCCCCATTGTCCTAGGTCAAGCGTACGCGGGCCGGGTCCGGGAATGAAATCGATCGCACCGGCCACCAGCCGCGATGCGCCAAGCGGGGCGAGCAGCCAGCGCAGCGGCAAATATTCGCCATAGGGCACCAGATGCGCCTTGTCGTAACCAGCGACAATCCGCCCGTCAGACCGGATCGCAGTCACTGCGTTGCGGGCACCGTAAGCGCGGCCGTTCTTGATCTCCAGATCGACTGCGCCGGTCAGCAGCAAGGCCCCCTTGCCGATGGTATGGCCAATCCGCCGCCGGGCAAAATCGGGGTTACCTGCAGCGGTCATCTGGTCATAATAGCGCTGCGGATAGCCGTCGCGCAGATAGTCCGGTACTCCCGATTCGGGCCATAGTACCACCCGGTGAGCCACTGCCTGATCAGGCCGGGACAGGTGCGCAATGTTCTGAAACTGGTCTTCGTACAAGGCAGGATTATCCAGATCTTCTTGCCGCGTATCAGGCTGGATCAGCGTAAAAGCGAGTGCGCCCTGCCGGGCAGGTGGGGCGGGCCAATACATGCCCGTCGTCAGTAACGCCAAGGCTGCGCCTGCAAGCACCAGCCGCTGTTCGCGCAGCAGCGCAGCCAGCATCACGCCAAAGATCACGGCTAGCCCGGACAGCGCATAAGTGCCTGTCCATGGCAGCAGCGCGGCAAGACCTGGGCGGCTGAACGGGCCCAGCAGGATCAAGCCCAGCGGGTCCCACGCATAGCCGGTAAACACCCAGCTGCGCAGCCATTCGGTCAACACCCACAAACCTGCAAAGACAAATCCTGCGGACACGAACGACAGGCCGCGCGCAAGGCGGCTGGTCAAAGCGCAGGCAAGTGCGGGGTATATTGCAAGATAAAGCGACAGCAGCGGGACCGCAGCCCAGCCAAGCGCGGCAGGCATTTGCGCCTGATACGTAAACGCAGTCGCAATCCAATTATTAGCCAGTGTGAAATGGCCAACCCCGAATATCCAGCCAAGGATAAAGGCAGAGCGCACGCTGGGCGCTGCCTGGATCAGCCAGACAAATGCGCCAATTGCCAGAAGGCTAACCAGCCAAAATGCCAGCGGCGGAAAGCCGGTCGCCGCCAGCAGTCCAAGAACAAGTGCAACCCAGCGCGGGTGTGCTGAAAGCCAGCTGACAAAAGCCGCAGATCGATCCATTGTACGTGCCCCTGACTCAGCCGTGCTTCACCATGTGTCAGCGGCAGAAAATATCAGCTGGCGACTTCGGAAGTTTCCGCATCATCGCTTCGCTTGCGTCGGGCGCGTGGGGCAGGCTTGTGAGAGCTGCCTTCTGCGGATGAACCATTGGCCTTGCTAATCGAAGGCGGCAGCGCGGCAATATCAATTTCGCCGCCGTCCGGTGCGCTGCGCGGCTGGCGCTGACGCCGGGCTTGCGGCTGGCGCGCCTGACGGGCTCTGGGACGGTCATCAAAATCGTCATCAGAGGGTTCGTCATCACGATCAGACCTGTGATTGCGCCCGCCGTGATAATTTGCGCGATCATCATTGCCCTGATCATCATCGCTTTCGTTGCTGGCGTTATCATCGCTATCAATGTCGTCGCGATCGTAACTGTCTTCGCGCCGGCCGCGCGGGCGGCGAGACCGACGATTATCGTCACCCGGACCATCATTTTGCGAATCGCGGCGGCCATCATAGGCGCCATCGCCCGAACCATCATTTGCGCCGTCGCCCTGGTCGCCGCGCTTGGCGCGCGCTTCATCCTGACGTAGCTTGTTATCGTTGATTACGCGGAAATAATGGTCGGCGAATTGCAGGTAATATTCGGCCTGCACACGGTCCCCATTATGCTGCGCATCCTGGGCCAGCTTCTTGTATTTATCGAGCAGCTGGGGGGCATTGCCCCGGGCCCGGCTGTCAATCCGGTTAAGCTGATTACCACCCCCTTGTTGCCGATTGTTATTCCGGCCACGACGGCGATTGTTGTTATTACGGTTATTGTTCAAGGAAAAACTCTTCCCTCATGGGTGCCATCGGGCAGCAAAGACCGCGATGCACGCTATTTTCCAGCCATGCCCGCCTAAACGCGGTTCATAGAGCCCCATCTCAATTCAGCCCGAGCGGTTAAACCCGGAAACTCTGACATATGTTGGAGCTGGACCATTCGGGTGGCGAACACGCCGCAAACCGGTAGTCTTGACATGGGACTAGCCCCTGCTGGCGACTTTGCCAAGCCCTTATTGCAACACCAGTGCACGCGGCCTGTGGGCAAGATCGCGCCGAAGGGTGACTGCGAAGCCTGCGTCTCGCGCCAAATCGCTCACGGCATCAGCCTGCGAAGCGCCAATTTCGAGCACTGCAATACCGCCCGATGCGAGCAAACCGCGCAATTGCGGAACTAAGATTCGATAATCATCAAGCCCGTCCGATCCTGCGAACAGCGCGCCCGCAGGCTCATGCTCGCGCACTGATACGTCGAGCGGTGCGTCATCTTCAACATAAGGCGGATTGGCGATCACCAAATCGAAAACGCCGAGCCCAGAAGCCCATCCAGCATTGGTCCAGTCCGCTTGCCGCAAAGTGGCCCGCTGCGAAACGCCGTTCCGCTTTGCATTACGGCACGCCACGCCCAGTGCGGCGACCGAGCGATCAATCCCGATGCCGTGCGCTTGTGGCAGCTCAGCCAGCAGGGTCAACAGCAGCGCGCCAGAGCCAGTGCCGCAATCCAAAAGCCGCACGGCCTTTGGCGCAGCTTCCAGCGCGGCCAGGATGAGTGTCTCGCTGTCGCTGCGCGGGATCAAAACGTCGGGCGTTACAGTGAAACTTCGCCCGTAAAAATCGGTCTCGCCCAGAATATAAGCCACAGGTTCATGCGCGAGGCGGCGGGCCAGCAGCGGGGCAAATGTTGGCGGCACTGCATCGTGCATGTGCCTTAGCACCAATTGCGACCGGTCCACACCCAGCGCATGCGCCATCAGTAATTCAGCATCAAGGCGCGCCCATTCCACGCCGAGCGCCTCGGCGGCCGCGCGAATGGCCTGCCCAACGGTGTCATCACGCATGATTTTCAGGCATCCATTGATGCCAGCCGCTTCGCTTCGTCCTCCGCGATCAGCGCGTCGATCATTTCGCCCAACCCTGAACCTTCGAGCACTTCGGGCAATTTGTGCAGCGTCAAGCCAATGCGGTGATCGGTCACGCGGCCTTGCGGAAAATTATAGGTACGGATGCGTTCGGACCGGTCGCCACTGCCGACCATTGCCTTGCGCGCTTCGGCCTCGGCCCCTTGGGCGGCATCGCGCTGCGCCTCGTACAGCCGCGTGCGCAACACTTGCATCGCCTGCTCCTTGTTCTTGTGCTGGCTGCGGCCATCCTGACAAGTCACCACTACGCCGGTTGGAAGGTGGGTAATCCGCACCGCGCTGTCGGTGGTGTTGACGTGCTGGCCGCCTGCGCCGCTGGCCCGGTAGACATCGATCTTGAGGTCCTTGTCCTCAATCTGCACGTCGACTTCGTCCGCTTCGGGCAGCACCGCCACCGTCGCCGCGCTGGTATGGATGCGCCCGCCGCTTTCGGTGACCGGTACGCGCTGTACCCTGTGGACCCCGCTTTCAAACTTCAGTTTGGCAAACACGCCGGTGCCCCGCATATGCGCGACCACTTCCTTGCAGCCGCCGACATCACTGGCGCTCATGCTGACGGTCTCAACCTTCCAGCCTTGCTCAGCAGCGTATTTTTCATACATCCGGAACAGATCAGCAGCGAACAGCGCCGCTTCATCGCCGCCCGTGCCCGCGCGGATTTCCAGCATAGCGGGCCGCGCATCAGCGCTGTCGCGCGGCAGCATGGCGATGGCCAGCGCACGTTCTTTATCAGG
>JAHEAW010000191.1 GCA_024642545.1 Erythrobacteraceae bacterium
CCACAGTCACTGTACCAGTAGATGTTTCGCTAGTTGGCTGAAACAGGGAACCAGCCGCAGTCTGACTGACGGAAACGGAGGTAGCTCCGGCATTATCCGGTGTCGCCGCTTGTACGCCAGCAGCACAAAAAGCGAGCGTCGAGCAGGCAAAAGTTACGGATTTCAATACGGATTTCATGCGTGTGACCCCTGAAAAGGTTTGAACGACTCCAAACAGGCAAGACGTAACCTGCGCAAAGATACGCTTCATTTAGGCTGCCAGACGACAAAGGTGCAAGTGCCCACCGGCGCTGCGGAAGGATCCGCGCTTGCGCCGGCCAGCAGAAGTTTCAAACCAGTCTATTTCAGGCTGTTGAGATATGCGATCAGATCGTTGACGGTTTGCTGGTTACTAACGCCGCGAAAGGACATCTTGGTTCCCGGGACGACCGCCTTGGGCTGCGGCAAATAACCACGCAGGGCCTGATCGTTCCAAGTGATCCCAGAATTTACCATCGCTGTCGAATAGCGATATCCCGGGGCTGTACCGGCCTTGCGGCCCACTACGCCTGCCAGCGAGGGACCAATGCCATTGGTGCCCGCCTTGGTGGTATGGCACATCGCGCAATGCGCCTGAAATGCAGCCCGGCCTTGCGCGGCGTTGCCTGAAGTTTGGGCCGACGCCGGCAGGGCTGCCAACGCCGCCGCGCCAATGGTCAGAAGGCCACCCAAGCATAAACTCTTAAGCTGTTGTTGTCCCATGCATCTGTTCCTTGTCCATCGTAATTGTGAGCTGCACCATTAAAGCTGGTGAAAAGCGTATATTGGGCGCCAACCCGCAGGTTAACCCGCTTGCCCAGCGGCGGATTGTCGCCCCCGGTCGGGCTATAGGATATCTCACCTGTCAACGCGGTGCTGCCCGGGCCCGGTATGCGATTGTTGGCATAAAGCAGCGGATTTGTGGTCCCGCTGATATTGCTTGCACCCACGGTCACGCCAAGCCGATTCTTGAAATAATAGGCTGCATCGCCGTGTATCTCATCCAGTGACCCATCGGCGCAATTGTCAGTTCCCGGAGCGATACTGCCTTCGTTGACTGCCAATGCGCAAGAGCCGTCGAGGTGGAATTTTTCATGCGTCCATCGGCCGTTGAAAGCCAGTGTGTCGCCCGATGCAAAGCTGTTGATGTAGGACGCATCGAGACCATAATCGGTAAAGCGATCGGTCAGGCCGGTGGACCGGTCACGGCCGGGCCAGAGACCGGCATGGAGTGCAAAGGCACCCACCTCCAAAGTTCCATTCCCCTTGGTCTGTTGATAAGCAAATCGCCCATAGGGCGCGACACCGTCAATATCTCCGGGACCAATCGGATCGGACCCCAGCCATCTCAGCGTGCCGACTGAAGGTGTGCTGTAACCGCCCGCCTCAAGATAGAACTTCTGATCGATCCAGGCGTAAGCGGTCGCGCCCAGAACCGCTTGCGCCAGCCCTCCTGAAAGCAGCGGAGCCGCTCCCGGAGAAGGTGCAAGCCCAGACCCGGTATAAGGGTATCCCCATGCCGGTGTGGTATTCCATGGGTCCTGCACAGTCGGATTGTTGTTCACGCTAAGGCCGTATACCACATCTGCCGATCCGATCGTGCCAGTGTTGACCAAACGCAGGTCGAGATTATCCCAACTCCATGCTTTGCCGATCCCGTCATAAGTGAACTGCGCGAGGCCCCCGACATGCTGTCCAATGCCGCCTGCCAGGAACAGGCTGCCTTGATCGAAAGCAAGGTTGTTGTTGGTCTTGTAGCCATCTGCCGGAGGGGCAGATTGCGCCCTGGCGGTGTTGAGGAAAGAGCCTACGAGCATAGCCGAGACGGGCACACTCTTGCCCGAGCGCATTGTGTAGCCGCGAATCTTGAACTCGCGGCCGAACGGCGTCAGCTCCGGCCCAAAGCCGCCGACATGGCATGCCGCGCAATTCTGGCCCGTCTGCTCCGCATAGGCAGGTACGGCCTGCACCGGAGCAGCTTTCAAGACCATCGCCACTGCCCCCAGCGCAACGACATAGCCGACGATAATCTTGCTGCTACTCATCGGAACCTCCAGATACTCCCTTGAAATATCTGGATAG
>JAHEAW010000108.1 GCA_024642545.1 Erythrobacteraceae bacterium
GCACATCATTCGCGCGTCGATCCAGCTGGTCCGCGACACCATGCATGAAAAGCAGGTGTTCTACGCTATCATGGCGATCAGCTTCTTCTGGACGATCGGTGCAGTGCTGTTCATTCAGTTCCCGCCGCTGGCGAAAAATGTGCTGATGGCCAGCAAGGAAGTAGCCAGCCTGTTTCTGGTGATATTCTCAGTCGGCGTGGCGTCCGGGTCAGTGTCGGTCAACGCCCTGCTTAAGGGCAAGGTATCGGCGCGCTATGCTCCAGCTTCAGTTATCGTGATGGGAGTCTTTGTCACTGCCTTCTGGCTGGTCTGCAGGTTGTGGGGCGCCGAAGCAGGGGCGAGTCTGATGGGCGTGCCTGAATTCGTATCCCACCCTATGGCAATCGCAGTGCTTTTCACCCTCTTCGGGATTGCCTTTTCGGGCGGCATGTTCGTGGTTCCGCTCTACGCCTTTCTCACGACCAAAGTTGATCCATCTCAGGCGGCGCGCACCATCGCAGCCAATAATATCATCAATTCTGGCGCAATGGTGGGCGGGTCATTAATGGCCATAGGCCTCAGCGCGGTGGGCGTTGCGGTAAGCGAACAATTGCTACTGAGCGCCGCCATGTGCCTTGTGTCTGCTTGGCTTGGCTACCTGCTCTATATGGCAGAGTGCCGCGCCGATGCGACCGGACACATCAGGAAATGAAGATCGCCACTGCTATCAAGCTGGCGAAATAAGCGCCGACAAAGCCGCGCACATCATCACGGGTCAAAACCCAGCCGCTGCGCACCGGCAGCGGAATGGCCCCTTCTCTGATATAAGGCGGAAGCGAAGCCCGAAACGGATGGCGGGCGGTTTCATCGGTGAGGACAAGTGATCTACGCATGTAGCGGTGTTAACCGATTGGTAACCACGCTGCGATGGACATCTTAGCGCCGTCACAGTGCGGGACATTAAGCCTGTTCCTTCACCACTCCAGCATACCAGGGCAACCTGCGTTAATACTATTCCCCCGCCATCGAAAGGATCAGCTGCCATTCTTCCGGACGCACTTCGCTGACCGACAGGCGCATGAGTTTGACCAATTCCATCTCCGCCAGACGCGGCTCTGCCTTGACCTGCTTTAGAGTAACTGGCTTGGCAAGTTTGCGAACCGGGACAATTTTGACCGCTGCCCATTTCCCCTCAGAATCAGTGGGATCGGTTATTCCGGCCACGCTGACTTGCGCGATCCCGACGATTTCCAGCCCAATGTTCGAATGATAGAAAAATGCCAGATCGCCCACTTCCATTGCAGCAAGATTGTTCTTGGCAAGGTGATTGCGAACGCCGTCCCAAGTGCCCTCCTTCTCCTTAACCAGATCATCCCAGCCATAGACATTGGGTTCAGACTTCATCAGCCAATAACGCGGCATCTTCACACTCCAGATCTGCCCGATTCAGGTTCGCCCCCTTAGCGGGCTGAAGTTCATCCGGCTACCGCCGCACAGATCAGAATTGGGGTTATGTATTGGATTAACGCAATATTTAATCACCCTTGCTAGACGTCGTCTATTGCAAACTTGAGGACTTGGGCGCTCGCGGCCAGCAAACCTATGAACGAAGCTGATACAAACGGGACAGCGCATACGACCAGGGCCGGGCGCGACATTGTCGCGCTGGGGATCGCGATCGCCGCGGTTTTGATGTTCGTCGGTACCGGCAGCTCTGTTCTTCCTCAGATCATACGCGAATGGACTGGCTCGGGACCTGGGCCCGACAGCATGCTGTCGAATGCTTTGCTGCTGAACATCGCACTAATCATTTTTGGCTGGCGCCGTTACAAGGAACTTCTTTCAGAGCTCGAGCACCGCCGGTTGGCTGAAGAAAAAGCCCGTTTGCTCGCCGAAACAGACATGCTGACCAACTGCCTCAACCGGCGCAGCATCACCTCGGCCACCGATGCGTTGATCGCACGGACAAGTCAGGAAGGGAAGCTGGCGGCATTTATCGTGCTCGATCTTGATAATTTCAAGCAAGTAAACGATTTTAACGGCCATCAGGTTGGCGATGAAGTGCTGCGCGAAACGTCTCAACGCATATCGGCCTTGATGCCCAAAGACGGCCTGCTGGCCCGCCTTGGCGGTGATGAATTTGCCTGCGTTGTTCCATATTTGCCAAAGTTTGCTGACAAGGTTGACCTGCTGGTCAGTCGACTGATCGATGCTACATCGAAGCCAATATCCGCTGGCGGGCAGCAGATTGATATCACCATATCGGTCGGCATCGCGGCAAGCGACATCAATACGGACAGCGAACAGCCAGCGGACAATGCACAAACGCTGATGCACCATGCAGACATTGCAATGTATCACGCCAAAAAGCAGGGCAAGAACCGCCACTTCTGGTTTGAAAAGTCGATGGAGAGCGAATTGCGCTTTCGAAGCGAGCTTGAAGCGGGAATTCGCAGGGGTCTCGTCCGCGACGAATTCGTTCCGTACTACGAACAGCAAATCGACTTGGACAGCGGCAAACTGGTTGGCTTTGAAATGCTCGCGCGTTGGCAGTCCCCTGAACTGGGGCTGGTCAAGCCCGATATCTTCATCCCCGTGGCAGAAGACATGGGCGTAATCGGCACATTGTCCGAAGCGCTAATCAGCCAGGCCCTCCAAGACGCAGTGACCTGGGATCCATCGATCACACTGTCAGTCAATATCTCGCCTATGCAATTGCGCGACCCTTGGTTTGCGCAAAAGCTGCTTAAACTGCTCGTCAAACATAATTTCCCGCCCAAGCGGCTCGAAATCGAGATTACCGAAAGCTGCCTGCACGACAATGTTGGCCTGGTACGGTCGATGGTAACAAGTTTGCGCAATCAGGGCGTTCAGATCAGCCTTGATGACTTTGGCACTGGTTATTCAAGCCTCTCGCACCTCAAGTCACTGCCGTTTGACCGGCTCAAGATTGACCGCAGCTTTGTCAGTGCTCTGGCGCGCGATACCAATCAATCTGCTTCGCAGATCATCAGCGCTATCATTGCCATGGGTGATGGCCTGTCCTTGCCCATTACAGCCGAAGGGATTGAGGATGAAACGGTTCTCAACGCCTTGCGCAAGCTTGGGCCGCTGAAGGGGCAAGGCTATCATTATGGCCAGCCTGAAACGGCAGATGATGTCAGGCAGCGGCTGATGGCGGCGGGACGCCTTGTTGGTGCAACCAAAGCACCTCAGCAATCAGTTGATATGGTCCCGGTTAGCAACGAAGAAGCAGGTGGCAGCGAACCTCCGCCTACTTCCAAACCGCGCCAGCAGGCCGGCTGACCGCTCACCAGCACTGGACGATTTGATCGTGGGGGCATAGATGCGCCCCATTATGCGCGTCCCTTTCATCAAGATGCATGGTCTTGGCAATGACTTTGTCATTCTTGACGGGCGTCAAACGCGCCTGCCGCCAATCAGCCATGCAACAGCCGCTGCGCTGGCCAATCGCCATCTGGGCATCGGCTGCGACCAGTTGATCCTGCTGGAAACCGCCAGCGATGCCGATTTCAAGATGCGGATATTCAATGCCGATGGCGGCGAGGTCGAAGCATGCGGCAATGCCTCACGCGCGGTCGCCTTGCTTCACGGAAAAGCTGCCTCGGTGGAAACGAGTGGTGGAACAATTCACGTGGAACCAGCTGGTCACGGCGCCCGCATTGATATGGGAACGCCGCACTTTGAATGGGATGCCATCCCGCTCGCTTATGCGATGGATACGATGGCCATGCCAGTAAGTTGGGAAGGTCTGGTTGATCCGGTTGCAGTCAATGTGGGCAATCCGCATATCGTATTTTTCGTGCCCGACTGTGATGCAGTCCCGCTGGCTCGGCTTGGCCCCGAGATTGAATGTGACCCATTGTTCCCCGATCGGATTAATGTGAATGTCGCTTCGGTGGATTCGCCAACAAAGATTCGCTTGCATGTGTGGGAACGCGGCGCGGGACTAACGCGGGCCTGCGGGACCGGAGCCTGCGCTACAGCGATCGCAGCCATGCGGCGCGGGCTGGTTGAACGTGAGGTTGAAGTTACTTTGCCGGGCGGTGTGCTATCGATCCTATGGGACGAATTGGGCCGGATCATCATGACCGGGCCGGCCACCGAATCCTTTCGCGGCAGCTTCGACTGGGGCGACTTCGCGTGAACGGAGCTGAAGTGATCTCACTGGGTTGCCGGCTCAATATTGCTGAAAGCGAGCGGATGAACGCGATGCTGGCAGGCGAAGATGATCTGGTGGTCATCAACAGCTGTGCAGTCACAGCTGAGGCGGTGCGCCAAACACGTCAGACAATTCGACGTGTGCGCCGCGCGCGGCCAGGTGCACGACTGCTGGTAACAGGCTGCGCCGCCGAAATAGAACGGGACCAACTGGCAGCGATGCCCGAAGTCGACGGGCTGATCGCCAATATCGCGAAGCTTGATCCCCGAGCGTGGAATATACCCCCAAATGCCCCCCCTGCACCTACCTTGCACACCCGCGCCTTCATCGCGGTACAAGGCGGCTGCGATCACGCCTGCACTTTCTGTGTGATCCCCCAAGGGCGCGGTCCAAGCCGCTCCCTCACCATTGCCCAAGTGCTTGGCGAAATTGCAGTGTATGTGGAACGCGGCGTAGCCGAAGTCGTCCTCACCGGCGTTGACGTTACATCCTGGGGTTACGATTTACCTGGAAATCCCGGTCTTGGCGCTCTGGTCGCGGCGATCCTCAAAGAATTTCCAGACTTGCCCCGGCTCCGCATGTCCTCGCTCGATGGGGTAGAGATTGACCCGCTGCTGTTTGACCTTTTGGCTGGAGAACAGCGGGTGATGCCACATTTGCACCTGTCGCTTCAGCACGGGCATGATCTGATCCTGAAGCGGATGAAGCGGCGCCATTTGCGCGCCGATGCTGTCCGTCTAGTTGAACGCCTGAGAGATAAACGCCCTGATTTGGCTGTTGGCGCGGATCTGATCGCGGGATTTCCGACCGAAACGGCAGAAATGCACGCGGCCAATCTCTCAATCATTGATGAACTCGGTATCGTCCATGGCCATATATTTCCCTTCTCCCCTCGCCCCGGCACCCCGGCTGAGCGGATGCCGCAGGTCGACCGCAGTTTGGTCAAGGCGCGCGCTTCTGAACTGCGCGAACGGGTCGCTGCTCAGCGGAGCGATTGGTTGATCAGGCAAATCGGCACCCCGCTTGAAGTGCTCGCCGAACGCGACAGAACGGGCTATTCGCCCAATTATGCGCGGGTCTCCTTGCCTGCAGATACCCCTGTTGGTGCGCTTGTCTCCGTCACGCCCACCAAACTGATTAAAGGCCAGCTGCAATGAGCGAGAATAGCTGGGCTGAGCGGGTTTTTGGCGGCTTCCGCAAAACGTCCGAGCGGCTCGCGACCAATCTGTCGGGAGTCATTGCCACAGCCAAGCTGGACGATGCCACACTCGATGAGGTTGAAGATGCGCTGATCACGTCTGACCTTGGCCCGGCTGCCGCTGCGCGCATTCGGGCCAAGCTGGCAGAAAAACGATTTGGCCTTGGTATAAGCGAGCAAGAATTGAAGCTGGCGATGGCGGATGAAATCGCAGCGATCCTGCGTCCGGTGGCTAAGCCGTTGGAGATTACCGCGTTCCCGCGCCCGCAGGTCATTCTGATGATTGGCGTCAATGGCAGCGGCAAGACCACCACCATCGCCAAGCTGGCGCATCTGTTTCAAGAAGATGATTACGGCGTGATGCTGGCGGCAGGCGACACTTTCCGTGCAGCTGCAATCGGTCAGCTGGCAACCTGGGCACAGCGGATCAATGTGCCGCTTGTCCGGGGGCCGGAAGGCGGCGATCCAGCCAGTATCGTGTTCGACGCGGTCAAGGCCGCAACCGACCAGGGAATTGACGCGCTGGTGGTGGATACGGCGGGCCGGTTGCAAAACAAGCGTGAATTGATGGACGAGCTGGAAAAAATTCGTCGGGTACTCGGCCGTCTCAACCCAGAGGCACCGCATGACGTGGTGCTGGTGCTCGATGCCACCAATGGTCAAAACGCGCTGTCGCAGATTGAGACCTTCAAAGAAGTTGCCGGGGTAACTGGCCTGATCATGACCAAGCTTGATGGCACCGCGCGCGGCGGGGTACTGGTGGCAGCCGCTGAACAATATGGCCTGCCGATCCATGCGATTGGTGTAGGCGAAAAGATCGATGATTTACGGCCGTTTGACCCTGATCTGGTGGCCCGCGTTATTGCCGGAGTTGCCTGATGGACAAGGAAAATGTGACCTCAAAGCCGAACAAAAAGCAGGGAACTGGCTGGCTAAACGTTTTGGTAGATTACGGGCCGCTTGTAATGTTTCTGCTCGCTTACCGGCATTTCGCTCCAGCCAAGCCCGATGCCATTGCCGAAGTCGCTGCCGTAGTCCGGGGCACGATCGCCTTCATGGCCGCCGCTCTGGCCGCTATTGCCTTTTCCAAGTGGCGCATGGGCCGGGTATCGCCGATGCTGTGGTTTTCAACCGCCATGATCGTTGGCTTTGGCAGCCTGACAATATTCTTCGGTGACCCGACATTTGTGCAAATCAAGCCGACGATAATCTACGTGGTACTCGGCGCTGCCTTGTTAGCCGGCTGGTTCAAACACAAACCACTACTCAAGATCCTGCTCGAAGCGGCGTTTGAGGGTCTTAGCGATGAAGGCTGGCTCAAACTCTCTCGCAATTGGGGGGTATTTTTCCTGTTCCTGGCGATGCTGAATGAAGTACTGCGGCACTTATACAATATCACCAACGACAGCTTCGAAACGTGGCTATGGGCCAAGTTCTGGGTGTTCATGCCGCTGACCTTCCTGTTCACCTTCTCGCAAATCCCCATGTTGCTGAAACACGGGTTGGGTGATGATGGCGTCGTGGAAGAAGAACAAAACCCGCCACCTGTCGGCTAGGAATCAAATCTTTACCTGGCTACCCAGTTCCACCACGCGATTGGTCGGCAGGTTAAAAAACTCCATCGCAGTGGCTGCATTGCGCAGCATCCACGCGAACACCTTCTCGCGCCAGATCGGCATCCCCGGTTTTTCTGACGGCAGCAAGGTCTGGCGCGACAGGAAAAAGCTCGTCTGCATCATGTCGAACTTGCCGCCGCAGGTTTCCATCTGCTTAAGCGCGGCAGGAACGTCGGTTTCTTCCATAAAACCATAGTGGATGACTGCGCGGAAGAAGCCCTGGCCCAGATCATGGATTTCGTAACGGCAGTCCTCGTCAACATAGGGAATATCGGCGATCAGCACGGTCAGGATGACTACCCGTTCGTGCAGCACCTTGTTGTGCTTGATATTATGCAACAGCGCAGATGGTACGCCGCCGGTGCTCGATGCCATGAAGATTGCCGTCCCGGGCACTCGCACGGCACTGTTATGGGCCGATTTGGCGAAAATATCGATCGGAAGTGCAACCTCAGCCATTCGGTCACGCATCAGCTTGCGACCGCGCGCCCAGGTGGTGAGCAAAGTGAACGCAACTGCACCAATCAGGAGGGGGAACCAGCCACCATCGGGGACCTTGGTCAGGTTGGAGGCAAAGTA
>JAHEAW010000019.1 GCA_024642545.1 Erythrobacteraceae bacterium
AACCGCTGGCGGTGCATCGATCAGCGCCTGATTGCGCGATGCCGGGGCTGCCCCTTCGTCGAGCGTATCCCGCATGAGCGAGGTCACGCCGGTACGCCGGGTGATGACAAATACCCAATAAGCGGCCCCCAGACCAATTAGCAGCGCAATCGCGAACAGCGGCCAATTGGCTTCTACCAATTCCATCATGACAAAGTTTCTCCATCCTCGGGCATCGTTTCGGCGGCTGCTCTGCCCCACAATAGCCAGCCAATCATCAGCCCGCCAGCGTAAGTGATCAGCATCAGAAACATCAGTTCAAACCAGATCGGTATCATCGCGAAAACCCCTTACTTGGCGCTGGGCGTATCGATTGGCGTTGGTGCCAGCGGGACAATGGCAATGACCGAAAATTCGATCCGCCGGTTGGCCGGATCGGTCGGATCAAGCCCTGTCATCGGCTGCTGCGAGCCGAGTCCCCGCGCGCGAAGGCCATCACGCGGGATGCCACGCGCAACCAGTGCATCTTCCACGGCAGCGGCGCGTTCATCGGATAATTGCAGATTGAGCGCCTTTGATCCTGAACTGTCCGTATGCCCGGTAATGGCAATGATGCTGCCCAGGCACGGGCGCAGCGCGGCGGCGACTTCATCGAGCAATTCGCTGCTCCCAGCATCGATTGCGCTGCTCGATTCGTCGAACCGGATCGTCCGCGCTTGCAGCAATGCCTCGACATCGCCTTGACAATGCATCGGCCGCACTGGCGCGGTGCTGCGCTGCGCCATGATCGAGCCGTCTGCCCAGCGCACCCCGCCGACCCCGGGAATGGCGGCCACATCGCGCGCGACTTTGCCGCGAGTTGCCAAGTTCACCTTTTCGCCCCCGCTCAGCAGCGGATGCCGCGATGGCCAGCCCCCGCTGGTAGCAAAGCGGGCCTGCACGCCGCGCGCGCCGTCCTTGGCAATCGCCGATTTTGCCGCACTTGCCATGCGCTGTGCCATTTGGGGTCCCGTGACCGCTGCCCCGGCAAGGGCCAGCGATGCGACAATAAATGCACCAACGGCAACGGATAAGAACGGACGAATGGTCATGTAGCGGCTTTAGCCAAGCGGCCCCGCAGAGCAAAGGGCAGGCTTGCTGCTGTACTTGTGAAAATCGAACGTGTCAGGATGCATGGTCGTCCGCAGCGGTCTCTACGCCCAGATTACGGCGGAACAAAACGCGGTCTTCCGGCCCGAAACCCTTGTGCCAGATGATCCAGCCATAGGTCAGCAGAATGGCCGGGATGCCAAGCAGCAGTTCCGCCCATTCAGGCAGCAAGCGCGCGCCATAGCCAATCACCACCGCAGGCACAGTGGCCCACACCAGCGACCAGCGCCAGTTATTGACCGAAAAGCCAAGGATTCTGGACAGGAGCCACGCCTTGGCCAGCGACATAGTTGCCAGTGCCAGCATCAACGACATGGCCGCACCGGCAGCGCGGTACATATCATCCAGTTGGTAATGTTCGGTCAGCTTCATCACGCCCACGGTAAGCACGCCTTGCAGCAGAATGCCCGCGATCGAGATCCACAAATTGCGCAGCCGGGCGACATAAACCAGGGCGGCTTCGGATACGACAGCGGTTGCTGCAACCACTTCTGCCGCCAGCAGAAAAGCCAGCGCCCCTGTACCGACCACGAAACCCGGGCCGACCAGACCCATCACGCCGTGCCCCGGTACACCCAGCGCCAGAGCAATGCCCGCCTGCGCCGCGATAATCCAGAAGCCGACCTGGCACACTTGCGCCGCAATCCCGGCGTAGTTCCTTTCTTTCAGATTGCGGGTGATGACCGGGCCAAGAATTGGTTCAAAGCTGCTTTTCAGCTTTTGCGGCAGGCTGGCGACTTGCTGGGCGATATAATAAATCCCGACGGCGGATGGCGCGGCAAACAGGGCCAGAATATAAAGGTCGAGCCGCCGTGTGCCCCATTCGATTGCATCGGCAGTCGCCAGCGGCAGGCCGCGAATGGTGAGACTGGCCATATTTGACGGGTTTGGCCGCCACCCTGCAGGAATTCCGTAATCGCGCAGCACCGACCAGAAAGCGGTCAGCGCGGCCGCAATCACCGCCGCCAGATAGGCCATGCTCAACCCGCTTTCGGGAATGATGAAGAACAGGACCCCTGCCATGATCGAAATGGTCCACGGCTCCACCACAGCGCGGGCACGAACGGTGGTGGCAATGTCAAACCGGTAAGCCTGAGCGGCAAGCGCAATTTCAGTCAGCGCCAGCGCCGGGATCGCCAGCACCACCATCCGGTCGGACTGGGTATAAAAACCGCTGGGAAACATCGGCGCGGGGAACAGATAGAGCAGCGCTGCCGCCGCCGATCCCAGCAGCAGCGCCACCAGCATCCCGTCGGCCAGCAGATGCGGTGCGTGTGCATCATCCCCTTGCGACAAGCGCAGCGCCAGCCCGCGCTTTTCGCCAATCGTGCATAGCATGGCGATCAGTTCGACTACCACCAGCGCAGAGGCAAAGCGGCCCAGCGATTCGGCGCCGTAAAGCCGCCCGGCGATGAACAGGAACGGCAGGCGTGCGGCGAGCCGCAGCAGGAAGCCAAGGAAATTGGTTCGCCCGCCCTTGGCCAATGCGGCAATATCGCCTTCCTGCGTGCGTTCGGTCACGGCTGCTGCTCTGCAGTTAGCGGGCGGGAAAGGAGCTGTAAGACGATGTCCTTGACCGATGCGCCTTCGAGCAGCTGGTTCACCGCATCGGCAATCGGCATGGCGATACCATGACGGTTTGCCAGTTCGGCCAGCACCGGGGCCGTGAACGCGCCTTCGGCAACCGTGCGCCGGTCTGCCATCAGGCTGGCCGCAAGCTGGCCTTCGCCCAATGCCTTGCCGAGTGAGAAATTGCGGCTGGAGGTGGAGGAGCAGGTCAGCACCAGATCACCCAGACCGCACAGGCCCGCCAGCGTTTCGCGCTGCGCGCCGAGCGCTTCGCCAAAACGCTGCATTTCAGCATAACCGCGCGCGATCAGCGCCGCGCGGGCGTTTTGACCCAGACCGAGCCCGTCGATCACGCCGCACGCAATCGCGAGCACATTCTTGACCGCGCCGCCAATCTCCGCGCCGATTACGTCGTTGGAATAATAGGGCCGGAACTGCGGGCGGGCGATAACGGGGGACAGACGGTTCCATTGCGTCTCGCCGCCGCTGCATGCCAGTGTCACCGCAGTGGGCATGCCCGCTGCCACTTCATGCGCGAAGGTCGGGCCGGACAGGATCGCAATATCGCTGCCAGGTGCCGCCGCCGCAGCGACATCATTCATTAAGCGGCCGCTGCTCGCTTCAATTCCCTTACTGCACAGCACCAGATCACGCGGGTCTTTTGCAAGCTGCCCGACAAGCGATCCAAGATGCTGCGCCGGGGTCACGGCCAATACGGTTTCGCACATATTGAAATCGCTCAGGTCGCCCGTCGCGCGGATGGCCGGGGCAAGGGCGGCAGTGGGTAAATAGAGGCTGTTGGTGTGCTGCTGGTTGATTTCCTCGACCAGTTCGCGCTCCAGCGCCCATAGTAGAACAGCGCTGCCATCGCTTGCCAGCATTTGCGCCAGAGCGGTGCCCCAGGCTCCGGCGCCCAGAACGCCGATTGGCTGGCCACCGTTCATGCCTTGGCCCCTGCACCGCGCACTGGCTCTGCATCTTGATCAAGCGGCCAGCGCGGGCGCGCGGCAAAATCGAGCGGATCGTTCTGGCCGCTTGCCAGTCGCTCTGCCCCGGCCCAGGCGATCATTGCGGCATTATCAGTGCATAGGGCCAATGGCGGGGCGACAAAGCGCATTGTGCGGGCTTGTGCGAAATTTTCCAGCGCAGCGCGAATGGCCTGATTGGCTGCCACGCCGCCTGCCACTACCAGCGCGGGCAGGCCGCCCCCATCGCCCAGCGACACGTTCAGCCGGTCCAGCACACAGTCAATCGCAGCTTGCTGGAAGCTGGCGGCTATGTCTTCGTTACGGTACAAACCGCTATCCTTGGCGCGCATCACCGCGCTTTTGAGGCCCGCGAAGGAAAAATGCGGTTCACCGCTGCCGACCAGCGGGCGGGGCAGGGGAACTGCCGAAGCATCACCTGCCAAGGCCAATTTCTCGACCGCAGGCCCGCCGGGATAGCCGAGCCGGAGAATCTTGGCTGTCTTGTCAAATGCTTCGCCCAGCGCATCATCGATAGTGGTTGCAAACCGGCGATACTGGCCGACACCGTCAACCTGCAGAATCTGGCAATGCCCGCCCGATACCAGCAGCAGCGCATAAGGAAAGGTCAATGCCGGGTCGGCCAGACGCGGGCTAAGCGCATGGCCTTCAAGGTGATTGATCGCGATCAGCGGAACATTGCTGGCCATGGCGAGTGCTTTGGCACTGACCAGCCCGACCATGACCCCGCCGATCAGACCCGGCCCGGCAGTTGCGGCAATCGCGTCCAAAGCGGTCAGTTCCATGCCCGCTTCGGCCATCACTTCAGCAACTAGCGGCGTAACCCGGTTTGCATGCGCGCGTGCGGCAATCTCCGGCACCACGCCGCCATATGGCGCGTGTACCTCATCCTGCGATGCGATCCGCTGGGCGATGATGCGCCGGTCAGTAGTGACCAGCGCTGCCGCCGTTTCGTCGCAACTGGATTCTATGCCGAGCACGATCCCCATGCCGCTTCCCCTTAGCGAGATGAATGGTTAGGGCAAGCGTACCGATGACTCGATCCGCCAAACCAGACCGTCAGCTCCGCCTCGGAACGCGCCAATCCCCGCTCGCAATGGCGCAGGCGCATGAGGCGCGCTCGCGGTTATGCGCAGCGCATGGATGGGATGAAAGTGCGGTCGAACTGGTCACAGTGCGTGCCAGCGGAGACAAGATTCAGGACCGGCCACTGGCCGATCTGGGCGGTAAAGCCTTGTGGACCAGGGAACTCGACGCATGGCTGGCAGAAGGCAAAATCGACGGTGCGGTGCATTCGATGAAGGATGTGGAAACGGTCAGACCAGCCAGTTTGACGATTGCAGCCATCCTGCCGCGCGCAGATGTGCGCGATGTGCTGGTCGGCGCTGCCAGTATTGCCGCGATCCCGCGCGGCGCCGTGATCGGCACCAGCGCGCCGCGCCGCGCCGCGCAAATGTTAAATCGCCGGCCCGATTGCCGGATCGTCAATATTCGTGGGAATGTTGCCACCCGACTGGCCAAACTGGCTGCGGGCGAAGCAGATGTGACATTGCTTGCCGCTGCCGGGCTGGAACGGCTTGGACAGACAGATACGGGAACTGCGCTCGACTCCAGCGACTGGCTACCGGCCCCGGCGCAGGGGGCAATCGGAATTGAGTGCCGCAGCGACGATGCCGGTGTGCAGGCAATTCTTGCCGCTATCGATCATTCCCCCAGCCATGCGGCAATCCGCGCTGAACGCGCGCTGCTGCTGGCTCTGGGCGGCAATTGCCACAGCCCGATTGCTGCGCTCAGCGTGCTGACGGACGGGCAGATCGAGCTGATTGCAGCGCTTTACAGCCCGGATGGGGCAGAATCTGTGACTGGCTCAGCGCGTTTTGATGTGGGCGATGACCGCGTGCCGGGCCTGCTGGCCAAGGATTTGCTGGTACGGGCAACGCCGGGCATCGCAGCAGTCTTTGCCGGAGGTCCGGAGCGCGGTTCGTGAGTAGGCCGATTTTTGCAATTCGTCCGGAGCCGGGCCTGTCAGCAACGGTGCGGCGATATCGCCATGCCGGACTGGAGTTGATTGCCGAAGCTCTGTTCACAGTCGTGCAGGTAGAATGGCAAGCGGGTGATCCGGATGAGTTTGATGCGCTCATTATCGGCAGCGCCAATGCCATCAGGCATGGCGGTCCGCAGCTTGAACGGTACCGTGACAAGCCAGTCCACGCAGTGGGCAAGAGCACGGCGAACGCGGCTATGAAGGCCGGTTTTTCGGTAAAATCTATGGGAAACGGGGGGTTGCAGGCAGTGCTTGATACGCTGGCCGGTCAATCGCTGCGCTTGCTGCGGCTTGCCGGGGCGGAACGAACAGTGCTGAGCGTGCCGCGAGGCATTTCGGTGCATGAACAGGCGGTCTATGCGCTGGCGCCGGTGCCAATCTCTGCATTGTTGGAAAAACGCTTGCGGTGCGGGGGAATAGTGCTGCTTCATTCCGCCGCTGCCGCGCGCCATTTTGCCGCTGAATGTAGCCGGCTGGAAATCCCCCGCAGCCAGCTTGCGGTGGCGGCATTGGGGCAACGGATCAGCAATGCTGCTGGCGCGGGCTGGCAAGCGGTTCGCCATTGCAGCCAGCCCAGCGACGCTGCATTGCTGGCCTTGGCTGGGAACATGTGCCAAGAACGGTGATATAAACGCGCCCGGCTGCAGGTGCACGGGTCGAAGAATGGAATATGATGGAAGCTAAGACGAACATTGGGCGGAAGAACAGCAGTTCGCTGCGTCCAATTCTTGGTGTGGCGCTGGGCTCCTTCCTGATGGGGGCCGCGCTGGTCGGCTATTTTGCCTATTACAGCAAGGATGGCTGGCCAGGTGCAACGGGCAGTGGTGCTGACAAGGAAGCCCCCGCCCAAATGGCGAACAGGGCCGCATTGCCGCTGGTTTCACAATCGTCCGGTAAGACGCCAGAGGCGCAGCCCAGCCCGGCAAAGGCGGCCGCCGAGGCGAGCCAGGCAGTTGAACGCGTGGCGCAGCAGCAGGGCGGGCTGGAACAGCGCCTGGCGGCGGCTGAGCAGCGGCTGGCACGGCTTGATTTGCAATCGCAGGCAGCCACCGGCAATGCGGCGCGCGCAGAAGGTCTGCTGATTGCCTTTGCGACCCGCCGCGCGCTCGAACGCGGGGCTGAGCTGGGCTATCTGGCGGATCAGTTGCGGCTGCGCTTCAGCGATGCGCTGCCCAATGCAGTGAACACCGTTATCCAGACTTCGCGTAATCCGATAACACTCGATCAATTGCTGGCGCGGCTGGAGGGTCTGGGGCCGGAACTGTCCGATGCCAGCGATGAAACGACCTTGACCCAGTTCCGCCGCGAGCTGGGTGATCTGTTTGTGATACGCCGCGAAACTGCGCCTTCTCCGCAGCCGCAAAAGCGGCTTGAACGGGCGCGATATTTTCTGGAGAGCGGCCGGGTGAACGCCGCGATTGACGAAGTCAAACTGCTGCCCGGCGCGTCTCGCGCCAGCCTGTGGATCAAGGATGCCCAGCGCTATGCAGCAGCGCAGCGCGCGCTCGACCTGATTGAGACTTCCGCGGTGCTCGAACCGCGCCGCTTGCGTGATGGTGAAGGCCACCGGATCGAACAGCCGAGCCCGGCGAGCGAGAGCAGCGCGCCTAAAGCCTGAGCAGGCAATTACTTGGCCGAGCAAACATCAGGCTTGCAGCAATTGCGGCAGATCCCCGGTCACGCCGCGCGCTTCATCCATGAACCAGTGTTTGAGTGCCGGCGTGCGCTGGATCCCCGCCATGCCCAATCGCCTGACGGCTGACGCCGCTTTCCCGGGAATGCCAAAAATACGGGTCAGGCCATCGGTCGCCAGCGCTACCGAAAAGGCATCAAGTCCGCGCCATTTTTCATAGCGGCCAAGTAATTGCGCATCGCCCGGCTCCAGCCCAAGGCGCATCCCTTCGGCCAGCACTTCGACCAGCGCGCCGACATCGCGCAGACCAAGGTTGAGTCCCTGACCCGCAATCGGATGGATACCGTGCGCGGCATCGCCCACCAGCGCGAGGCGCGGCGCAGTAATGCGGGCGGTGTGATGAAAGCCGAGCGGATAAGACGAACGCGGCATCACCGATGTCACAGCGCCGAAGATATCGCCCATGCGTTTTTCCACTTCGGCCTGAAAGGCCCGATCGGATAATTTAAGCACGCCTGCCGCTTCGCTTTCCGACACAGTCCACACCAGCGCGCTGCGGTGGCGGCCTGCTTCATCTTCCAGCATCGGCAGCAGCGCGAAAGGACCGGCTGCATAGAAGATTTCCCAAGCAACATTTTCATGGGGCAGCTCATGCGTCAGCCCGGCAATAATCGCGCGGTGAGTGTAATCCCATTTGGCGACCACAATGCCTGCCTCTTCGCGGGTAGGGGAACGGCGCCCTTCAGCGGCAATCATCAGCCTTGCGTCCAGTTTGCGCCCATCAGCCAGCGTGGCCGAGACTCCGAATTCGCCGCGTTCACGCGCAATTACATCGACTTTGGAATTCCACGTGATCAGCGGTTCGTCGCGTGCAGCTTCGAACAGGGCGAGGCGCAGCATCCGGTTGGCGAACATGCGTCCGAGCGATCCTTCGTGCGGTTCAGGAGTGAAATCGAGCCGGCCAGGACGCATCTGGTCCGAAACCGCAATCGAAGCGATCGGGCAGGCAAAGGGTTCGAGCCGCTCTGCCACGCCAATATTGGTAAACAGGTTCCAGCTGGCAGTGGAGATCGCCGATGCGCGCCCGTCAAACCCTTCGGCAGTCAGTTCGGCTGGATCGGCCCGGTCAACCACATGGCTGGAGATACCTTTGCGCGCGGCAGCCAGCGCCAATGTCATGCCCACCAGCCCGCCGCCGATAATCAACAGGTCGCGTGTCTCGCTCATCAAAAACTCCGGTCCGGTTGTCTGGCTTGAAGTGATTGTATACTTGGCCATCGCCCCGCGCTCGTGCAAGGACAATGACAGCAATGTTTGCCCCCAAACCCTTCTTTGCATCAATTCATCGCGCGCTGGCCGTGCTGCTGATCCTGTGCGCGGCTGCGCTGCCGTTCAGCGCGGGGGCGCAGGATATTGACCGCGACACCCATATTACAGCGGAACTGCTGGCGGCAGGCCCGGCGATCCCTGGCAAGCAGTTGATGCTGGCACTGCATTTCGTGCCTGGGCCTGGTTGGCATGGCTATTGGATCAATCCGGGCGATGCGGGCTATGGGATGAAGCTGGATTGGCAGCTTCCGGCAGGTTGGACGGCGGGCAAGCCGCTGTATCCCGTGCCGCATCAGTTGCGCATCAACGGGCTGATGAACCATGTTTATGAAGGGCCCTATGCGGTTCTGATCCCGGTTCAGATTCCGCCCAGCGCAACCATCCGCGGGTCCCTGCCGGTGGCGGTGGATGCCAACTGGCTGGCCTGCACAGATGTCATTTGTGTGCCCGAACATGCCCGGCTCAGCATGCGGCTGCCAATTGCGGCGATCACTGCGGACAGCAATAAGTTTGCCGAATGGCGCGGCGCAATCCCGGCCCTGCTGGACCAGACGGGACGTTTTGCCGTAACCGAGAAACTGCTGCGGATCGCAGTGCCGATTCCATCCGCGCTCCAGCTGCCATCGCCGCATATCTTTCTCGAGAATGCGGACCTGGTCAGCTATAGCAAGCCGCAATCCTTCACCCGCAGCGGAGACCGTCTGATTGCGGAGATTCCGCTGCAAATCTATGGCGGGGTGCCGCGCAGGATCAGCGGGATTCTGGCATTCAACAATAGCAAGGGCGTGCGTTTTACAGCGGTTGCTGGCACAGTCCCGCCTGCAGGAACTGCGCTGGCCGACGGTGATGCCAATACGCCGCCCATGTGGGGTTTGTTCATCGGGGCCTTGCTGGGCGGATTGCTGCTAAACATCATGCCTTGCGTCTTCCCGATCCTGAGCCTGAAAGCGATCAGTCTGGCGCGCGCTGGGGAAAGCGAAGCGCAAGCGCGCGCCGAAGCGCTGGCTTATACTGGCGGGGTCGTTGCTGCCTGTCTGGCGCTGGGCGGCGCATTGCTGGCGCTGCGTGGTGCGGGCGAGGAAGTAGGCTGGGCATTCCAATTGCAGCAGCCGGCCGTGGTCGCGGCGCTGTTGGGCCTGATGGTGCTGATTACTGCGAATCTGGCCGGATTATTCGAATTGCCTGCGCTCTCGATCACCCGTTCGGGCGAACCGACCAGCGCCTTTGTCACTGGCCTGCTTACCGCGGTCATCGCTACACCGTGCACCGGACCGTTCATGGCGGCCGCGCTGGGCGCTGCGTTGTTGTTGCCGACTGGGCAGGCAATGGTCTTGTTCGGTACGCTGGGTATGGGGTTGGCGCTGCCTTTCTTGTTGATCGGCTTTGTCCCCGGCGTGCGGCGCATTCTGCCCCGGCCCGGGGCCTGGATGCAGACTTTCCGCCGGTTCATGGCGGTGCCGATGGGCCTGACTGCGCTGGCGCTCGTGTGGCTGTGCTGGCGCATGGGCGGGGCAGGTTTTGCAGCCGGGACGCTGGTGGCTGCCGTACTGGTCCTGATTGCAATTATCGCATTGTCCGGCGACCGGATCAGGCTGCCTTTGTCCAGCCCGGTGCTGGCCACCTTGCTGGTGATGGCAGCCACGCTGCTATCAGTCGCGATTGCGCGCAATTACACGCCGCGTCAGCACCAGATTGAAGCAGGCGTGCTTGGCGCTGTTCCCTTCAGCGAAGCCGCGCTGGCCGAAGCCCGCGCGCGGGGCAAGCCGGTGTTCGTCTGGTTTACCGCTGACTGGTGCCTGACGTGCAAGGTCAATGAAGGCGTTGCGATTGAAACTGAACTGACCGGCGCTGCTTTTCGCAAGGCCGGAGTGGTCGCGATGAAGGGCGATTGGACGCGGCAGGACAATGAAATCACGCGCTTTCTCAACGCCCAAGGGGTTGCCGGAATACCGCTTTATCTGTGGTATCCGCCGCGCGGGCGGGGCCAGCGGCTGGGGCAAGTGCTCGGCCCGAATGAACTTGCCAATCTGGCCGGTAAGATCAAACCGACCGCCGCAGAACCTTAACGGACCGAGCGGATTGTCAGAATAATGCCAGCCGCCACCAAAGCGGCAAAGGCACTGAGTGTGACCAGCTGTGGAACAGCATCGGCCAGACCGCCGCTCTGGATTGCGAACAGCGCCAGCCCGGGCGCGATGATCGAGGGCAGAGTATTGGTCAGGTTCATCACCCCCAGCAAGGTTCCGCGATGCGGATGGCCGCTGACGATTTGGGCGACCAGTGCCGAATCGATCGCCAGAAACGATGCCAGCGCTGAATGAAACAAGGCATAGCTCAGCAGAATTGCAGCCCATTGCGGCACTGCGCCCATTGTCATCAATGCCGCGCTGACCAGCACTGCGCTGATCGCCAGAGGTATCCGGCGGTTGCGGCGCAAGTCCGATACCAGTCCGCTCAGAACCGGAGCCATGACTGCCGCAATCGTTGCCACCAGCGACAGTACGCCAATCGCCTGCGTGATTGTGCCAATGCCGTTCAGCCCGCCATGGCCTGCGACATAAGTGAGATAGGCATAAAGATAGGATGTCATCACCACTGCCCCCAATTGCACCAGCAAGCGCGCACCGGCGGCAATGAAGAAATCGCGCCGCGCACTGGCCGCGCCTTCACGTGGGGCCGCGCGTGCTATCGCGCGCTTTTGGACCTCGCCAAATGGCCACCACACCAGCATTGGCAGGATCATCAGGCTGCCCGCAGCGCCGGTGACAATAAAGGCCATGCCGCTGTCGTTGGGGAATAGCAGGGAAACCACCGACACCGCCGCAATCGAGATTGGCAAGGTGGTGTTGAGCCGCCCGGCAACCCGGCCCTTGCGCTCGTCAGTAACGTAGTCTGACAACAGCGCGCCAATCGGGGCGAAGGCAATGTTGACGGCAATCTGGAAACCGATCAGCGCCGCGCCGAGCCCGGCCAGCGTGTCGGCTCTGGCGAGCGCGAAATAAGACACCATTGTTGCAGCGACCCCCACACCTATCGGGCCCCGGCGGCTGGCGTGGCGGGCGAACCAGTGGTCGCTCCACAGCCCCGCACCGATATGGGCGATACTGGCCACCGTTCCACCAGCCAGCAACAACCAGCTGAGAGCATAAAGATCGCTTGTGCCGGTAATGCTTTCCACCCGGCGCGGCAGCAGCAGGATCAGCAGAGGAATGAACGACAGGAATGCGCCCAGATAAGCGAGCGTATAGAGCCATTCTGCAAGGCGGATGGCGGGTCGCGGCAAGCGCTTAACCGGCCCTGATTGGGGCAGGTTTGAACGGCACATCGGCGCGGCAGGAATCGATCAGTCGGGCGGGCAGCGGGCTGGGGCCAAGGTCCAGCTTGCCCGCACCGGGCAAGGTTGCAGTGACCGCGTGCGGGCCAGTCAGCACTTCCAGTTGCAGGCTACTGGCAGGATATGTGCCCTGCCACAACCAAGCGCGCCCGTTCCATGTGGCATCAATCTTGAGCCGCGAAATATGACCATTGCCGATCAGCGCCAGCAATGCCTTTGCACCGGCATCTGCTGGCGCAAAACGGGTAATTCTAATGTGCCGTGCTTCGGGGGCAGAGTCACCTTTTGCCTGAGCGCAATCGAGCGCCAGCAGCGGCGCCTTGCCGGGAATGCCATAGATGATCCGGTCTGGCCTGGCCCCTTCAGCCCACACCGCATCAGTCACATCGGGCGAGGGCAGTGGCGCACTGGCAGCGCCCTTTGCCTGCGCAAAATTGACCCGTTCAACATAATCATCAGCCGCTGGGGGCTTGCATCCAGCCACCAACAGCGGTGAGATCAGCAGCGCAAGCAATTGTGCAGTTCGGTGGGCAGGCTTCATGGTGGCCCTATCGCACCGCTTGCTTCGCGCGTAAATTGTTCTCGATCACCCTTTCCACTTCCGCTGCGTTTGGCCGTAGCGCATTTTGCGGGTTCCGGGTTTTCCCTCGCTGCTGCGGCCCACTAACGGGGCCTTCCTGTCACTGTCGGGCAGGCCCAGTTCATCGGCTTCCAGACGGCGGATTTCATCGCGCAGGCGGCCTGCTTCTTCGAACTCCAGATCGGCAGCGGCGTTGCGCATACGTTTTTCCAGGTCCTCGATATAGCCGCGCAGATTGTGGCCTACCAGATTGTTGCGTTCATCATCGCCCGTGCCAATGACAACGCCGTCTTTGCTTGCTGTATGCGCAACAATATCCTGAATGTTGCGCTTGATTGTGGTCGGGGTGATGCCGTTGGCTTCGTTAAAGGCGTGCTGCTTTTCGCGCCGCCGCTCGGTTTCAGCCATTGCCCGTTCCATACTGCCGGTAATCCGGTCCGCATACAGCACTACCTTGCCGTCGACATTGCGCGCCGCGCGGCCAATCGTCTGGATCAGGCTGGTCTCTGAGCGCAAGAAACCTTCCTTGTCTGCATCGAGAATACACACCAGCCCGCATTCGGGGATGTCGAGCCCTTCGCGCAGCAGATTGATCCCGACCAGCACATCATAGACACCCAGCCTGAGGTCGCGGATCAGTTCAATCCGTTCCAGCGTCTCAACGTCGGAGTGCATGTAGCGCACGCGCAGCCCCGCCTCATGCATGAATTCGGTCAGGTCTTCTGCCATCCGCTTGGTCAGCGTGGTCACGAGCGTGCGATATCCTTTGGCGGCGACCTTGCGGCATTCCGCGATGCAGTCCTGTACCTGATCTTCGACCGGGCGGATTTCCACCGGCGGGTCGATCAGTCCGGTTGGGCGGATCACCTGTTCGGCAAATATACCGCCGGTCTGTTCCATTTCCCAATTGCCGGGAGTGGCCGATACCGCGAAAGTTTGCGGGCGCATCGCGTCCCATTCGTTGAACCGCAGCGGGCGGTTGTCGATACAGCTGGGCAGGCGGAAGCCATATTCCGCAAGCGTGATCTTGCGCCGGTGGTCGCCCTTTGACATCGCGCCGATTTGCGGCACTGTCTGGTGGCTTTCATCGACGAACAGCAGCGCATTTTCGGGCAGATATTCGAACAGCGTCGGTGGCGGTTCGCCGGGCAGGCGGCCGGTCAGGAAGCGGCTGTAATTCTCAATCCCGGCGCAGCTGCCGGTCGCTGCGATCATCTCCAGATCGAAATTGGTGCGCTGCTCCAACCGCTGGGCTTCGAGCAATTTGCCCTCTACCTCCAGTTCCTTGAGCCGTTCTGTCAGTTCGAATTTGATCGCTTCGCTGGCCTGTTTCATCGTCGGGCCGGGCGTTACATAATGCGAATTGGCATAGACGCGGACCTTGTCGAGCGTGGTCCCGGCCTTGCCCGTCAGCGGATCAAATTCGCTGATGGTTTCAATATCATCCCCAAAGAAGCTGATCCGCCAGGCCATGTCCTCATAATGGCTCGGGAAAATCTCCAGATTGTCTCCCCTTACCCGGAAGGTGCCGCGCGCAAAGGCGGCATCGTTGCGCTTATATTGCAGCGCCACCAGCTTGCGGATCAGCTCGCGCTGGTCGGCCGTATCACCCGCCTTGATGTCGAAGATCATCGCTGAATAGGTCTCGACCGAACCGATGCCGTAAAGGCAAGATACCGACGCCACGATAATCACATCGTCCCGCTCCAACAGCGCGCGAGTGGCTGAATGGCGCATCCGGTCGATCGCCTCGTTTACGCTGGATTCCTTCTCGATATAGGTGTCGCTGCGCGGGACATAGGCCTCGGGCTGGTAATAATCATAATAGGATACGAAATATTCGACCGCATTATTGGGGAAGAAGCTCTTGAATTCGCCGTAAAGCTGCGCCGCCAGGATCTTGTTTGGCGCCAGGATCAGGGCAGGGCGCTGCAGGGTTTCGATCACCTTGGCCATGGTGAAGGTCTTGCCGCTCCCGGTAACGCCCAGCAGAACCTGCGTCTGCTCGCCCTCGCTGGCTGATCGTACCAGTTCGGCAATCGCAGTTGGCTGATCACCGGCCGGTTCATATTCAGACACAAGTTCAAACGGGCGGCCCGGCATGGATTTGTCGGGGCGCTGCGGCTTATGCGGGGTGAAATCACCGGACGTATCCGGTTCTTCCAGCCCGCGGCGGATCACGAGTTCAGCCATAGCATCAGCATATGGGCAATGTCGGTGGCAAGAGCAATAAGTTGGCACAGTGCGCCGATCTTGGTAAATCACCTGTCTCAACCGGTTGGGAGTTTGGGTTATGCGCAGCTTGACGTTGTTGTCTCTGGTCGCGGTCAGCCTTTATGGCTGCGGCAATACCACTACGCCGACCAAGACGGCGGATGAAGTCGCCGCTGCTGCCAAGTCTCTGGCTAAGCCTGATCCGGGCCTTTATGAAGTCAAGACAGTGATCAAGGATTTCACTATGCCTGGCCTGCCGCCAGCACAGATGGACATGATCAAGAAACGTATCGCAGCATCGTCTGCAAAGACGCGGACGTTTTGCCTGACCAAGGAAGATGCTGAAAGCGGCTTCAAGGATATGCTCAGCAAGATGAGCCAGAAGCAGAATGGTGTGCAGTGCAATTTTTCAAAGTTTGATACGTCGGGTTCACACGTCGATGCGGCAATGAATTGCACTGGTCCCAAGGGGATGACGATGGCTATGACGATGGACGGGACGATCGCACCGCAGCAATCCGATCTTACCATGACGACCAGAGGCGGGTCGGACATGATGCCGGGGATGGGCACGACCATGACCATGCAGACCACCTCGACCCGGATTGGGGAATGTCCGGCCTGACGTGGACGGGCAGAGCGAATGAAGCCTTCACCGCCCAAGCCGCCTGCGCCGCCTGCGCCGCTGCCCGATCTGGCGGCCCGGTTGGCGCTGGCCAGTGAGCCGGCGCCAGAAGAATTGGGCGCACCATCGCTGTGGCGGCTCCTGGCCGAAGCGCAGGTGTTGATCGAACCGTTTCGGCGACTGCGGCGCAAGATCGATATTCGCCGCTCCGCGCAGCCGCGCAAAGTGATGCTGCTGCCGGGCTTTGCTACTCATCCGGTGCGTATGCGCTATATGGCGCGCCAGCTTGAGCGGGCTGGCCACAAGGTCAAGCGCTGGGGGCTGGGGTTCAATTTTGGCCCGACCCGGGAAAATCTTGATCTTCTGGAACAGCGTCTGCTCGATCTCAACCGGCGTTACGGTGAACCGGTGGTGCTGGTGGGGTGGAGCCTGGGCGGATTATTTGCCCGCGAACTGGCCAAGCGGCATCCTGCCGCAGTGGCCAAAGTGGTGACGATGGGATCACCCTTTTCCGGCAACCCCCGAGCCAATAATGCTTGGCGGATCTATCAGTTTGTAACCGGGCACAGCGTCAACAATCCGCCGATCGAAGGCAGCATGGCGGCCAAGCCCCCGGTGGAAACGGTAGCGCTGTGGAGCCCGCGTGACGGCATTGTCAGCCCGCGCAGTTCCTGCGGCAAGGCAGGTGAACGCGACCGCGCAGTTGCGCTGCGCTGCACCCATATTGGTTTTGCCTATTCGGAAGAGTCAATTCGGGCCGTTTTGCAGGAACTTGAAAACGATTGAACCTTTCTCTTTATTAATGCTGCAGTTGCGTTACGAAGGGCGCAAGCCAAAGTTTATGCCGGTTTCAGGAGGTTCATGACCGAAGCGACGTCCAAATTTGACGAGATGAAGCAGCCAGATGGCGGCATTCGCCCTGCTTATGAGGAATATCGCCAGTGGCATGAAGAGCAGGCATCAGATCTGCTGCGCCGCAAGCATCTGGAAGCGGAAGGAAATTTCCGCCGCACCGGCATCACTTTCAATGTCTATGGTGAAAATGAAGCGGAAGAACGGCTGATCCCGTTCGATATGGTCCCGCGGATTATCGATGCGGGCGAATGGCGCCGACTGACGCGCGGCATCGAACAGCGAGTGCGGGCGCTCAATGCGTTCATGTATGATCTCTACCACCGGCAGGAAATCATTCGCGCTGGCCGGGTACCGGAACGCTTGTTCCGCCACAATGAAGCATGGCTGCCCAACATGGTCGGCTTTACCCCGCCAGGCGGCGTTTACACCCATATCGTCGGGATTGATCTGGTGCGAACCGGCCCGGATGAATGGTTTGTGCTGGAAGACAATGCCCGCACCCCGTCAGGCGTCAGCTATATGCTGGAAAACCGCGAAACGATGATGGCGATGTTCCCCGAACTGTTCACCCGCGTTGCGGTTGAACCGGTTTCGGATTATCCGCGCCGGCTGGCCAAAAGCCTGGCGGCCTGTGCGCCGCCTGCCACAAAGGGCAAGCCGGTAGTGGCGGTGCTGACGCCGGGTATATATAACAGCGCCTATTTCGAACATGCCTTTCTGGCTGATCAGATGGGTGCCGAACTGGTCGAAGGCAGCGATCTGCGCGTGGTTGATGGCCGGGTGGGGATGCGCACGACGCGCGGGTTCCAGCCGGTTGATGTGATTTACCGCCGGATTGACGATGATTTTCTCGACCCGCTGACCTTCAACCCCTCATCAGTGCTTGGTATTCCCGGGATCATGGATGTGTACCGCGCAGGCGGGGTCACCATTGCCAATGCGCCGGGCACCGGAGTGTGCGATGACAAGGCGATCTACAGCTTCATGCCTGAAATCGTGGAATTCTACACTGGCGAGCGGCCGCTGCTGCCCAATGTCCAGACGTGGCGCTGCTCAGAAGCGGACAGTCTGGCCTATGTGCTCGATAATCTGGGCGACCTGGTGGTTAAGGAGGTGCATGGTTCCGGCGGCTATGGGATGCTGATCGGCCCCACGGCAACACGGCGCGAAATTGCCCTGTTCCGCAAGAAGCTGGAAGCCAACCCGACCAATTATATTGCCCAGCCGACGCTGTCGCTGTCGACATGCCCGATATTCACCAAGAAAGGGCTGGCACCGCGCCATGTCGATTTGCGCCCCTTCGTACTGGTGTCACCCGACAATATCGACATTACGCCAGGGGGGCTGACGCGGGTGGCGATGAAAAAGGGATCGCTGGTGGTCAATTCCAGTCAGGGCGGCGGCACCAAGGATACGTGGGTGCTGAAAGACTGATGGTACGCAGCGCAACTTCCGCAGGCCGCCGATGCTAGGCCGGACAGCCAATGGCATGTTCTGGATGTTCCGCTATCTTGAGCGGGCAGAAAACACGGCGCGTCTGCTCGAAGCAGGTCTGCGCATGGCGTTGACGCGCGATCTGGTCAGTTCCGAAGAAGAATGGCGCTCGGTCATCCAGACCGCCGGGCAGCGCAGCGCGTATGAGGCCAGGCATTCGTCTTACACCGGCATTCAGGCGTGGAATTTCATCCTGCGCGACAAGGACAATCCGGGCAGCGTGCTGGAGATGTTCAATCAGGTGCGCACCAATGCGCGGCTGGCGCGCAATGTCATCAGCAGCGAACTGTGGGAAGCGATCAACGAAAGCTGGATGCAGATCAAGGAAATGCTGGCCCGCCCGGTAACCCAGTCTGCAGTGGGCCAAGTGGTCGGGATGGTGCGGCGCGGCGGTACCTTGGTACACGGCGCGATGGCCGGTTCCATGCTGCGCAGCGAAGGTTATCACTTCGCCCGGGCCGGTACTTTTATCGAACGTGGGGAAAGCACCGCGCGTATTCTCGATATCAAATATTATCTGCTTCTGCCGTCCTTTTCCTATGTCGGGTCAACCCATGATACGGGCCAGTGGGACACGGTTCTGCGTTCTGTTTCAGGCGATCGCGGTTACCGCTTCCTCAATGCCGGGCAAATCGATGCGCGCGGGATTGTGGAATTTCTGCTGCTCGACGAACGGTTTCCGCGCAGTCTGGCTTATTGCCACGGAGCCTTGCGTGAAAATTTGCGGGCCTTGGCGACCTTGCACGGTGCAGATGGTGTATCGAACCAGCTGATGCGTGAAGCAGATACCAAGCTGGCCAATCTTACGGTTGATGAAGTGTTCGACATGGGACTGCACCGCTTCCTGATTGAATTCATGACCAGCAACGCTGCCATCGCCAATGCGATTGCTGAAGATTACCGGTTTACAGGCTGACCCATGCGCTTATCCATCCGCCATATCACCCATTACAGCTTCTCCGAACCGGTGGTTCATGCGCTGCAACGTTTGCGGCTGACACCCAAGGCGACGCAGGGGCAGGAAATCCTGTCGTGGTCGATGGAAGTTGAGAACGCCCGCAAAGAGCTGCAGTATGACGATCAGCATTTCAATCATGTCGATCTTGTTTCGGTAGTTCCCGGAGCCAGCGAAGTGATCGTCCATTGCAGCGGAATGGTCGATACAGAAGATAATTCGGGAATAATCGGCCATCATTCCGGCCATCTTCCACTGTGGTCTTTCCTGGGCCAGACCGGCTTGACCAAGCCGGGCCAAAAGGTGCGGGAAATGCTGCGCGATCTGCCCGATGTAAAAGGCGATCGGCTGGCGTTCCTGCACGAACTGTCCTCGCGAATTCTGGACAGGGTTGCGTACAAGACTGGCCATACCGATGTCCGCACCACGGCGGAGGAAGCACTGGTACGCGGTGCAGGCGTGTGTCAGGACCATGCCCATATCTTCATTGGCGCAGCGCGGGCGGCGGATATTCCCGCGCGCTATGTGAGCGGCTATCTGATGATGGACGACCGGATTGATCAGGAGGCAACCCATGCCTGGTCTGAAGCGCATGTCGAAGGGCTGGGCTGGGTCGGGTTCGATGTCAGCAACGGTATCAGCCCTGATCCGCGCTATGTCCGCGTGGCAACCGGGCGCGATTACCGCGATGCGGCACCAGTGACCGGGATCAGCTTTGGCGGGGCTGCACAGGCCCTGCGCGTGGATGTGTCGGTCGAGCAACAGCAGATCGAACAATAGCCAGGCTTTTCCCGGCTGCGCACAATGCGCGATTGCAAGCCGCAGTTTTATTGATGTATCCGCCGCGCGGCAGCCGCAAGGTCGGCAAGGAAAAATTCTGAATGACGTATTGTGTGGGGATGATGATCGACAAGGGCCTGGTCCTGATGAGCGATACGCGGACCAATTCCGGAGTCGATAATATCTCGGTCTTCCGCAAGATGTTTCACTGGCATGTCCCGGGGGAAAGGATCATCACCGTAATGACAGCGGGCAATCTGGCAACCACCCAGGCGGTGGTGAGCATGCTGGAAGAACGCAAGAAGACCCCTAGTGAACGCGAAAATTCGTTGCTCGACGCGCCAACCATGTTTCAGGTGGCGACCGAAATTGGCAAGCTGGTACGCGATACGATCAATGAACGGCAATCTGCCAATGGCCCTTCGGGCAAAGGCAAATTTACCGCGTCGATAATTGTCGCCGGGCAAATTGCCGGAATGGAGCCGCGCCTGTTCATGGTCTACCCAGAAGGCAATTTCATCGAAGCGAGCCACGACACGCCGTTTTTCCAGATTGGCGAAACCAAATATGGCCGCCCGATCCTGCTGCGGGCGTATGACAAGGGTATGAGCTTTGAAGATGCTGTCAAACTGCTGATGGTGTCCTTTGACTCGACGCTCAAGGCCAATCTTTCGGTGGGCTTGCCGCTTGATATGATGGTGATCGAACGCGATCGGTTTGAACCGGCCCATGAGCGCAGGGTAAGCGCGGACGATCCCTATTTTCAGCAAATCTCGTCCAATTGGGGCGATGCGCTGAAATCAGCGTTCCACTCGCTGCCGGAATATAGCTTCAAGGATAAGTAAAACCACGTAGCGGCAAACGCTTACGCGGGAATGCGGAGCGTATTTGCCCCTAGATTCGCTCCATTTCGGACCATTTCTGCCTCGGTGATGCGGCTATGGTTAGTGTGCGCTAACCATCCATTTTCGCCCCAACGGCGCGTGTTTGTTGTGCCAAACCGCCTGAGAAGGGGGTTATGGAACAGCAGCTTACCATTCGCTTCATCGAACCTGTCAGCCGGATAAGGGCCGAACTGGCGCGTATTGCTTTCGCGCTCGGTTACCATGCAGAGGTCTATGCGGACCTTGCTGAACTGACGGACCATTTGCCCGAAACCGGCATCTTGGTCGTGCATGATGACCCGCCCCTGGCGGATGCACCGCAGATCATCCACAAACTGGCCGCGCGCGGGCTGTGGCTGCCAGTTATCGCTCTTGCCGCAAGCCCGCAGCCCGCCCGGATCGTTGCGGCCATGAAGGCTGGCGCATTGGATTATCTCTCTCTGCCGCTCGACGAACAACGCTTTGGCCGGGCCCTGACGCAAATCGCGACTGAGGCTGGCGCCTTTTTCGATGCGCGCCGCCGCATGACGGAAGCTCGGGCCCGGATCTCTGTTCTTTCTGCGCGGGAACGCGAAGTGCTTGATCTGCTGAGCAGGGGGAGCAGCAACAAGACGATTGCCCGCGAATTGGGGATCAGTCCGCGGACCGTGGAAATTCACCGCGCCAATATGATGTCAAAGCTGGGGGCGAACCATTCTGCCGAAGCGGTCCGCCTGCAGATCGAAGCAGAAAGCGGTGACCTGGCTGCGTGACAGCTGGCTAGCGGCAGAAAGGCCCGCTGCCTTGTTCCAGGTGGAAGTGGTTGCGGTGCGCTGCGTTGTAATCCGGCCCCAGCACCGTGCCGAAGCGTTTGCACGCGCTGGCATGAATCACCCGCAGGAAACGCTGTTCCGCAGGCGTCCCGTCCGACCAGTCATCCAGTACGCTGATCTTGCGCCCATCAGCCAGAATGAAGGCAGAGACATCGACCGCTTCGGCCTGTGCATGGGCTGATCTGCGGCCCGTTCCGGCCACATTGCGGCACGAATAGCTGCCCATTGTCACGATCTGCCGTAGCGGGCTACCCAGAATTTGCCGCGCCGCCCGGTCAACGCCGTAGCGCGCCCATCCGGCCAGCTCCTCTGCTGTGGGGCACGTCACCGGGCCGATATTGGCAAGCGCGAACTGGCCCCCATCGCCTTGAATGGCAGATAGCTCGACTGCATTTACCGCCGAACATCCTGCACCAAAATAGCGGTCGGGCAGGGCGTTAAAATCGGTTCCTTCGCGGCCCAGATCGGCCAGACATTGGCCGCCGGGTGCGGTGACGGCGACCCGGCTCGATGCCGGGCCGCGAACCACCTGCTCGCCGCCGCGCCCTGCCGGAATACCGCATCCGGCAAGCAAGGCGCTGAGCGCAATCAGGCCAATCAGACGTATCATAGACCCACCTTGCGTAAAGATGGTTAACCAAACCCTAATTCAGCCAAGCGTCAAGGTGCCTCGCATTGCTGCCACAGTTCAATTTTTACCCCGTCGGGGTCAAGAATCCACGCGAATTTTCCATAGCCTTCATCGACAGAATCGAGCACTTCGACACCTTTTTCCTTCAAGTCTGTAACAATGCCATCGAGATCATCGACCCGCAGATTTATCATGAAGGTGGCAGTTCCCGGCTCCAGGTACCTGGCGTCAGAAAAGTGACTGATCAGCGAATAGGGCGCGTCGCCTGTTTCTTCTTCCCACATCAATTGCGGGCCATATTCACCATCAAGGCCAAGAGTATCGCGGTACCATTTGCGAGTTACTTGCGGGTCTTTCACCACATAGAATACGCCGCCCAGTCCTGTGATCTTGGCCATCGCTACCGCTCCTGCTTGCCGGCCCAGGTTTGGGCCAGGATCGGTTCTCCGGCTTTGCGCGTTGCGCGGCTGACCAGCAAGATCGCCAGCCATGACAAGGTAAAGCCAGGAATAATCTCATACACACCGGGGCCACCCATGAAGGCCGAATTCCAACCCATCGAAATCCAGAAAATGACCACTACTGCGCCGGTCACCAATCCGGCGACAGCGCCGCTGCCAGTCATTTTGCGCCAGGTGAGCGCCAGCACGATCAGCGGACCAAAGGCAGCACCAAAGCCGGCCCAGGCGTTGGACACCAGCCCCAGCACCTTATTGTCCGGATCAGAAGCGATGATTGCCGCTGCAATTGCAACCATGCCGACACACAGACGCCCGACATTGACAATCTCCCGCTCGCTTGCCTGCTTGCGCAGGAACAGGCGGTAGAAATCTTCGGTTAGCGAGCTGGAAGATACCAGTAGCTGCGAACTGATCGTGCTCATAATCGCGGCCAGCAGCGCAGCCAGCAGAAAGCCGGTTACCAGCGGCTGGAACAGCAGGTTAGCGAGCACGATGAAAATCGTTTCAGGGTCCTGCACCACCATACCATTGCGCTCAATATAAGCACGCCCGGCAAGGCCAACGCCCAGCGCGCCTGCCAGGCACACCGCCATCCACGACATGCCGATGTTCCTCGCCACCGGCACTTCGCGCAAAGTACGGATGGCCATGAAACGCACGATGATATGCGGCTGGCCGAAATAGCCGAGGCCCCAGGTAACCGCGCTGAAAAACCCAACCACGGTCAGGCCGTGGGTCAGGCTGAGGAAATGTGGACTGACTCTGGCGAGCGATGCGCCTGCGCTGCCGCCTTCACCGAACATGACGACCAGCGGCATCAATACCAGCGCCACCACCATGATGCAGCCTTGGACAAAGTCGGTCAGGCTGACGGCCAGAAAGCCGCCGATCATGGTATAGGCAAGGACGACTCCGGCCGTCAGCCAGATGCCGGTCATATAATCGGACATGCCGGTATTGCCGAACAATCCGGCAAAGCTGCTGACGAACAATTTGCCTCCGCCGACCAGCCCCGCGGCGGTATAGACCGTAAAGAACAAGACAATGATCACCGCAGAGATCACCCGTAATGCAACGGCCCTGTCGGGAAAGCGATTGGCGAGAAATTCGGGAATGGTCAGCGCATTGCCCAGTCGCTCGGTCTGTTCGCGCAGCCTTGGGGCCACTACAATCCAGTTGACCAGCGCCCCGACAAACAGCCCGATTCCGATCCACGCTTCGACCAGACCCGACGCATAGAGCGCACCGGGCAGGCCCAGCAGCAGCCAGCCGGACATATCCGATGCCCCGGCTGACAGTGCGGCGACGGCCGGGTGCAACTGGCGGCCGCCGAGCAGATAGCCTTCGCTATCGTCGGTTGATTTGAGCCAGGCATAGACTCCGATCCCAAGCATCAGGATGAAATAGAGTGCGAGTGCAATCAGTGTTCCAGTTTTCATGGCAAAGCCCCTAACAAACCAGACGCACGCTGGCCACCGATGTGCAGGTGGCCGCCTGCGTAATCCAAGAAATCAGCGAAAAAAAACGTGCCGACGGCTCATGGCCGCGTCTGACCGTCTCCGTGGACCAGATATTTGAAGCTGGTCAGTTGTTCCAGCCCAACCGGCCCGCGCGCGTGCATCTTGCCCGTGGCTATGCCGATCTCTGCTCCCATGCCAAATTCCCCGCCGTCGGAGAATTGGGTTGAGGCGTTATGCATGACCACTGCGCTGTCGATCGCGGCCATGAATCGGCGCGCCGCGGCGTCATCCTCTGTAATGATCGCGTCAGTATGGCCGGAGGAATGCTGCGCCACAAAGGCGATGGCTTCATCCAGCCCCTCAACCACTTTGACCGAAGCGACTGCATCAAGAAACTCAGTGCCGAAATCTTCCGCTGAAGCTGGTTTGATGCGGCTTTCGATGGCCACTGCCGCCGGGTCGCCGCGCAATTCGCAATCCGGCATGGCATCTGCCAACCGGGGCAGAAGCTCGGCAGCTACAGCGCGGTCAACCACAAGGCTTTCTGTCGCCCCGCAAATACCCGTGCGGCGCAGTTTGGCGTTGCGGATGATGTCGGCCGCCTTGGCCAGATCAGCCGCGTGATGCACGTAACTGTGGCAATTGCCATCAAGGTGCAGCAGCGTTGGCACCCGCGCCTGATCACGGACCAGTTCGACCAGTCCGCGCCCGCCGCGCGGGATTACCAGATCGACGTATTTGGCCGCCTTGAGTAGTGCGGTAACCGCCTCGCGGCTGATGGTCTGGACAGTTTGCACTGCATCTTCGGGTAAGCCCGCTGCTTTCAGACCGGCGCGCATACAGGCCACGATTTCGCGGGTGGAATGGCGGCTTTCCGATCCGCCGCGCAGAATGATCGCATTGCCTGATTTGAGGCACAGCGCGCTCGCATCCGCGCCAACATTGGGGCGGGATTCGTAAATCATTCCGATAACCCCAATGGGCACAGCAACGCGTTCGATCACCAGCCCGTTGGGGCGGTTGAAAGTTGCCAGCTTGCGCCCAACCGGATCGGGCAGAGCGGCAATCTGCTCCAGCGCGGCGGCCATGCTTTCGATCCGCGCTGCATCAAGCATCAGCCGGTCGATGAAGGATGCGGGTTTGGTGTCCCCGACGCTGTCCAGGTCTTTTCGATTGGCTTCGATCAGGCGCGCTTTTGCCACGCGCAGCGCCTCGGCGGCTTCGGTCAGGGCCAGGTTCCTGGCTTCGGTCGGTGCGGCCAGCAACTGCCGCGCTGCAGCGCGTGCGCGCTCGCCCAATTCGGTAATATGGATGGAAGGATCGAGAGTTTGATCGGTCATAGTTGTCCTGATTATGGGAATGATAGAAGCGCGCAGTCAGCGAAGTTCGACCGCGCGGTGATAAGCGGCATGCAGAGTTGCCGCGATAAGATCGGAAAAAGCGCCGCTGCCATTCAGCGCGTTTAGCCCGGCTTCGGTGGTTCCGTTCTTGCTGGTCACTGAATTGCGCAGTTCTTCCAGCGATTGGCCCGATTGCTGCGCCATTGCCACGGTGCCCGCTATGGTGCCCAGAACCATTTGCAGCGCGTCTTTCTCCGAAAAGCCGAGATCGGTGGCGGCCTGCGTATAGGATCGGGCCATTTCGAACACATAGCCCGGGCCGGATCCCGCGACAGCCGTTACTCGATCAAGCGCGTCTTCGCTCTCGACCGGAATGACTGTACCGGCGCGCTGCATCATGGCCGCCGCATGGGCGGTGTGCGCTGCGCTTGCATCGGGGCTGGAGCACAGGCCGCTCACGCCTGCACCGATTGCGGCGGGCAAGTTGGGCATCACTCGGATAATCGGGCGATTGCCGCAGGCTTTTTTCAAACGGCTGATTGAACAACCCGCTGCAATCGAGAGCAAATAACCGTTGTCGGTGAAGGCATCGCGGTAATCCGGCAGTACCTCATCGACCTGCTGCGGTTTGATCGCGGCGATGATCACATCGAATCTGCGCGACTGCAGATCGCCCCGCGCCTTGACGAGTTCTGTCCCTGCGAGGGCCTGACCAAGAAAAGGATCAACTATAGTGAAAGTCTCAGATCCCTCCATCCAGTGAGAGAGTAATGCTCTACCCATTTTACCGCAACCTATCAAAAGAATATTCAAGAAATTACCTCAATAATAAAAATCTATACTTGATAATAAAATCAACCGGAAAGCGCCATAAATAAAATAAAAAAATCAAATAAGGATGATTTGCCAGCTACCATATTTCAAATTTCTGATCAACGGTTGTGCAATGCACAACGATTACCTAGATGGCAGCCGTTGTAATTCAAGGTTGATAGAGGAATTATTGTGCCAAAAGGCAAACGTATCGTCGTCAAAGTGGGCTCCAGCCTGCTCGCGAACCCTGACCTTCTGACGCCCCGGTTTGGTTTTATCCAGCGTTTGCTGGAGGATATTTCGCGCCTGCGCAGGGATGGTTATGATGTCATTCTGTGTTCGTCGGGCGCTGTCGCGCTGGGCCTCAATTTGGTTGGGGAGAAGCCGGACACAGCGGGCCTGAGTGACAAGCAGGCTGCCGCAGCTTGCGGCATGCCCTTGCTGCTCAACGCTTATAAGCAGGTCGGTCATGAATATGGCTTCGAGATTGCGCAGATACTGTTGACGCTGGGCGATTTTGAGGATCATCGGCGGTTCCTCAACACCAAGAATACGGTCCACCGCCTGCTCGAATCCGGGATTGTGCCAATCGTGAACGAGAATGACACGATCACCACAGAGGAAATCAAGGTAGGCGACAATGATCGGCTGGCGGCCAAGATTGCGCAAATGATCGAAGCGCAGAATTTCATCATCCTGACAGGTGTCGACGGGCTATATGACCGTGACCCGTCGGAAGTAGGGGCAAAGCTGATCGAGGAAGTGGCCGATGTCAGCGATTATCTGCAAGCCACCACCGGAACCAGCACGCTGGGAACAGGCGGCATGCTGACCAAGCTTCAGGCAGCGAACATGGCACAAAACGCCGGCTGCACCACCTACATCGCCAATGGCGAGGCAGATTTTCCGCTATCTTCCGTCATTCGCGGCGAGCGCAAATGCACCAAATGCATCGCCCAGGATCAACCCGCGTCTGGTTGGGTAACCTGGCTATCGGACCGCTTGCAGATGGCCGGTTCGCTGGTTCTGACCGATGAAGCCGCCGCACAACTTGGCAAACGCCAACCCATCCACCGCCGCGATGTTGTTTCGCTGGACGGTGATTTCAGCCGTGGTGATGTCCTGCATATCTATGATAGCAAAGGAGCCGAGCGCGCGCGCGGATTGACCGACTTTACCTCTGAAGAAACTCGGGTGCTGATTGGAAATCCGGAACTGCCAGCCGACCAATTACTTGGCTATCGGACCAGGGCTGAACTGATCCGGCCCAATAATCTGGTGCTGTTGGAGGATCACCATATCCCGTGGGAGGCACCCGAAAGTGTCGCAGCGGGCCAACCTTAGCTTCTCTTGGCAGGGCCGAGTTCTTGAAGAGGAGCGGGAGCCGCTGGATTTAGCTGCCAGCTGCGCGTAGCAACCTTGTCACCACTCATTGCAGGATTTGTCCCATGAACCGCTTTGCCAATTCCACCGTCATTGTCACCGGTTCTTCTGGCGGGATCGGTTTGGGCATTGCACGCCGCTTTGCCGCAGAAGGTGCCAATGTGGTGCTCAATTCGCGCAGCCAGGCGGATTGCGATGCGGTTGCCGCCGAGTTTGACCCTGCGCGCACGCTGGTGGTCGCCGGCGATTGCTCCCGGCCCGAATTTGCCGCTGAAATTGTTGCCCAGACGGTGGTACGATTCGGCGGGCTGGATGTGCTGGTCAATAATGCCGGGGTTGGCCGGGGCGGGATGCTGGTAAATGCCAAGGACAGCGATATTGACGCGCTGATCGACATCAATGTGAAGGGCGTGATTTATCTCAGCCGTGCCGCGATCCCGCATTTGGCTGCCAGCAAGCTCAGCGGCGGCGGCTCGATCATCAATATTTCCAGCGTTTCGGGAAGTGGCGGGGATTCGCTAATGCCGGTCTATAATGCATCAAAGGGGGCGGTGAGCAATTTCACCCGCGGACTGGCGTTGCAGCTTGGCCCGCAAGGGGTGCGGGTCAATGCGGTGTTACCATCGCTCACCCGGTCAGACATGACCGCTGCTATCAGCGACCACCCTGAAATCATGAAAGCTTTCATGAACCGCATGCCGCTTGGCCGGATTGCAGAGCCGGATGATATCGCCGGACCTGTGCTGTTTCTTGCCAGCGATGATGCCCGCTTCATCACCGGGGTAAACCTGGCGGTCGATGGCGGGGTCAGCGCCAGCAATGGCCAGCCCAATATGATGGGCTGAATTTCCAGCAAATTCAGAAGAAAGTACCGATCAGGCCGCTTCGACCTTACGGCTGGCCTTCTTGCGCTCGTGCGGATCAAGCAGCGCCTTGCGCAGGCGGATGTTGAGCGGGGTCACTTCGACCATCTCGTCATTGTCGATATAAGCGATAGCCTGTTCCAGCGTCATCACCTTGGGCGGGGTCAGACGGATCGCATCATCCTTGCCGGTTGAGCGGAAGTTGGTCAGCTGCTTTGATTTCATCGGGTTGACTTCAAGGTCATCCGGTTTGGCATTTTCACCAATGATCATGCCTTCATAGACCTTTTCCTGCGGGCGCACGAACAAAATACCGCGATCTTCCAGCATGTTGAGCGCATAGCCTACCGCTTCACCGGTTCCGTTGGAAATCAGCACACCATTGGCGCGGCCGTCGATCGGGCCTTTGTAGGGGCCGTATTTTTCGAACAGGCGGTTCATGATGCCGGTGCCGCGCGTGTCGGACAGGAATTCGCCGTGATAACCGATCAACCCGCGTGATGGGGCGGAGAAAGTAATCCGGGTCTTGCCGCCGCCGCTCGGGCGCATATCGGTCATTTCGCCTTTCCGCATGGCGACCTTTTCCACCACGGTACCGGAAAATTCATCATCCACGTCGATCACGACGGTTTCGTAAGGTTCGGTGCGGTTGCCGTTTTCATCCTCGCTGAACAGCACGCGCGGGCGGCTGATGCCCAGCTCGAACCCTTCGCGGCGCATCGTTTCAATTAGTACGCCCAGCTGCAATTCGCCGCGCCCGGCGACTTCGAAGCTGTCTTTGTCTTCGGCTTCGGTGACTTTGATCGCGACATTGCTTTCCGCTTCGCGGGCAAGCCGGTCACGAATCATGCGGCTGGTGACCTTGGTCCCCTCGCGCCCCGCAAACGGGCTGTCATTGACCGCAAAGCGCATGGACAGGGTTGGCGGGTCGATCGGCTGTGCATGCAGCGGTTCGGTGACTGAGGGGTCGCAGATCGTATTGGCCACGGTGGCTGTGGTGAGGCCGGCCATCGAGATGATGTCGCCTGCGCGGGCTTCTTCCACCGGCACGCGTTCCAGTCCGCGAAATGCCATCAGCTTGG
>JAHEAW010000192.1 GCA_024642545.1 Erythrobacteraceae bacterium
TTTAGCATCTGTGGAGTGAGTTTTATTTGTGCCTGTACCGGTGCCCTCAATGCAAGACTGTGAATAAATCCGGCGGCGATGGCGACAAAGCCAGCGCCCGCAGGGGGTGTCGCCTGACCATAATCATTATCCCCCCATCCAACGATAGAGCCATCGGATTTGAGCGCAAGACTGTGAAACATTCCTGCGGCAATGGCAATAAAATCATTGCCATCCGGTGGCGTCGCCTGACCATAATCATTATTCCCCCATCCAACAATAGAGCCGTCGGATTTTAGCGCAAGACTGTGAACTAGTCCTGCGGCGATGGCGATAAAGTCATTACCATCCGGGGACGTCGCCTGACCATCACTATTATACCCCCATCCTATGATAGAGCCGTCCGACTTGAGCGCAAGACTGTGAGAGCCAGCGGCGATGGCAATAAAATCATTCCCTAGAGATGTTGCCTGAATTCTCCCTACGACGATATAGCCGTTGGATTTTAGCGCAAGACTGTGATGTCCTCCGACGGCGATGGCGATAAAATCATTACCATCCGGGGCCGTTACCCCACAATAACAATTCGGCCCCCATCCGACGATAGAGCCGTCGGATTTGAGGGCAAGACTGTGCCTATATCCGGCGGAAACGGCGATAAAATCATTACCATCCGGTGGCGTTGCCTGACCATCATCATTTAACCCCCATCCTACGATATAGCCGTCGGATTTGACCGCAAGACTGTACTTCCATCCGGCGGAAACGGCGAGGTAATCTCCTGCAGGGGGTGTCGCCTGATTATATTCATTATACCCCCATCCAACGATAGAGCCATCCGACTTGAGCGCAAGACTGTGATACTCTCCGGCGGCGATGGCAATAAAATCATTGTCATCCGGGGGCGTGGCCTGACCGTAATTATTTCTTCCCCATCCAACGATAGAGCCGTCTGATTTTAGCGCAATACTGTGATTCCCTCCGGCAGCAATGGCAATAAAATCATTCTCTACAGGGGGTGTGGCCAGGCCATAATAATTATCCCCCCATCCTACGATAGAACCATCTGATTTGAGCGCAAGACTGTGATATCCTCCGGCGGCGATGGCGATAAAATCATTCCCATCAGGCGGCGTCGCCTCCCACCCCCATCTGATGATAGAGCCGTCGGCTTTGAGCGCAAGACCGTGCCACATTCCTGCGGCGATGGCGATAAAATCATCTCCCTCCGGCGGCGTCGCCCGACCATCACTATTATGCCCCCATCCGACGACCGAGCCGTCGGCTTTGAGCGCAAGACTGTAATGCCCTGCTGCGGCGATGGCGATATAATCATTCCCATCCGGCGGCGTCGCCTGATCATAATCATTATCCCCCCATCCTACGATAGAGCCGTCGGATTTGAGCGCAAGACTGTGAGACATTCCCGCGGCGATAGCGATAAAGTCATTCCCTGCAGGCGGCTCGGCCTGACCAGAATATTCTTCAGACCAGTTAACGTTTCTTCCCCATCCGACGATCGAGCCGTCGGACTTGAGCGCAAGACTGTGCCACCTTCCGGCGGCGATTTTGGAAATATTCGTCAGCGTTTCATTCGGTAGTTTAATCTCGCCCCAGCCGTAGATATCGCCCTGCTGGTCAGGCTGTACGGCGGAGGTGGAAAAACAGGGGGCCGCCAGGAAAAATAATGTGAAATACAGGATAATTGTTGTGAATGCCTTTTTCATTTTCTTTCCCTTCCAAATTTATGAAAAATATAAAATTATGACTACGGCACAGGCTGGACGCCTGTACTTGTTTATCTAGATTTTAATTTTCCGCTGCTGCGCCGATGTTGCCAGGGTTTTGATTTTAGTTTAATGGTGTCAGAGCCCTGGAATTTTCTGCCGTCAAGTAATGAGCCGGTGATGGTAACTTCAAGGAAGCCATCTTCGGATTCGGATAACAATTCGCAGAAACTTTCGCGGTCGAAGTAGATTTGAACGTCGAATGAACCATCGGAATATTCATTGACCTCGATGAATTCTGATTCTGTGCCAGGAGGGTCGGCTACAGCAGGCGTATTGACGTCGATATCTTCGGGG
>JAHEAW010000020.1 GCA_024642545.1 Erythrobacteraceae bacterium
ACCTTCGTGGCACCGCCGCGCCGCATCGGCGTGCGCGTTCGCCGCAAGTTCTGAGCGGATATCTCTGGCAAAAGGCGGGGCGGGTAGCACAAGCTGCCCGCCCGGTTTGGCTTCAAGTGGTCCGTGTCGCCTTGTCCTTGGCGTTGGTCTGCTTGATCATATCGCGCATCTTGGTCCATTCCTCATCGCCAAGCGGTGAAAGCGAGGACCAGAAATTGCCGCCGGTCGCCTGATAGCCCGCGCCGTCGATCGCGATCGTCTGGCCGTTCACCCATTCCGCGCCCGGCCCCATCAGGAAGACCGCCAGATTGGCCAGTTCGTGCATTTCGCCGTGGCGGCCCATCGGGTTCATCCGGTCGTTCGAATTATCGCCCCGTCCGCCGGGTGACAGGCGCGCACTCATGCCTTCGGTAGGAAACAGCCCTGGCGCAATCGCGTTGAAGCGCAGGCCGTAGCGGCCCCATTCCACTGCCAGACTTTGGGTCATTGTGTTGATCGCCGCCTTCGACATGGCCGATGGCACGACAAAGGGGCTACCATTCCACACCCAGGTGGTCAGAATCGAGAGAAAGCTAGCCTTCTTGCCTTCTGCAATCAGCCGCTTGCCGACTTCATGGGTGACATAAAACGTGCCGCGAAACACGATATCGGAAATCGCGTTGAAGCCGTTGACCGACAGGTCTTCCGTCCGGCTGACGAAATTGCCAGCCGCATTGTTTACCAGACCCGTAAGCGCGCCACCCTCGGCCCAGATCGCATCGACCATGGCGGCAATAGCATCAGCATCCCGAATGTCGCAGCCATGCGCGACAACCTTGCCGCCGTGCTGTGCCATCAGTTCCTGCGCCGCCTCGTCAGCCTTGCCCTGCCGCCGCCCGCAAATATGCACCACTGCGCCAAGCTTAAGAAAGGCTTCCGTCATCTCGCGCCCCAGCCCAGTGCCGCCACCCGTGACCAGAATCCGTTCCCCCGCCATCAATCCATCGCGAAACATCAATTTCGAAGCATCCATTTGCATCATCTCCTGATCGCCGGGTCTGCCCAGAATGGCGGCGCAGCCCATCATTTCTGTCTCTGGTTAGCATGGCATCGGCGATTGACCACTGGCAGATTGGCAGTTGCGCGCCATGTCGCTAGACAATGGTCCATGCACCCGATTGCTCCCAGCGCGATGACCGCTTTCGATATTGCCGCCCTGCTGGTGGTGGCATCTGCCCTGCTCGGCTGGTTCAACCATCATTTCATCAAGCTGCCGCATGTGATTGGCCTCACTGTGATGGGCGCGCTCGCAGCGATTGCGCTGATGACGGCGGACGCGCTTCGGCCCGACAATATCCTGTTTGAATGGGTCAACGGCGTCCTGAACGAGATCAATTTTACCAACACCTTGCTGCAAGGGATGCTCAGCTTCCTGCTGTTCGCTGGCGCGCTGCATGTCGATCTGGAACGGTTGAAGGTATCCTGGCTGCCAGTGCTTCTCCTCTCCACCGTGGGAGTTATTGTCTCCACCATGCTTACCGGTCTGGCGATGTGGGGAACGGGGTGGCTGCTTGGCCTTACCATCCCATCGATCTGGTATTTCGTGTTTGGCGCGCTGATCGCCCCGACTGACCCGGTATCGGTGCTGGGCGTGCTCAAGGAAGAAAATGTGCCCGCATCGCTGCAATCGGCGGTCGCGGGGGAAAGCCTGTTCAATGACGGGGTCGGGATTGTGATCTTCACCATCCTGCTTGGAGCAGCGCTGACCGGGGCGGACTTCTCGCTCGCCGAAGGGCTGCATATGTTCGCGCTGGAAGCGGGCGGCGGTGTGGTGGTGGGGCTGGCGATCGGCTGGCTCGGCTACCGCGCGCTGGCCAGTATGGACGAATATACGCTGGAAGTGCTGATCACACTAGCGGTTGTCATGGGCGGTTATGCACTTTGCTCCAGCCTGCACGTGTCAGGTCCGTTGGCAATGGCAGTTGCCGGGCTACTGATCGGCAATCACGGGGTCAGCTTTGCGATGAGCGATGTGACGCGTGACTATGTCATCAAGTTCTGGGAACTGGTCGATGAAATGCTCAATTCAGTCCTGTTTCTTCTGATCGGACTGGAAGTGATCGCGCTGGCTCCGGGCCGCGCGCATATCCTGATGGGATGTGCCGCGATTGTCATCACGCTGGCAGCACGGGCGGCGGCTGTCGCTGTTTCGACCATGGTGATACGCGGCGCGCAGCTTGACGAACCAGGCGCCGGACGAGTGCTGTGGTGGGGCGGGCTGCGCGGCGGCATTTCAATTGCACTGGCCCTGTCACTGCCACCGGGCAGCACTCGCAACCTGCTCTTGGCCGCGACCTTTGCTGCCGTGCTGTTTTCCGTATTGGTCCAGCGGGCCACCTTGGGCCGCCTGATCGACTCGCTCAAGGCAAAGCATGCCCCGGCCGTGGAAGAAGCAGACCCACCCACCGTCCATTGATTGCCAAACACCGTCAACCGCGTTAAGGATCATATAACGCCCCGGCACCGCGCGAAGCAACCAGCTCCGCCCGCCGGGGCAGCGTGTTTTTTGGCTCTTTTTTTCCAGATAGGAAGTGCCCCATGTCCCGTCGCCGCCAGATTTACGAAGGCAAGGCCAAGATCCTTTATGAAGGGCCTGAACCCGGCACGATTATCCAATATTTCAAGGATGATGCGACCGCCTTCAACGCACAAAAGCGCGGCACGATCAACGGCAAGGGCGTGATCAATAATCGCATCAGCGAATATGTCTTCACGCGCCTCAGCCATATTGGCATCCCGACCCATTTCATCCGCCGCCTGAACATGCGCGAACAGTTGGTGAGGCAAGTTGAAATCGTCCCGATCGAAGTGGTCGTGCGCAACGTTGCGGCAGGCTCGATCTGCAAGCGGCTCGGCCTTGAAGAAGGCGAACCGTTGCCGCATACGCTGATCGAATATTGTTACAAGGATGATGCGCTGGGCGACCCGCTGATCGCCGAAGAACATATCGCGTGCTTTGGCTGGGCCTCGAACGAGGAAATGCAGGATATTGCCAGCATGGCGATCCGCGTAAATGATTTCCTGTCAGGCATGTTTGCCGCAATCAACATCCGCCTGATCGATTTCAAGCTGGAGTTTGGCCGCCTCTATGATGGCGATTACAGCCGCGTTATTCTGGCTGACGAGATCAGCCCTGATGGTTGCAGGCTGTGGGACATGACCACTAACGAGAAGTTGGACAAGGACCGCTTCCGGCGCGATCTGGGCGGCGAGGAAGAAGCCTATCAGGAAGTTGCTCGCCGCCTTGGCCTGCTGCAAAACGATGAGAGCGCGCAGGGCGAGGTGTTCGACCTGTCCAGTCACCGCAGCAAGCTTCGCGGCACACCCAAGCCAAAGAAATAGGTAATTTCAACACCTAAAGTGCTAACCCGCTTGCTTTTCTGACAGTGTTTGATGACTATCCAGCGAATGGGCCGACGGGATAGGATGCATTTCAGGATAGTGGTTTTCGCAGCGGCAACGGTGCTGTTGCCATCCCCAGCGATCGCCAAGGGTGACGCAGTAACGACTGGCGCGCAACCCGACTGGGCAGTCGTCTCTGACCCGCTCCCGGTTCCCGACAATGCGCGCGGGATCGCATTTTTCCGCAGCCAGGATTCAGAAGTCCATCTCGACAAGGATGGTCAGTCCAACTTCCTCTCCTTTCGGGTGAAGGTCCTGCAGTCGAATGCGCTGCAATTGGGCAATGTTGCAATCACCTGGAACCCTGCAGCGAGTGCGCCGATTGTCCATTGGCTGCGCGTGTATCGTGACGGGGCAGCGCGCGATATCCTCAAGGAAACTAAGTTCGAAGTCTTGCGGCGGGAGGATAATCTCGAACAATCAATGCTCAGCGGCATTCTGACGGCGGTTTTGCGCGTACCGGATCTGCGCGTGGGTGATGAATTGGAATTTGCCTATACCACCAGGCAGCAAGACCAAACGATGGGATCCGACAGTTTTGGTATCCTGTATCTCGCCGATAGTCCGCCGCCTGGCCGATTCAGGTTGAGGCTAAGCTGGGATGACGGGCAGAAGCCCGGCGTCCTGCTCAGCCCCGGGCTCACGCCGATGGCGCATGATGAAGCCAATGCGGTGGACATTGTGGCTGATATGCCCGGCCCAGCCGACCCGCCCAAGGATGCGCCACCGCGGTACAATTGGCAGCGCATCGCTGAATATTCCGATTTTGCCAGTTGGCAGGCTGTCTCCAGCCGCTTTGCGCCGCTGTTCGCCAAGGCGGCGACGTTGAAGAAGGATTCTCCGATCAAGCACGAAGCGGCCAAGATTGCCGCTGCGCACCCTGATGCTATGGGCCGTGCAGCAGCGGCCCTGACTCTGGTCGAGCAGCAGGTCCGCTATATTTATGTCGGTCTCAACAATGGCAATCTGACCCCGGTCAGCGCTGATGAGACATGGCAGCGCCGCTATGGCGATTGCAAAGGCAAGACCGCACTGTTGCTGGCATTGCTACACGAACTTGCCGTGCCTGCTGAAGCCGTATTGGCAAACAATTCAGATGGCGATGATGGGCTCGATACGCGCCTGCCAAGTCCGGGGATGTTCGATCATGTGCTGGTCCGGGCACAAATAGACGGCCAGACCTATTGGCTGGATGGCACACTGCCCATGGTCGTGCCGCCAACGCTTGACCCGGTGATACCTTATCGCTGGGTTTTGCCGCTCAATCCGGTCGGCAAAGGGCTGGACAAGGTTGCCTGGAAGCCAGCCACCGAACCAGACAATCTGGCGCTTTACGAAATGGATGCCCGCGATGGATTCACGAAGCCGGCCCATCTTACAGTCACGACAATCGAACACGGGCTTGCAGGTTTGCAAGAATATGCGCGCTTTTCATCAGTAACGGACGCCCAGCTCGAAAATGCAATCCGGCAGCAATATGAAGGCAGTACCGCTTGGAACACGGTAGAGAAAGTCACCTGGCGTTACGACACCGCCCATCAGGCCAGCGTTTTCACTGTAACCGGGACGGGGCCGCTTGACTGGGACGATGACAAGGACGGTGCACGCTCTATATCGCTTCCCGGCGGCGGATTTAGTCCGCCCGGCCGGCGCCAACGCGGGAGCGATCAGGACCAGACAGCGCCGTTTTACACCAAACCGGAATTTGATTGCCGGGTGACCACCTTGCGCCTGCCCGCAGACACGGCGGCGAAGGACTGGTCCTATAACACCAGCTTCGTCAACCTGATGTATGGAAAGGTCTATTGGCGCGGATTTGAACGGCGCCATGACGCAATCCGCATGATCCGGTCAGCCAGAACCATCAGCCCGGAAATTTTGCCGGATGCCGCCGCCAGTGACAATGCGCGGCTGGGCAATTTCGATAATTCGATGGCATGGGTTTATTATATCCCCAACAGCACCGATCAAACGAGTTCGGGCCAAACTGCGCCGGCAACCTACGAGGGGGACTGGGTGGCCGATGCGTCAGCATGCCTGCGTCCAAACAAGATAAAAGGATAAGGCCCTAGCTAATTGCTGCGCGCCTTTACGCGGCATGGGCCGATTGGCACTTGCCTTTCGGTCCGGGCTAAGGCAGCCTGAAATACATGAAATTACGTTATTTTCTTGCCTCTTTTTTGCTATTGGGCGCTCCTCTCGCTGCCAAGGCTCCTTCCGCCCCTGCGGCAACCAGCACATCGGACAAAGCGGCCCCTGCTTGGCCTTTCGCCAAGAGCGACCTGACACCCGACCCGGCCTTTCACTTTGGCAAGCTTGCCAATGGCATGCGCTATATCATTCGCCGCAACGAGCGGCCGCAGGGCACGGCCCTGGTGCGGCTTTATATCGGTTCAGGCTCGCTGGAAGAAACCGATAGGGAGCGCGGGCTGGCCCATTTTCTCGAACATATGGCCTTTAATGGGTCAAACCATGTGCCCGAGGGGGAAATGGTCAAATTGCTGGAACGCGAAGGGCTGGCATTTGGCGCGGATACCAATGCCAGTACCGGATTTGAGGCAACCACTTACAAGCTCGATTTGCCTCGAAATGATCCGGCGCTGCTTGACACCGCGCTGATGCTGATGCGTGAAACTGCGAGCGACCTGACTATTGCCCCTGCCGCAGTCGACCGTGAACGCGGCGTTGTCTTGTCCGAGCGGCGCGACCGGACAAACTATGCGCTCAAGAACACGCTGGATGAATTTTCTTTCAACACGCCTGCTGCACGCTTCACCCAGCGCATACCGATCGGGACCGAGCAAGTACTTAACACCGCAACCGCCGCGGATATTCGCGGCTACTATGCGCGCGAGTATGTGCCCGCCAATGCCGTACTGGTGGTGGTCGGCGATTTCGATCCTGCGCTGGTGGAAGCGAAAATACGTACCCATTTTGGCAGCTGGGCGGCCGCCCCCATGCCCGCTGAGCCATCAGCCGGGCCGGTCGATCCCAAACGCGCAGGGCTGAGCGAGATCTATCTCGACCCTGCGCTGTCAGAGCGGGTGACCGTTTCACGCTACAGCTCCTATCGCGATGTGCCTGATACTGCGGCAAAGCGGCGGCAGGATCTGCTTAGTTCGATCGGCTATCAGATCATCAATCGCCGCCTGCAGGCCACCGCCCGGCAGGAAAATGCTCCGTTTCGCGGGGCCGGATTTGGCACTGGCGATGTTTTCAAGGCCGCGCGGGTGACCAATTTGGTGGTCGATACCGCAGACGGCCAATGGGCCGCAGGGCTGAAGGCGGCCACGATCGCCTTGCACCGCGCGCTGGAATATGGCTTCTCCCCGTCCGAAGTGGCCGAACAACTGGCAGAAGTGGTGACCGCGCAAAAGAATGCAGCCGCATCTGCCAATACCCAGAGCAATGCGGCCCTTACGGACCAAGCGCTGCAACTTGTGACCGACGATCAGATCCCCACTACCCCGCAAAGCGGCTTGGTCCGGCTGGAGGCGTTTTTGCCTTATATAACGCCAGCCGCCGTGCTCGCCGCGCTGCGTGAAGATTTCGCCTCTTTGGACGATCCGCTGATCCGCTTTCGGGGCAGCGTGGCCCCCGTGGGCGGAACTGACGCCTTGCGCAGCACTTGGGATGGCGCAATGGGGCAGCCGATCAAACCGGTGACCGAAACTGCCAAAGCCCAATTTGGCTACGACAGCTTCGGCGCGGCCGGCAAAGTGGTGGCCGATACTCTCGACCCACGCCTTGGCATTCGCGAAATCCGTTTTGCCAATGGCGTCAGGCTCAATCTCAAGCAGACCGATCTGCAAAAGGACCGGGTGGCATTTCAAGTGAGCATCGATGGCGGCGAATTACTTAACACCAAGGACGACCCGCTCGAAACTGCGATGGTAGCGGTGTTGCCGCAAGGCGGACTTGGCAAGCACTCGCTGGATGAATTACAGTCCATTCTAGCCGGAAAAAGCGTATCCTTCGCATTGCAGAGCGCGACTGACAGCTTCATCAGCCGCGGGACCACGACTACTGGCGATCTTGATCTACAGCTGAAGTTGCTGGCCGCCGGGCTTATCGATCCGGGTTACCGTTCAGACGCGGTGGAGCGGTACCACCGCAATATCATCAGCTATTTCAAACAGAAGGACGCGACCCCCGGCAGTGTGCTGGGTTATTCACTGGGAGCAATCATTTCCGACAATGACCCGCGCTTCACACTCCAGAACGAAGCGCGCTATGAGGCGCTCGACTTTACCAAGTTGCGCAAGGATATTGGTGACCGGCTGGCACATGGCGCGCTGGAAATTGCTCTGGTCGGAGACTTTGACCAGCAAAATGCGATCAATTTCGTCGCCGCAACCTTTGGCGCCCTGCCCGCGCGGGAAGAGAATTTCGAACTACGCAAGGACGCCCGTCAACGCAGCTTCACCACAGATCTGACGCCGCGCATCCTAAACCATGATGGCGAGGCTGATCAGGCATTACTGCAATTGACCTGGCCCACTCGCGATGCCAGCGATCAGACAGAGGCGCTGCAGCTCAAGATGCTGGAGCGGGTGATGCAGCTGGAATTGCAGGATGAATTGCGCGAACGGCTGGGCAAGACATATTCTCCCGGTGCGCGTAGCGACACGTCCTATTATTACCCTGGCTTTGGCACCTTTATGGTCAATGCTTCGGTCGATGTGGGGGATGTGGATACCACGCTGGCCGCCATTCGCGCAGTAGTGGCCCGCTTGCGCAGCCAGCCGGTGGACGCCGACACGCTTGCACGCGCTCGCCGTCCGCTGCTTGAAAGCTTTGATAATGCGCTGAAGACCAATGTCGGTTTGCTCAGCCTGGTTGACCGAGCTCAAACCCAGAGCGACCGGATCAACGACTTTCTTGCCGCGCGCGGCGTGGTCAAGCAGATCACTGCGGCAGATATTGAAGCCATTGCGGAGCGTTATCTGGTCCCTTCAGGCGCGCTCGAAGTTGAAGTACTGCCACGTCCCAAACAAGAAGGCACACCGCCCAGCCTTCCCGCGCCCCAAAATTGAAACGGGGCAGGATCAATTGATCCCGCCCCGCATTCAGGCGGCCATTATGCGCCGATTAATATTTCATACGGACCGACAAGCCGATGATGCGCGGATCGTTGACGAAGGCGGTGTTATTGTTGAAATCAATTCCGCCCTTCACATTGCTGGCATTGGTGATGTTGCGGGCAAAGGCGGCGATTTCATAGGTTTTGCCCGGTGACTGGTACCCAATCCGTAGTCCGCCTTCGATCTGGTTATCTGCATAGAATTCCAGCGATTGATAAAGGAAAAAGTCGGTCTTGCCCTGATAGGCCCAATCGGTGAAGGCAAACACCTGCCCGCCATTACCAAGCGGCACTGAATATCGCGCGGTCAAATCCGCAATCCATTCAGGCGCGTTGGGAAACGGATTGCCATTGACCAGCGCACGCGGGACACCGCCGATCACAACGATTGGGTCAGTTACAGTGCACTGCGCACAAATGCCCACCGCCAGCGTATCATCCTCAATCTTGGTCTTGTTATAGCTGACCCCGGCCGTAACCAGTAAATTGGGCGTGATCTGGAAGGCAGAGTCAAGTTCGAAGCCCCATGCCTTACCCTTCTTGGCGTTGATCAGCTGCACCAGATTGCCTGCCCCGCCGACCGCAGAAAACTGCGGATCGGTAACGGTATAAGTAAACACCGCACCGTTAAGGCGGACCCGGCGATCAGCAAATTCGCTCTTCAAGCCTACTTCGTAGGACATGATCTTTTCTGATGTCGCCACCGATGGCGGGCTGAAAAAGGCGACATCGCGGCCCTGAATGGTCGGCGCGCGGAAGCCATTGGCAGCTCGGGCATAGAAACTGACATCAGGTGCGACATCGGCAAAGGCGCTGATATCCCAGCTCACCCGCTTGGCGCCGACTTGCCGGTAATTGGGAGCGGAGCCTGAGATGACGTAGAAATTCTTGTCATCTTCGGTGTAGCGCAGCCCGCCGATCAGCCGGAACATATCGGTTAGCTGATACGTGCCCTGTCCGAACAGGGCCCAGCTGGTATCCTGATGACGAACTTTGACCGGCGGCGGGAAGCTGAACCCTTCGGTCAAAACAGTGAAGTCGCTATGGAATGCAAAGCCGCCAATCTGCCAGCTAAACGGGGCGCTGGTATTCGATGCCAGGCGGACTTCCTGCGTTACCTGATTAAGGTCGATTGAATCCTTGGTATCGGAAGGGAATGGGATGAACCCCGGGCCAGTCACCAGATTGCCGCCATCAATATCGCCGCGGCTCGATCCCTTGCTGGTATTATAGGCCGTAATTGATGTCAGGGTAACGTCTCCGGCATCATATTGTACGTTGAGCGAGGTCCCGAAAATTTCATATTTGGCCGGATTGCCGCCGCCCGCATCGTAAAACACTGTGTTGCGATCATAATTGCTGTTCAAATCATTGTTGCCTGGGCCAAGAATATTGGCGCGGAACAGCGTCGAGGTGCCATTGAGATTGCTATATTGCGCGCTGGCAAGAATTTTCAGATCATCGCTCGGCGTGATCAGCAATTGGCCGCGCACAGCCACCTGATCGAACCCGCCATAAAGGTCTTTCTGGCCCGAATATCCATTGTCGATGTAATCATTGCGGTGCTGATACATCACCGAAAAACGGCCAGCGATGAGGCCGGGTGCCAAAGCTCCGCCAACCCCGCCATCCATTGAAATCGTCGAGTAACTGCCGACGCTGAGCGAGCCTTGAGCAGATAATTCCTCGGTTGGCTTGTTGGTGTCGATCTTGACAATCCCGGCCGGTGTATTGCGGCCGAACAAAGTCCCTTGCGGCCCGCGCAGCACTTCGATCCGGTCAACGTCGAACAGCGGGAACGCCTTCAAGGTGACGTTTTCCATCACCACATCGTCCATCACCACTGAAACCGGCTGCGATGCGGCAAGATCGAAATCGCTATTGCCAAGGCCGCGAATATAGAACCGCGGCGCGGCCCGCCCGTTGGAACTTTCGACAAACAATCCGGGAACGCGCGCCGCAAGCGCCGTAATATCCGACCCAGAATCGAAAATCGTCTTTACAGTTGATTCGTCGAGTGTGGTGGCAGAAACGGCCACGTCCTGCAGGTTTTGTTCGCGCCGGTTTGCCGTGACAATAATAGTTGCCAGCTGATCATCCGCAGCGGCGGGCTTCTTGGCGGCAGCATCCTGCGCCAATGCCGGCTGGGCCAGACCCGCAAGAGTGATCGACAGCAAGCTGGCACTGGCAAAACGCCGCGCAGTGCGGTGCATGAAACTACGCATGAGAATCATTCCTTTGGTTATAAAAAGCGCCCTGTTTGGTAGTTTCCCTAACCGAACTTATGGCAAGTTTGTTGGCCTGCGTCATTTCGCCGCTGCGATATCTTCTCCTATGTTGCGAATGTGAGACAGTCCCCAGCCGCCTGCGCTGCTTCACTTGCCCGTTTTCGCGCCGCGCGCCATAGGCTATGGGCGTATCCGAGAGCGGCCAGAACGGCTGCTGATTGTGCAAAGGCCCGCCCCATGAAAGTCCACGTCCACGTATCTCTCAAGCCCGGGGTGCTCGACCCGCAGGGCCGCGCGATTCACCACGCGTTGGAAGGGCTTGGCTTCACCGGTGTCAATGACGTCCGCGCGGGCCGCTTGATCGAGCTTGATGTTGATGACGCTGTCAGTGACGCCGCCCTCGAAGAAATGTGCAGCAAGCTGCTGGCCAATATGGTGATCGAGAATTTTCGGATCGAAAAGGTTGGTGAGAAGGAAACTGCATAATGGGCTTTCGTGCAGCGGTCATCACTTTCCCCGGATCAAACTGCGACCGCGATATGGCGGTCGCTATCGAAACGGTAGCTGGCGTAGCGCCGCTGCGGGTTTGGCATGGAGATGCAGACTTGCCAGACCAGCTCGACTTTATCGCTCTGCCCGGCGGCTTTTCCTATGGTGATTATTTACGTTCCGGCGCGATGGCAGCGCGCAGCCCGGTGATGCAATCTGTGGTCAAAGCGGCGCAGCGCGGTGTACCCGTGCTGGGCGTGTGCAATGGTTTTCAGGTACTGACCGAAGCCGGTCTTTTGCCCGGGGCGCTGATGCGTAATGCAGGGCAGAACTTCATTTGCCGCAATGTTGCCCTGAATGTGATCAATAACCAGTCACTGTTCACCAGCGCTTATGACGCAGGGCAGCAAATCAGCATCCCTGTGGCCCATCACGACGGTAATTATTACGCCAATGATACTGTGCTCGACCAGCTGGAAGGCGAGGGACGTGTGGTGCTCCGCTATGCCGAAAACGTCAATGGTTCGCGCCGGGACATTGCCGGAATCATCAATGAGGCAGGCAATGTGCTGGGCATGATGCCGCACCCCGAACGCGCGATTGAACATGTCCATGGCGGTGCCGATGGACGCGCACTGTTCGAAAGCGCAGTGCGTTCGGCAGTCGTTTCTGCCTGACAAGTCAGGCTCGCTGGCGCGGAGCGGCCCCGCGGATCAGAACTTCGCGGGCATCTTCGGCAGGCATCGGACGGCCAAAATAGAAGCCCTGGATCTTCTTGCAGCCCAGCTGCCGGATCATTTCTGCTTCTTCGGCAGTTTCCACACCTTCAGCCGTAGTCGACATTTCCAGACTATCGGCCATCGCTACCACGGCGCGAATAATCGCCAGGCTTTCCGGATGATGGTTGGCTGCACCTTGCACAAAACTGCGGTCAACCTTGATAGTCGAAAAGCGCAATTTGCGCAGATAGCCGAGCGATGAATAGCCAGTGCCGAAATCATCCAGCGCGACTGAACACCCCAGAGCCATGATTTCTTCCAGCGCCGCGCGGGCCAGTTCGGCATCGCGCAGGAAGATGCTCTCGGTTACTTCGATCTCCAGCCGGTTGGCGGGCATGCCGCTTTTGGCCAGCGCTCGTACCACGGTGGAGGCGAAATCGGGTTCGATCAGCTGTTCGCCCGAAACATTGACCGCAATCTTGATATGCGCTGGCCAGTTGCTCGCCTCGAGGCAGGCCTTTTCCATCACCCACTGGCCGATTGAGACAATCAGCCTGGTGTCTTCCGCCAGTGGGATGAACTTGGCCGGGCTGACCATGCCATGTTCAGCGCTGTTCCAGCGCACAAGTGCCTCGAAGCTGAGCACATTTTCGTCATTGGCATCGACCACCGGCTGATAATGCAGCAGCAGTTCATCGCGCTGAATGGCATGGCGGAGCGAGAATTCAAGTTGGCGCCGCTCTTCTGCAGACGCGTGGAGCGCAGGCTCATAGCGGCAATGCTCGCCTCCGCCCTCATCCTTGGCGCGGTACAAAGCGAGGTCCGAATTGCGCATCAGCTCTTCCACACTCGCCCCGTCTCGCGGACCGATGGCGGACCCGACACTGGCCCCAACATAGAGCGTGTGATGATCAATTTTGTAGGGCTGGGACAAGCGTTCGATGACGCGGTTTGCAATCGCTTCAACATGCCCCTTTTCAGACGCATCACGGATCACGATGGCAAATTCATCGCCGCCCAGACGGCCTACCATTTCATTTTCGCCCATCAGGCTCTTGAGCCGCTTGGACACTTGAGCAAGCAGCTTGTCGCCCACCAGATGCCCCAGCGAATCGTTAACCGACTTGAACCGGTCGAGGTCAATCATCAGAAACGCGCAGCGCGCGCGCCACTGCTCGGCATAGCGCAGAGCCTCGCCCAGCCCTTCATTCAGCATCAGACGGTTAGGCAGACCAGTGAGCGTGTCATAGCGCGCAAGATAGGCAATCTTTTCAGACGATTCGCGCTGCTCCGTAACATCCGAACCGACGCCGCGGCACCCGACATAAGTTCCCGTGTCATCAAGCATTGGCGTGCCTGACAACTCCCACCAACGTTCTTCCCGGTCGATCGTCACCTTGACCATCAGATTGGAAAAGCTTTCCTTGCGCTTCAATCGCTCGGCCAGGTCATGCAAGCTGGGCGCAAACTGGCCGGTTTCCCACATGTCACCACTGATGAGTTGCAGGAATGGCTTGCCGTTAATTTCCTCAGGAGTCTTGCCCAGCGCGAAAGAAAAGCGCGGTGAGGCAAGTCGGACGCGGCGGGCGGTATCCACTTGCCACAGCCAGTCGGCCTGATTTTCTTCAAATTCGCGCAGCAGCAGCGACACCACTTCGCTCTTTTCGAGCATACCCGCTTCGGCCATCCGCGCTTCGAGAAAGGTCCGCGCAGTCTCTGCAGCGCCCCAGCAATTGATCACCATGAAGAAGGCCGTCACCCCAACCATCGAGTAATTTCCGGTGACCGCAAAGCAGACAGCGGACATCAATCCCATCACGATAGTGAAAATAATCGTGCCCAGCGGGGCTGCTGCAACAATCATCGCTGATCCGACCGCAAGGATCGCAACGATCGCGCATTGTTCCATCAGCGCATCGGGCGGCCCCCTTACAGCGCTGATGAGCAGCGGCAGTGACCACACCGCTGCGTAAACACCTACCGCCATCCCATGCCGATGAAATTCGGTCTTGAGCATGTTGCGCCGGTCAGCATCGATCAGGCTGGCATTGACCCGCGCACCATAGCCCAGCGCAGCACCGAGAATTGCCAGCCAGGCCACCAGCAGTCCCGCATGGACCTGTGAGCTGGCAATCTGAACGGTAAGCACCGCGGCTACGGCCTGCGCTGCAATCCGGATTTTCGCGCTCTTCGCCAGGTGAGGATACTGCATCCCGCGTAGGCGTGACCACTCCTCTTGCGCTGGGTCGTGCAGACCAAGCACTGCCCTGAGGGGCAATCTCGCCGCGATAGCCGGCTCAGTAGTCTGACGTTTGAACACCCTCTGCGCGTAGCGGTCAAAGGTTTCCAGCGCGTAAATCTATGCAGGATATCAGCGTGAAATCACGCTTTTTCAGCGAAATTCAGGGAAAAGATTTATCGTTAATCCGGGCCTTGGCCTGTTCCCAGTTACGGCCATCAAACATACGGATTATCGGCTTGATTCCATGCCCTTCATCGAGACAATGATAATTTACACTCCAGCAATCGGGGTGCGAACGCGGTTGATAGAAGCTCTTTACCCCGCAGCGCGCGCAAAACAGATGCTCTGCCTGACTGGTTCCGAAACGATAGGAGGTCAATCTATCCCTCCCTGCTTCAAGCGTAAAATCGCCATGCGAAACGATCAGGTGCAGAAACCCGGTCTGACTGCATATCGAACAGTTGCAATCAAGCAGTTCGGGTGACCTTTCGGCCTTGCATATAAACCGCACGGTACCGCAGTGGCAACCGCCCTTAGCGGTGAGGATTTCTGCTTTCTTATTCAACGGTTACCGACTTTGCCAGATTGCGCGGTTGATCGACATCGGTGCCCTTCACACAGGCTGTATGATAGGCCAGCAATTGCACCGGCACAGCATAGACCAGCGGGGCAATCAGTGGGTGAACCCGGGGCATTTCAATTGTCGCGAGACAGCCTTCGCCAGCTTCTGCCAGTCCTTCAGCATCGGAAATGAGGACAATCTGCCCGCCGCGTGCGCGCACTTCTTCCATATTCGAGACTGTCTTTTCAAACAGCGGGCCCGACGGCGCGAGCACAATCACTGGCACCGCTTCGTCTATCAGCGCAATCGGCCCGTGCTTCATCTCGCCCGAGGCATAACCTTCAGCATGAATATAGCTGATTTCCTTCAGCTTTAATGCCCCTTCCAGCGCCAGCGGATAATCTGGGCCGCGTCCAAGATACAGCACATCACGGGCGGGCGCGATCAGCGGCGCAATCGCGGCAATATCATCATCATGATCGAGCGCAGCATTGAGCGCGGCTGGAGCTTGCAGCAGATGGCGCACGACATCCTGTTCCTCCGCCCGGTCCATCCGGCCCTTCTTGACCGCCATGTGCGCCGCCAGCGCAGCCAGCACTGCCAGTTGACAGGTAAAGGCCTTGGTTGAAGCCACCCCGATTTCCGGACCGGCATGGGTCGGTAGCAGCAGATCAGCCTCACGCGCCATCGAACTGGTGGGAACATTGACCACCACCGCGATGGTCTGGCCAGCTTCCTTGCAATGCCGCAGCGCCGCCAGCGTGTCAGCGGTTTCGCCGCTCTGCGAAATGAACAGCGACAGCCCGCCTGCCTCCAGCACCGGTTCGCGGTAGCGAAATTCGCTGGCGACATCGATATCGACCGGCACGCGGGCGAATTGTTCGAACCAGTATTTGGCGACCATCCCGGCATAGAAGGAGGTGCCGCAGGCAACGATGGTGACCCGCTTGATCGCCGAGATATCAAAGTCGATTTGTGGCAGCGCTACCGAATTATCGGCCCGATGGATATAACTGCCCAAAGTCTGCCCCACCACTGTCGGCTGCTCGAAGATTTCCTTTTGCATGAAGTGGCGATAATTGCCCTTTTCAACCGCTGCGGCCGATGCGCCCGAGGTGGTAATGACCCGCGTGACCGGCGTGTTCTCATCATCAAAGATCGCCGCGCCATCACGGGTAATGATAACCCAGTCACCTTCTTCGAGATAAGCGATCTTCTGGGTCAGCGGGGCCAGCGCCAGCGCATCGGACCCAAGGAACATTTCACCTACACCATAACCGACCACCAGCGGCGATCCGCGGCGAGCACCGATCAGCATGTCAGGATGATCACGAAACGCAATTGCCAGCGCAAACGCGCCGCGCAGCCGCGGGAGGACGGTCTTGACCGCGTCTTCCGGGCTGGCTCCATCTTCGACCTGTTCGGATATCAGATGCGCGACTACTTCGCTATCTGTCTGACTTTCAAGCGTGCGCCCATGCGCAATCAGCTCATCGCGCAGAGGTTTGAAATTTTCGATGATCCCATTGTGTACCAACGCCACTTGAGGCGTCGCATGTGGATGGGCGTTATGCGTGGTTGGTGCACCATGCGTGGCCCAGCGGGTATGCGCAATTCCAACCGGTCCTGGCGCAGCATGCTGTTCCAGCTCCAGCACCAGATTGGCAAGCTTGCCCTGCGCGCGGCGGCGAACCAGTTCACCGTGATCGATAGTACATACCCCGGCGCTGTCATAGCCGCGATATTCCATCCGCCGCAGGCCATCGACCAACCGGTCTGAAACGCTTTGGCTGCTGGCCGCATCGCTGCTGATAATGCCAATAATTCCGCACATAATGGACATGTCCTGTCATGAATTCACGCCGCCTAATAGCATGCTGGCCTTGCCAAGCGATGTATAAGTTTGGAGGCTGCGATCAATCCGCGATTGGCTGCTCCGCAACCTTGCCTTTGGTCCACAGATAAAGCCCCGCACCGATAATGATCGATGCGCCCAGCAGCGTCATGGCGTCGGGCCGGTCCCCGAAGAAAAACCACCCTAGCGTCATCGCCACCAACAATTGCACATAACTCATCGGGGCAATGGTGGCTGCGCCAGCACGGGTTGTTCCCAGGAATACGAGCCAGTGAGCCGTGCTGGCAGAAACCGCGACCAGCGCACAGCGCGAAATTACGCTCCATTCCGGCCAACTTAGCGCGAGAGTGCTGGCTCCGCTGAGCCCGCCTAGCCAGGCGGCAAGAATCAAAACTGGTGCTGCGCCAGCTGCCACAAACAGCTGCATCGAAAGCGGGCTGCCCTGCCCAGCTGCTGCCCGATTGGCGAGGATCATCAGACTAAAAAACATCGCCGAGCCCAGCGGCAGCAAGGCAACCGGTCCAAGTGCCGCGAGATTGGGCCTCAGCACCAGCAACACGCCAGCAAAAGCCGCCACCGAGGCAATCCAGGTGGCTGGGTGAACCCGTTCCTTGAGCAGTGGGCCGCTCAGGATTGCAGTAAAGATGGGCGCCATGAAGATGAGCGAGGTCGCCTCGGCCAGCGGCATGACGAAAATGGCCGAAAAGAAGCACATCGTGGCGCCTGCCAGGCACAGGCCGCGCGCAAATTGCAGCCATGGGTGCTGCGGACGGAATCCGGCTTTGCCTTCGCGCAGGCCCAGCAAGGCTGACAAGCCTATCGCGCCAAAGGTAAATCGCAAAGCCGCTGTGGCGAGCGGCGACCAGCTTCCGGCCATCGACTTGATTACCGCATCGCCGCAGGAAAGCAGCGCAAAGCCAGCCAGCGCCAGCAGCAGTCCAGTCCGCTCATCATGCTCGCGGTGGGTGTGAGATGTTGCAAGATCAGGCACCGCGCCCGCCTACACGAATTCTGCAGAAGTCAAAGTGCGGCAGCAGGTCTATCAGCAATTGCGGGCTGCATCACAGCTGCCATTCGTTCTGTGCGCCGGGCGAACAAGATTGCAAACATCATCGCAATCAGCATGATGAAGCGCGGATAATACATAACCCCCGATAGCATGCTCATAATCATGAAGGCATAAAGCACTGCAAGGAGAGGCCGCATTTCAGCGTCTTCAATTCCGGTTCGGTGTACTGCCACCAGCGCCCGGCCCAAGATCCACAGGCCCGCAGCAGCGCCAAAAACTCCCCAGGACACCAGAAATTGCAAGACCAGATTGTGCGGCTGAGTATGCGACCAGCCAGTGTAAACATCCCAGAATATCGACCCCGAACCCCAACCCAGCCACGGCGAGCGAAGCCATTGGGCAAAAGTCGCCTGCCACAAAAGCAGCCGCCCTCCAGTCGCCGAATTGACGTTGGTTGCGTCGCTCGGCGCGAAGAGCATGAAGGAACTGTCATTATGAGGTATCAAGACCCACGCAATGATTAACGCAGCGCCAGTCAACAGGGCGAGAAAACCGATATTGCGCATGGCGGGCCGTTGCCGCATTGCCATGGTCACAATGGTTGCAGTTACCATGATAGCCAGAACTGCCGCCCGCGTACCCGACCAGATGGTCATGGTGGCGGCGAAAAAATAGAAAAATTCGTATTTGCCCAACTGTCTGTCAGCCGGGTCGAACAGCAACTTTACGAAAAGTCCAGCAGCGATCGCGCCGCTCCATGATCCGAAATGTCTGATGTTGATAAAACCGGGCAGGGCCGACAGCCATTCGATCTTTCCGCCCGGTACCGCTGCCGGGTCAGGCGGAAACGCAAACTTGACTGCTGTCATCGCCGCAATGACCATCAGCCCATAATTCAGGATCGGAAAAAGATACCGCAAGCCTGCCAAATTAGTCCGGTAGAAGACCTGATACAGGACAATCCCAAAGTATAGATTTACCAAAGTCCCGATTGAAAGAAAAACCGAAACCCCAGCATTTTTCGAAATCAGGACGCTGCTCCAAAACAGAAAAATGACAAGAATAACCGAAGCCAGCTTGATATCACGCGGAAACGATTGGAAACTCCACCACCGCGGGCCGGTATGCCGCATCATCAGCACAATCACGGCCAATTCCGCAAACACGAACGGCATTTCCAGCAGTCTGGTCCATTCGACTGACGGATCTGGCATCTGGTGCATGTAGGTAGGATATAAAACCGCTGCGATTACCGGGAGGATAATCCCCATCAGCACCGCCACCGGCACGACCGCACCCCCCTCGGTATCAGCCATTGGGCCGGTCATGACGGTTTTTGGTGAAGGATCATTCATACCTGCCGCATTGCCCATTCTTGGTTAGCAATTCGTTTCCTCTGTCAGGAAACCCTTGTAGTCTAGGTGCAAAGCTCCGCAAAGAGTTGCAAGCGCTGGACTGGCGTTACTCACCAGTCAAAATGAGCCACCGCGCCTTTAGCCAAAAAATAATCTTTCCGAATTATTCACCATTTTTAGTCAGTACTGATTTGTCACCGCAAGGCAGCACAATTTTTATCAATACGCGGCAAGCGCCGGGGATGGGAAACGCTAAATGAGTGCATTTGGACGAAAGAGCGGACCAGCAGGTATGGCCCCAGGCGGGCGTCCCGCATTCGGCGTCGCCAAGCCCATGAAAGGCAGCGATGGCGGGAAATCCAGCCACAATGCCGCACCTTTGCCGGGCGGCGACCAGTTTCCGCCCTTGCCAGGCGAAGACGCCAGCGGATCGGCGATGCATGCTCCATCTGACAAGAATGCAGATGCGCTGACCCGTTTGTCAGACCGGGCTAACAATGTGGCCGAGACTCAGACTGGGCCGACCGGATTCGAAGCAAGTGTGCACAAGATCAAGGAACAGGTGCTCCCGCGCCTGCTCGAAAGGGTCGATCCTGAAGCCGCGGCAACGCTGTCAAAGGATGAATTGTCAGAAGAATTCCGCCCGATCATCCTGGAAGTTCTTGCAGAGTTGAAAATCACACTCAACCGGCGCGAGCAATTCGCGCTGGAAAAAGTGCTGATCGACGAATTGCTGGGCTTCGGCCCGCTCGAGGAATTGCTCAATGATCCTGACGTGTCGGACATCATGGTCAACGGCCCGGATCAGACTTACATCGAAAAGAAGGGCAAGCTGCAAATTGCTCCAATCCAGTTCCGCGACGAATCCCATCTGTTCCAGATCGCCCAGCGGATTGTGAACCAGGTTGGCCGGCGCGTGGACCAGACCACGCCGCTGGCTGACGCCCGCTTGAAGGACGGCTCGCGCGTTAACGTGATTGTCCCGCCATTGTCATTGCGCGGAACCGCGATCTCGATTCGTAAATTCTCCGAGAAGCCGATTACAATCGACATGCTCAAGGAATTCGGTTCGATGAGCGATAAGATGGCGACTGCGCTCAAAGTTGCTGGCGCATCGCGGATGAACATCGTGATTTCTGGCGGTACCGGCTCGGGCAAGACCACCATGCTCAACGCCCTGTCGAAAATGATCGATCCGGGCGAGCGCGTGCTGACGATAGAGGACGCTGCTGAATTGCGCTTGCAGCAGCCGCACTGGCTGCCGCTTGAAACCCGTCCGCCGAACCTCGAAGGGCAAGGCGCGATTACCATCGGGGATCTGGTCAAGAACGCACTGCGTATGCGACCTGACCGGATTATTCTGGGCGAAATTCGCGGCGCGGAATGTTTCGACCTGCTTGCCGCTATGAACACCGGCCACGACGGTTCAATGTGTACGCTTCACGCCAACAGCCCGCGCGAATGCCTTGGCCGTATGGAAAACATGATCCTGATGGGCGACATCAAGATTCCCAAGGAAGCCATTTCGCGCCAGATTGCCGAATCGGTCGACTTGATCGTGCAGGTAAAGCGTCTGCGCGATGGTTCGCGCCGCACCACCAACATCACCGAAGTAATTGGGATGGAAGGCGATGTAATCGTGACGCAAGAGCTGTTCAAATTCGAATATCTGGACGAAAGTGACGACGGCAAGATCATTGGCGAATATCGCGCCTCGGGTCTGCGTCCCTACACGCTCGAAAAAGCGCGCCAGTATGGATTTGATCAGGCGTTTCTGGAAGCCTGCCTCTAAACCATCATCCGGCCATCAGGCCTTTTGCCGACAAAGCCAGCAGGCCCGCGCCGACAATGGCGCTGGTCATGAAGATTGTCGTCCACGGAACCCAGCCAACCCGATCGATCCTTGCCCGCCGCATCCGCAGGCGTTCGCCCAGCAGCGCGAGCAGCGCAACGCCGATCATGCCGAGCCCCCACAGGCCGGCAATTTCTGCATCACTGGCAAAGGTCAGAAATCGGAGCAGGTCCATACCGCCGCGTTATATGGCGGCTGCAGCAACGCAGAACAACGCTTGATCGTCCGCCGCCAGCGCTTAAGGCGGCTCAATGGATTCGCTGCCCCAGCAAAGACCGATCCTGGCACTGGTGATCCGCCTGGGCGCCGCTTTCGTACTTTCGGTGATGTTGGTTTTCGTCAAATTGCTGGGCGAAAGCGGCGTCAATCTTGCTGAAATCCTGTTCTGGCGGCAAGTGGTCACCATACCGGTTCTGGGCCTGTTTTTCTGGGGCAGCGGCAAGATCTATCTGTTCAAAACCGAACGGATCGCTGTTCACCGCAGACGCGCGATTTTCGGTCTGATCGGGATGTTCCTCAATTTCGGCGGAGTGTTGCTGCTCCCATTGGCCGAGGCGACCACGCTGGGCTTCACCTCGGCCATCTGGGCTGTCATCCTGTCAGCGCTGATCCTGCATGAAGATGTTGGAAAATACCGGTGGGCTGCGGTGCTGCTCGGCTTTGCCGGGGTGTTGGTGATTGCCCAGCCCGGCGGCGGTGAGCTGCCGCTGATCGGCGCTTTGGTATCGCTTTCGGCTGCTTTCATGATCGCGCTCATCTCGATTCAGATCCGCGATTTGAGCAAAACCGAACATCCGCTGACCACCGTGTTCTATTTTTCCGCCTTCAGCACTCCGGTGCTGGCACTGGCACTGCCATTTGTGGCGCAAAGCCATACGCTTTACGAATGGCTGCTGCTGGGCGGATTGGCGTTGTTTGGAATTCTGGGCCAGTTTCTCCTCACTGCGGCGCTGCGACTGGGTGCTGTATCAAGCGTGATTGTGATGGATTATTCTTCTCTTATCTGGGCGACCTTGTTCGGCTGGCTGGTGTTTGGCGCGCTGCCGCCGGTTGCTACCTGGGTTGGCGCCCCGCTGATTGTGGCGGCCGGGGTCATTATCGCATGGCGTGAACACCGCCTGTCGCGTGCAATACCCTCACCAACGAATGCCGAATAGGGAACCGCTTTACACGGCCAGCGTTATGGGGTCATTACTGGCTGGATTACCAAGTCGGAGATGTGACTATGACCCGTAAAGTTTTAATCGCTGTCGGAATTGCAGCGATCACCTTCACTACTACTGCCTGCAACACCGTAAAGGGTGTGGGCCGCGATATAGAATCCGTTGGCAACGCCGGCGACAAGGCCATTCACTGATACTTTCCCCCCTCAGGGTCGCATGGACACCCGCCGGAGAAATCTGGCGGGTGTTTTCAATTGTTCGCGAGCGGTCAGCCCCGGCCGCGCCCAAGCCGCCGTGCACGGCGTTCCCGGATAATAAGCCACAGCAGCAGTCCCATTGGTCCAGCCAGGAAGGTCAGCAGCAGAACAGGTACCTGCACCAGCCGTGAAAAATCCTTCGCATCTGCATCACGGGCGATCCACAGTCCGGTAAACAGATCGAACGCCAGATAATGGGTCCAGCCGATTCCTACTCCTGCGTCATTGGCGAATATCGCCCGAACGCCCTCGATGGTAAAAAAGCTTTGTCCTGCGGTATTGCCATCGGCGCCCAGTCCGCCCGACACCAGTGCAATCAGTCCCACCGAATAAATCAGGCACAGCAGACCAACACCGAGGTAAAGTACCACTGTCATCGGAAAGGGCCGACGCGGCAGCGCGATCAGGATGATCCATCCGGCCAGTGCGATCAGATTGACAGCACCAAAAACAGCATTCCACATCAACTTCTTCCTCTCCGCAGCTAGGCAGCGTCAGCCAGTCGGCCCGCAATTTGCGGCAGTGAATGCGCCGCGCGCAGTATCGCATCATAATCATGAGCGAATTTTCCGCCCGCTTTGCGCATCGCCAGCGCCAACGCTGCATCAGCAACAGTGCGCGCACTTATCGCACGGTAATGACGGTACTTACCATGCAAGAACAGGTTCATCAGCGGCGCAGCCGCAATTCCCATACTTTCAGCAAACCGCAAATCGCCTTGCCGCAGCCCAAGCAGCAGACCGGGCCGCAGAATATCGAGCCGCTGGAAACCGACCTTCATCAGATCGCGCTCCACTTCACCTTTCACCCGCAGGTAAAAGTTCTTCGTTGCCAGATCCGCTCCGAGTGAGCTGATCGAAAGGAAGCGCTGCACACCCAGTTCATGCGCAGCCCGAGCAACCGACAGCACCAGGTCCTGATCAACCGCGCGAAATGCTCCCTCGTCTCGGCCGGACTTGCGCCAAGTGGTGCCCAGCGCATTGATCACTGCTGCCGGGCGCACTGCCTCCAGCACATCGCACCACTGCGCCGGATCAGCCACAAAAAGCTCCATCTTGGCGCCGGGCGGCAATTTCACCTCGCGCCGGCCAATCGCTACTAGCCGCAAATCCTCCCGGCCGATCGTCTGCTGGATGATGGTACGGCCAATCAGGCCGGTTGCCCCGACCAGCGCGATACGGGTCTGTTCAAACATTGCTCAACCCCTCTGGCACCTTGCCGTAAATCTGCGCACATTGATCAATCGCATAGCGGTCCGTCATTCCGGCAATAAAATCGGCGATAGAGCGGCTGCGCTCCGGCTCTGTTGCAGGCAGGTTGCTGCGCCAGCTTTCCGGCAGCAGCGTGATATCCTGTTCGTATGCCGCGAACAGCCGGGCAATGACGTCGCGCGCACGCTCCGCCGTCGCCAATTGGCCCGGATGGTAATACAGCCGGTCATACATGAACCGTTTGATCTCGCGCTCATGCGCCTGCATGCCGGATGAAAATGTACCTAGCGTGCGGCCCGCAGCACGGACTGCAGCGGCACTCCCATGGCCCAGCACTGCGCTTTGCGTCTGCGTGATCACATCATTCACCATCAATCCGATCTGCCCGCGCACCAATTCACGTAGCTGACGATCACGCGGAGCGCCGGGAAAGCGCTTTTCGACCGCTCGCCATTGATCCGCGACGAATGGGATGGTCAGCAGATCGTCAAGCTGCAAAAAGCCGGCGCGCAGCCCATCGTCGATGTCGTGATTATCGTAGGCAATATCGTCTGCAATCGCGGCAATCTGCGCCTCTAATGAGGCATAATGCTGCAGATCGAGCGGATAATCGCGGTCAAGCTCAGCCAGCGCCCAGCCCGGTTGGTGCACTGGGCCATTATGCTTGGCCAACCCTTCAAGCAATTCCCATGTCAGATTGAGCCCCTCATGCTCGCAATAGGGGCTCTCCAGCCGCATCAACGTACGCAGTGACTGGGCGTTGTGATCAAACCCGCCGTGCCGCACCAGTGCCTGCGACAACGCCTTTTCCCCAGCGTGGCCGAACGGCGGGTGGCCGATGTCATGCGCCAGGCAAAGCGCTTCGGTCAGATCCTCGTCCAGACCCAGCGCCCGCGCCAGCACACGGCCGATCTGCGCCACTTCCAGACTATGCGTCAGTCGGGTGCGGTAATGGTCGCCATCGGGGGCGATAAAAACCTGCGTCTTGCTGCGCAGGCGGCGAAAGGCGATTGAATGGATTATCCGGTCTCGGTCACGCTGGAATTCGCTGCGCGGCCCACGCGTCCCCTCTCGGTTTTCGGCAAATTCACGCCCGCATGAAGCGGTCGGGTCAGCGGCGTAAGAAGCGCGGGTCATGTGGCGCAGGGCTTAGGTTACTGTCTGCGCCCAAACAACGGGAACAATCGGGCAACATCGCTGGGTAGTCGCACTATAGCGCAAAACGGGCCGCCCGGAGTGATCCGGTCGGCCCGTCTGAGCGCCTTTGGGCAAGGCCCACTTGCGCGCTTACCAGTTAGTGAATCCCGATCGTATCGGCCAGACCATCAGGATCACCCTTTACGGTTACGTCAGGCCGTACCCCGCCCAGCAGCAAAATTCCGGCCAGATGCGGTGCAGCCATGGAAGTGCCGCTCAAGGTTGCATAGCCGCCATTCTTATAGGTTGAATAAACCGACACGCCCGGTTCAGCAAAATCGATCGGCGGATTACCATAGTTGGAGAAGCTGGCCCAGGTATCGCCATTGGCAAAGGCCGAAACGGTATAGATATTGGGTCCATTGGCGCGTGCCGGTGAGTGATTATTGGCACTGTCCGCTTCATTACCTGCAGCGAGCACGAACTTCACCTTGCCCGAAGCGGCAACCACAGCATCGTCAAGCGCTTGGCTGACACCGCCGCCCAGGCTCATATTGGCAACGTCGCCCAGTTTGCCAGCACCGCCAACATAATCGACCCCGGCAATCACCCCGCTGATCGAGCCTGAGCCGCGCCGGTCGAGCACGCGCACTGCCACCAATGTCGCGCCAGCAGCCACGCCGATCACGCCAATCGCATTATCCCGGGCTGCAATAGTGCCGGAAACATGTGTGCCGTGGCCATTTTCATCATTCCAGTCACGACCGGTAAAATACGTGCTGCGGGCTTCATCGATTGTCAGATCAGGATGAGTGCGGTCAATCCCGGAATCGATAATCCATGCCGTGCCGCTGGCCCCAGAAACTCCGCCATGCACCCGGGCGATACCCCAAGGAGTGGCCTGCGGCGGAGGCGTGGTAGTGCCGCCGCCAGAGCCAGGTCGCTTCTTCGCGCCGACATTCTGGCCAATGGTTATTTCCTGATCCTGTTCGCAATAAGCGATGTTGGGGTTGGCGCGCTGCATATTGGCCGCGCCTTGTGCCGAAATATTGGCAGCAAAGCCATGAATGCTGTTGCTATAAACATGTTTCAACTGGCCGCCCTGTGAGTTGACAGACCTATTGGCAGCGCCCGGAACATCAGCCTTGGCGACCTTGCCCTTGCTGAACACACAAATATAGCTGTTGGCGATCTTGGGCCCGGCCAGAGCCGGTGCGGTCATGCCCAAGGCAATTGCGGCCCCCGCCGTAATGGCTGCAAGGCGGCGGTAAGATAGTATAATCATGTATCAGGTCCCTCTCTTGATAAATTGGTTCGTTCCCTCAAACCACGGCATCAGCTCCCTTCATCCACGCCACTGCCGCCTGGCAGTGAATATGCGCGGAATCGAATATCGGCAGGACATTGGCGTCGATGTCGACCACCAGTTCTAGCTCGGTGCAGGCCAGGACAATCGCTTTTGCTCCCGCCTGTTCTTTTTGTGTAAAAATGGTGCGGAGCGCGCGTTCTGCATTACGGCTGGCCTTACCGCGCATCAGTTCTTCGTGGATGATCCGGTCAATCTCCTCGACATCGGCCATTTCGGGCGCAAGTAGGTCGACCCCGCGGTTGACGAGCCGCTCACGAAAAAAGCTTTCGGTCATCACGTTTCGGCGGCCCATCAACGCTGCACCGCTAACCCCGTCTCGGGCCATGCGCGCACCGATGCAATCGGCTGCATGGATCACCGGAATTGACACCCCTTCGGCCACCGCATCATACACCCGGTGCATTGAATTGGCGCAAATCAGCAAGCCTTGCGCACCGGCCTGTTCCAGCCTCCGGGCAGATTCGCTCAGCATCTGCGCAGCATAATTCCAATTAATCCCGTTCCCGGCATCACCCAGCGGTGCAAAATCGAGACTTTCTACCAGCAGCGGGGGTGTTACGCGCGGCATATCTCGCCGCTGGCACAAGCGGTTGATCTGGTCGAAATAAGTATGGGTGGAGACCCAGCTTAACCCCCCGATAAGTCCCAGTTTTCGCAAAGATTACTGCCCCTTGACCGAATCCACCAATGCTGGCTTGAAAGCAGGTTACGCAGGCTTGCCGGTCACGTCCAGCGCCTTGTTACAGCCTGTCAATTCAGCGGGTCTTGGTGGATAATGCAGATTCACCAAGCCAATTTCCTACCGCAGCGGCAGTCTGGTCCGGCGCTTCTTCCATCGGCAAATGGCCAATGCCGGGCAGACCAACCAGCGTAGAATGGGCAAGGTGCTGATCGTACCAAGTGGCAGCAGCGAAAGGGATCAAGGGATCGCCCTTGCCCCACAGGATCAGGGCCGGGACAGTAACCTGCCCAACCTGTGCAGCGGTGAATTGCGAGCGTTTTTGTCCAAAGCGGATCATCGTGGCCCGTCGATTACCCGGATAACGCAGCAGCTCCCAATAGCGGTCAACCGCATCGGGGCCTGCAACTGACTTGTTGAGAACGCTCTGGTTCAGGCTTTTGGCGATCAGGTCGCGAGGCGTGAAGATCAACATCAGGCGGTTGATCAACGGCAATCTGGCCAGAGTGAAGCCGATATTGCCGCGCCCTTGTTCCGCAATTGGTGCACCAGCCGCATCAACCAGGATCAGCCCATCTACGCGCTGCGGGTGGGCGATGGCATAGGCCATGGCAATCCCTCCGCCCATGGAATTCCCGCCGATGATGAAATGAGACAGGCCCAGCTTGTCCGCCACCTGATCGACAGTCTTCACAAAGGCGCCTTGCGAATAATCGCCATCCTTGGCGGGACCCGTCAGCCCATGACCGATCTGGTCAAAGCGAATGATCCGGTAGCGGTTGCCGAGCCTCCCGGCCCAAGGATCCCAGGTATGCAGATCCGCGTTGGAGCCGTGCAACAGCATGATTGGCTCTGCATCACGCGGCCCCTCGTCGCGAACATGGACCGTTTGCCCGTTCGCCAGCGAGACAAATTGTGACGGCGGACCGCCATACTTTGCGCGCATCTTCGCGGGGTCAGTATCGGGTGTGTGTAGCAAAAGGGCTGCTGCCGCCAACAAGGCCAATGCGATAAGCGCCAGTTCGCCAATTCTACGCATAACGCTGCACCCCCTCAGGGTGACTGAGCAGCGCATGGGCCGCGGCTTTACTTACGGGGCTGTCGCAGCCAAATGATCTCATCGCACAGGTCATCATTTGCTGCTGTGCCATAATGCTGTCGGCGCACCAGCCAGCGTTCATCTTGATCATGTCAAATGCCCTCTTCGGTTACGGCTTTTGATCCAAATATTGCGTGAAGCCAAGCGCCAGTTTGTTCCGTAATATTATCAGACATATGCGGTCGCTCATCCTGACCATAAGGACATTATATGCGAATTTTTCTTCTGAATTTCATCGCTTTTCTGGGCGCAGCCAGCGCCGCGCCGGTACAGGCCGCACCGCCTTCTATAGCGGGCAACTGGAGGACCGACGATGCCACATCAATTGTCAGCTTCTACAAATGCGGTAGCGGAATGTGCGGCAAGATCGCCAAATTTCTGGTGCCGGAACCTGTCGGCGGAGCGCGCGATGGCAAAAATCCGGACAAGGACAAGCGGGACCGCAAATTGCTGGGTCTGCCAATTTTCTGGAACCTGTCCGCCGAAGGGGACAGTTGGAAGGGCAAGGGTTATACGCCCAAGGAAGGCCGCACGTTCAATGCTGCACTAACGCCCGATGGTGATACGCTGCATGTCAAAGGCTGCGTATTCATCATTTGCCGCACAGTTACCTGGACCCGGCCCTGATCCGTTAGTCCAGGTGCTTCACGATTTCCTCTACCATCTTCTTGGCATCGGCCAGCAACATCATCGTCTGGTCCATGTAGAACACATCATTATCGACACCGGCATAACCGACCCCGCCCATGCTGCGCTTTATGAACATGACCGTTTTGGCCTTTTCAACATCGAACACAGGCATGCCGTAGATGGGTGAGCCCTTGTCAGTCTTGGCTGCCGGATTGACCACATCGTTCGCACCGATGATGAAGGCAACATCTGCCTGCGCGAATTCGCTGTTGATGTCTTCCAGCTCGAACACTTCGTCATAGGAAACGTTGGCTTCGGCCAGCAGCACATTCATATGCCCCGGCATACGGCCTGCCACGGGGTGGATTGCATAGCGCACATTGACGCCGTGTTCCTTCAGCACATCGCCCATTTCACGCAGCGCATGCTGCGCCTGCGCCACCGCCATCCCGTAACCTGGGATGATAATGACATTTTCCGATTCCTTGAGCAGGAAGGCGGCATCTTCTGCACTGCCGCGTTTCCACGGGCGATCAGTCTTGGCCTCCCCACCCAATGAGGATTCCGTGCCAAATCCACCCGCGATCACCGAAATGAAGCTGCGGTTCATCGCCTTGCACATGATGTAGC